>JAKDRW010000001.1 GCA_030454225.1 Vreelandella subglaciescola | reverse complement strand
CCTTCAAGTTCACGGCGCACGATGGCCGCGCCGGCGGCAAGCGCCTGCATCTTGCCCCGGGCGACGTGGCGGGGCAGCGGGGCCATGCCGCAGTTGGTGGAGGGGTAGAGGTTTTCGGCGTCGACAAACTCAAGCGCCTTGCGCAGGGTGGCGGCGACTTCTTCCGGGGTTTCGATGGTGTGGTTTGCTACGTCGATGGCGCCGGCCATGACTTTCTTGCCGCGAATCAGCTCGATCAGCTCCATGGGCACGTGAGAGTTCTGGCACTCCAGCGAGACGATATCGATGTTGGACTTTTGCAGCTTGGGGAACACCGCCTCGTACTGACGCCACTCCGAACCCAGCGTCTTTTTCCAGTCCGTATTGGCCTTGATGCCGTAGCCGTAGCAGATGTGGACGGCGGTCTCGCACTTCAGGCCTTCGATGGCTTTTTCCAGGGTGGCGATGCCCCAGTCGTTGACCTCGTCGAAGAAGACGTTAAACGCCGGCTCGTCAAACTGGATGATGTCTACGCCGGCCGCTTCCAGCTCGCGCGCCTCTTCGTTGAGCGCACGGGCAAACTCCCACGCCAGCTTTTCACGGCTTTTATAGTGGCCATCAAAAAGCGTATCGACCATGGTCATGGGCCCGGGCAGCGCCCACTTGATCGGCTGGTCGGTTTGCTCGCGCAGGAACTTGGCGTCTTCGACAAACACCGATGTTTGGCGCGATATGTCCCCGACGACCGAGGGGACGCTTGCCTCATAGCGGTCGCGGATTTTTACGGTTTCGCGCTGGTTGAAGTCGACGCCGTTGAGGTTCTCGATAAAGGTGGTGACGAAGTGCTGACGCGACTGCTCGCCGTCGCTGACGATATCAACGCCGGCGTGGCGCTGCTCGTGAAGGGCCAGGCGCAGAGCGTCCTGCTTGCCTTCTACCAGCCCCTCACCTTCCAGCTTCCAGGGGGACCACAGCACTTCAGGCTGGGCAAGCCAGGACGGTTTGGGCAGGCTGCCGGCGGTCGACGTGGGTAACAGTGTTGCCATGGTAAAAAAACCTCGTGAAGACTAAATCAAAGAGCGCAGCTGGCGGACCACTGCTCGAGAATCTCGCGGTGCGGTTTGATGAAGCTTTCTTCAACAAACTTGCCCTGCTCGGTGGCCAGCCGGCCGCGCTCTTCTCGGTCGTAGACGATGCGGGTCAGGGAGTAGTCCTGACGCTCCAGGCTCGGCCGGTAGACTTTCTCTGCCACCGAGTTGGCGTTGTAGATTTCCGGACGATAGATCTTCTGGAAAGAATCCATGGTGCTGATGGTACTGATCAGCTCAAGGCTGGTGTAGTCGCTGAGCAGGTCGCCGGTAAAGTAAAAGGCCAGCGGTGCTACGCTTCCCGGCGGCATGAAATAGCGCACCCGCATGCCCATTTCGTTGAAGTAGGCATCGGTCAGGGAGCTTTCTTCCTGGCGGTACTCCACGCCCAGCACCGGGTGGACGTTGTCCGTGCGGTAGTAGGTTTTGGTGCTCGACACGCTGATGCAGATCACCGGCGGCTTGTTGAAGTTTTCGCGGTAGGCGTCGGAGTCCAGAAAGGCCCGGAACAGCTGGCCGTGCAGCACGCCAAAATCTTCCGGCACGCTGAATCCTTCCTTCCCGGCGTTGTGCTCTTTCAGCACCACGCTGAAGTCGTAGTCGCGCACGTAGGAAGAAAAGTTGTTGCCGGTAATGCCCTCGATGCGCTCGCCGTTTTCGCGGTCGAGGATATCCACCTTGAGGATTTCAATCAGCGGCAGGCCGCTGTTTTCGGCGGCGTCATCCACGGCCATTTCCGCGGAGATGATGTTCAGCTCCACGCCATAGCGGTCGCCGTTGGGGTTGTCCCAGTTTGCCAGGGCGTTAAAGCGATTATCGATCATCTGCAGGGTGTTGCGCAGGTTTTGTTCGCGCTGCTCACCCCGTGCGAGGTTGGCGAAGTTGGTGGTGATGCGGGTGTTGTCCGCCGGCCGATAGTTCTCATCGAAGCGGATGCTTTTGATCGAAAATGTAAAATCGTTGCTCATCGGAGTGACCGTCCTGGTACCTGAAACATGAATCCAAGGCATCTGCCTGCGGCGCAGCCCTGTAGCGTGATCTCGCGGGGCAGCGCCCGGCGGCTGCACCGCTGCTGCGATAATGAGAGGGAGTATCCAGCCCGGCCGCACACAAGGCAAACTGGAGATACTCATGGTCAACATTAGTTTCATTCATGTTAGTGAAAGCGCGGCTCGGCGCCGCTAGCGCACGCTGCCGGCCGGCACAAAGCGGGCCTGCTGTGAGCGTATCTCCGAGTGGCGTTTGACTCATCCTTCGCTTATGGCATAAAATTTAGCCTTTGCTAACTATGTTGCACCCTGCTGCTGTTTGCTTTTCGTCATGCGTATTTCGCGTGGGGAGCGCTTTCAAGACGGCCCAGAGCTTGGTGAATACGCTGTTTTGTCTGGCTAGAAAAGACGGGAACTGAAAGGTTCGATACATGATATCCATACAAGACCTCACGGTCTCATACGGTAATAACAAGGCTCTGGATGGCATAACGCTGAGTACCGGCGTCGGCCGGCTGGTCGGCGTTATTGGCCCTAACGGGTCCGGCAAGTCCACCTTCATCAAGGCGGTGATGGGGCTTATTCCGCGTGACCATGGCCATGTCCGCATACTGGATAAGCCGTTGAAGAAGGTTCGCAAGCAAATCGCTTATGTTCCCCAGCACACGGGCGTCGACTGGGACTTCCCCATCAATGTGATCAATACCGTGCTGCTCGGCACCTACCCCAAGCTGGGCTACTTCCGCTGGCCCGGGCGCAAAGAGAAGGCGCTGGCCGCCGCTTGCCTGAAAGAGGTGGGCTTGCAGCAGTACGCAAAACGGCCGATCGGTGCCTTGTCCGGCGGGCAGCAGCAGCGGGTCTTTCTTGCCCGGGCGCTGGCCCAACAGGCCGACCTTTTCCTGCTGGACGAGCCCTTTGTCGGCATCGACGTGGGCAGCGAAGCCACCATCATCGGGGTGCTGAAAAGGCTCCGCGATGAAGGCAAGACGGTGCTGATTGTGCATCACGACCTGTCCCGGGCCGCCGAGTACTTCGACGATTTGATTCTGCTCAACAAGAAGCTGCTCGCCTATGGAACGGCCGAAGAAGTGATTGAACCGGACTACCTTTCCCAGGCTTACGAAAGCCAAATACCTTTCCTGAATGCAGGCTGACATGACCGTTCTAGAATTCATCAACGACATCATTCAATACGATTTCGTGCGCAAGGGTCTGTTCGCCTCGATCATGGTCGGGGTGATCTGCGGCGTGCTCGGCTGCTTCATCGTACTCCGGGGCCTGGCGCTCATGGGCGACGCCGTATCCCACGCCATCGTCCCCGGCGTTGCCATCTCCTTCATCCTGTCGATCAACATCTTTTATGGTGCCGTGGCCGCCGGCACCCTGGCGGCCCTGGGGATTGGCTACGTCAAGCAAAACAGCCGCATCAAGCTGGACTCCTCCATCGGCATTATCTTCACGGCCTTTCTGGCGCTCGGGGTCATCCTTGTCCGCCAGGCCAAGAGCGGCCTCAAACTCGACAACCTGATGTTCGGCAGCCTGACTTCCGTGCAGAGCAGCGACATGTGGCTGACGCTGGGCATAGGGACCGTGGTGCTTTTGACCCTGCTGCTGTTCTATAAAGAGCTGGTGGTATCGACCTTTGACCCCATCATGGCGGCGGCCTACGGCCTGCCGACCGGGCTTATCCACTACGCCCTCATGGTACTGCTGACCCTGGTGACCGTGGCCTCGATGCAAACGGTCGGCGTCATTCTGGTGGTCTCGCTGCTGATCATGCCGGCTTCAACGGCCTACCTGCTGACCAACCGGCTCAGCATCATGATGCTGTTATCAGCCATGTTCGGCGTCATGTCTACCATGGTCGGCCTGTATTACAGCTTTTCTTATGACCTTCAGTCCGGCGCCGTCATCGTGCTTGCCGCGTTCACTCTCTTTGTTCTCGTGTTTTTCCTCGCCCCCGGAAGAGGCATTTTGTGGCTGGCTTTCGGGAAGCTGGTTCGGTCGTCAAAGCTGCGATCATCGAAGCGACACGCCGCCGCCAAATCCATCGCTAATGGAGATTCATCACCGTGAGTTTTCGCCAACCGATTCGTTACTTCCACATGAGCCTGCTGACGCTCGCGCTCGCCGCGGCTGCGGGCCATGCCAGCGCTGATGAGGACAAGCTGCAGGCTGTCGGCAGCTTCACCATCGTCTCCGATATTGTGGAACAGGTCGGGGGAGATCGCGTGGATGTCTATAACATCATCAAATCGGGGAATGACCCGCACGAATGGGACCCCTCGCCCAAGGATACCAAGAAGACAGCCGACGCCGATGCGGTCTTCTATTTTGGCTGGAACCTGGAAGGCATTCAGGGCGACACGGCCCGCTATAACTGGGTCAAGAAACTGCTGCGTTCGGTCGACAAGGACCCGGATACCGTGTTCACGGTCTCGGACGGCATCGAGCAAAAGACACTCGGCCGCATCGAGAAAAACGAAGGGTTGGTCAGCCCACAGGCTTTCACCAGCCCCAAGGCCGGCCTCATCATGACGCAGAACGTCCGCGATGCCCTGATCCAGGTCGACCCGGATCACGCAAAAGACTACAAGGCGAATGCCGACGCTCTGCTGGACGAGCTGAAATCGGTTGATCAGGCCTACCAGAGCGAGATTCAGGCGCTGCCCGAAGAAAACCGCGTGCTGGTCACCGGTGAGCGGTCCTTCCAGTACGTGGCCGAGGACTATGGCCTGACGGATGGCTTCATCTGGGAGATTGACGGCAACGAGGAAGGCACGCCCGCCCAGATCAAGCAGGCCATCGAGTTCGTCGAAACGCATAACCCGCCGTCGCTGTTCTATGAATACAACGTGGACCAGCGGCCGATGAACACGGTGGCCGATGCCACCGGCGTCGAGATTTCCGGCACGCTGATTTCCGATGATATCGGGGAAGCCGATAGCTACGTGGACTATCTGGAGTACAACCTGGAAACCATCGTCGACGGCCTGTCTGCCGCGGAATAAGCCCTGCGCCTTTGCCTGCGATAAACGCAGGCAAAGGCCTTACATGCCGTAAACAACAAAACCCGCCTTGCGCGGGTTTTGTTGTTATCGAGCAAGCCAAAATAGCTTGTTAAAACACCATATGGGCCACAAGCGCGATCACCGGCAGAGTGACCAGGGTACGCAGCAAAAAGATCACGAACAGCTCCACCACGTTGACCGGCACTTTGCTGCCCAGCAGCAGCGCCCCCACTTCCGACATGTAGATCAGCTGGGTGACGGAGAGTGCGGCAATCACAAAGCGCGTCATGTCGCTTTCGATGGAGCTTGCCAGAATGGCGGGAATGAACATGTCGGCAAAACCCACCACCATGGTTTGCGAGGCGGCGGCGGCTTCGGGGATGCCAAGCCACTCCAGTAGCGGCACAAACGGCAGGCCCAGCCAGCTGAACAGCGGCGTGGTTTCGGCGATGATCAGCGCCACGGTGCCAAACGCCATCACCACAGGTAGCACGCCGAGCACCATGTCCAGCGCGTTGTGAATGCCGGTACGCACCACCAGCCCCAGGCTATCCACCCGGCTGGCCCGGGCAAGCGCCAGCGCATAGCCGTGGCTTAAGCGCGAGTAGCCTTCCGGGGTGGCTTCGCTGCCCGCCGGACGCGATTCGCCATTGATGAACACGTCCTTTTTCCAACGCAGCGGCGGCAGGCGCGGCACCACAATAGCCGCCACCACGCCCGCCAGGCACACCGCAAAGTAGAACGGCAAAAACAGGTGCTCAAGGCGTACCTGGGCCAGCACCACCAGGCTGAAGGTGATCGATACCGCGGAAAACGTGGTGCCAATGACCGCCGCTTCGCGCTGGGTATAATGCCGGGTTTCGTACTGCTTGCTAGTGAGCAGGATGCCCACGCTGCCGTCGCCAAGCCAGGAGGCCATGCAGTCCACGGCGGAACGCCCGGGCAGGCGAAACACCGGGCGCATCAGGCCGGTCAGCAGGGTGCCGATAAACTCCAGCAGGCCAAAATCCAGCAGCAGCGGCAGCAGCAGCCCGGCAAACACAAACACCGCAAACAGCACCGGCAAAAGGTCGTTCAACACCAGCCCGCCGGTATCGCCACCGTACAGGATCTCGGGGCCCACCTCGGCGTAGACCAGCACCACGAACACCGCGCCCACCAGCCGGCTGACCAGCCACACCGGGCTCACATTAAACAGGGTGTTCAAAAAGGGATGCTCAAGCACCGTCTTCGGCCGAAAGACCTTGACCCCAAGCGAGAGCACCGCCGAGGCGACAATCAGCGCGGTCACGATGCTGGGCAGCGCGCCTTCCAGTACCGCCTGCAGGCTTTTGGCCAGCACCGCGATCATGATAGTGAGATCGCCCTGATAGCTGACCGGCGTCATGAACAGAAAAATGCCCAGCAGCGAGGGCAGCACAAACATCAATACGTTACGCATGCCGGGCTTTGGCGTTTCGGCCGGTGTATCTTTCATCGTCACTCCCTCAAGCAGGCCCGGCCTCCCCCTGCCTGGGCAAGATCACACAAACAACAAAACCCGCACGGGGCGGGTTTTGTGATTAACATAAGGCTGGTGGGCCCAGCTGGACTCGAACCAGCGACCAAGGGATTATGAGTCCCCTGCTCTAACCAACTGAGCTATGGGCCCGTCTTGCGGTGGCGTATGATACCGGATGCGTTAAACCGAGGCTAGTCATTCATGCCACCGAAAGGAGCTGAAACATGCAGAACACCATCTGTCGCTGGGTCTGTGCGGTGGGAATAGCGTGCGTGAGCATGGCGGCGCAGGCGGACTGGGCGCTGGTGCCATCAGCGTCGCATGCGGGCGTGACGATTACCGAGCTGACCCAGAGCGGTGAGGAGGCGCATCACCATCGGCTGCGCGGGCTTTCCGGCCGCGTGGCGGACAACGGCTCGTTGAGTCTGCCGCTACGCTTGAACCAGCTCGATGCGCTGGAGCGCTTTGATACATTGCCGCCTTGGCTTGCCGGACTTGCCGACACCACGCTTGCTACCTTGACCACCACGGTCGACACTCGACGCCTGGCGGAGCTACCCGTGGGCAGCACCTTAGTCGACACGCTCGTCTTCCACGCCAAGGGGCAAGAGGCACCGATCAAGCTACGTTTTATCCGTCTGGACGAAGAGACCCTACGGGTAACCCAGGCCGAGGAGCTGACCCTCGATAGCCAGGAGGTCAGGGCCGACCCGGTTGGCCGCAGCGTGCTTGCCCTGTTAGGTTACGGCGAGATTAAGCGCGATATTCCGGTAACGTTTGAGGCACGGTTGACGCAGAACGCTGACTAGGCGCTTGTGCCTTTATTCATCGGTCAAAAAGTAAAATCGCCTGTTTTCTTCGCTGGCTAACGGCCAAAAAGCGTTAAATGCGCTTTATGACACAACAACGGCATGTATGTATAATAAAGCGTAATACTGCTCACGTATCGCATGCTCCTTTTACTTATGGTTCTTCGACAGGCGGCGGCTCACCCAGTCTACTTGGGGTGGGCGCGTTGCTGTCATGCTTCCTTTCGGGGCGTGTTTATCTTTCCACAGAAAAGGCATCGCCGATGGACGAGACACAAAACGTCAAAATTCAGGTACGCGGCTTAAGTAAAGTCTTTGGCAAACATCCCAAAAAAGCGTTAGAGCTGCGCGATCAAGGCCTTAAGCGCCCGGACATACTCGAAAAAACAGGTCAGACGTTAGGGCTTTCCAACATCGACTTTGACGTCTATGAAGGCGAGCTGCTGGTGATCATGGGGCTTTCCGGGTCGGGCAAGTCGACGCTGATCCGCTGTTTGAATCGCTTGATTGACACCACCGAAGGGGAAATCGTCATCGATGGCGAAAATATCCCCACCCTGAGCGACAAAGCGCTGCTGGAATGTCGCCGCCGGCATTTCTCGATGGTGTTTCAGAACTTCGCGCTATTTCCTCACCGCACGGTACAGAAAAACGCCGAGTTCGGGCTGGAAATCCGCGGCATCAGCAAAAGCGAGCGCTATAAGGTTGCCCGCAACTCGCTGTCCCAGGTGGGACTGGACGGCTGGGAAGACGCCTACCCCAACCAGCTGTCCGGCGGGATGCAGCAGCGCGTGGGCCTGGCGCGCGCGCTCGCCAATGACGCCAGCGTGCTGCTGATGGACGAGGCCTTTTCGGCGCTGGATCCGCTGATTCGCAAGGATATGCAGCAGGAACTGATGCAGCTGCAGGCTGAAACCCAGAAAACCACGGTGTTCATCACCCACGACCTCGACGAGGCGCTAAGCATCGGCGATCGTATCGTGCTGCTCAAAGACGGCGAGATTGTCCAGATCGGCACGCCCGAAGAGGTGCTCACCAACCCCGCCGATGACTACGTTCGCCGCTTTATCGAAGGCGTGGACATGTCGCGCATTCTCACCGCGGAAAACGCCATGCGCCCGGTGCGCTCCACCGCCCGCGAAAGCGACGGCCCGCGTACGGCGCTGCACAAGATGCGCGAAAACAGCATCGATTCCATTTATGTGCTCAGCCGCGACCGCAAGCTGCTCGGCCTGCTTGAGGTCGACGCCGCCAAGCAGGCCGCCGATCAGGGCGCTGACACGATTCTTGACTACATGACCCAGGATTTCCGCCGCGTCCAGCCGGACGAGCCGCTGCAAAACCTGTTTGCCCTGTTCAGCGAAAAAAGCTTCCCCATCGCCGTCGAAGATGCCAACCAGCGCCTTCTCGGCGTGGTGGTGAAAGGCGCCGTTCTGGATGAACTTGCACGCGCAGGAGATCAATAATGGACATCGTACGCATTCCTCTGGGCGCCTGGATCGAAGGCGGCCTTGACTGGCTAACCAGCGAATATTCGGTCGTCACCCGGGGCATTTCGCATTTTACCAAAGCCGGCATCAACACCCTCAACGATGGCTTGATGTGGCTGCCCGAGTGGGCGCTACTCGCCATCATTGTGCTGCTGTGCTGGCGCATATCGTCGTATCGCCTGGGCATTGGCGCGGCCTTGGGGCTGGCGTTGATCTGGAACCTGGGGCTCTGGGATCCAATGATCGAAACCCTGACGCTGGTGGTCATTGCCACGCTGGTGGCGGTAATCATCGCCCTGCCGGTGGGGATTACCGCGGCGCTTTCCGAGCGGCTTTACCGGCTTATTATGCCAATCCTGGATTTCATGCAGACCATGCCGGCGTTTGTTTACCTGATTCCGGCGATTCCGTTTTTCGGTATCGGTTCGGTATCGGCGATTTTCGCCACGGTAATTTTCTCCATGCCGCCGGCGATCCGCTTCACTACGCTTGGCATTCGCCAGGTGCCGGTAGACCTGATCGAGGCGGCCGACGCCTACGGCGCGACGAAACGCCAGAAGCTGTTCAAAGTGCAGCTGCCGCTGTCGCTGCCGACCCTGATGGCGGGGATCAACCAAACCATTATGCTGGCGCTTTCCATGGTGGTTATCGCCGCGATGATCGGCGCCGACGGTCTGGGTAGCGAAGTGTGGCGCGCGATTCAGCGCCTGCGCCCGGGCGACGGCTTTGAAGCCGGCATTGCCGTGGTGATTCTGGCCATGATACTCGACCGTTTGACCCAGTCGCTGAGCCGTTCGCGTAGCTAAATCAACGGCCTGCGCGCTGGCTTGCCAAGCCGCGAAGGCAGCGTCATCCTGTACTAGACTGATGCAGCAAGTACCCAACTGTATCAGTCAGCCAAGGCGTCGCCCGGCGGCGCCTGCTTTACCTCCAAGGGAGCGATAACACTATGACAACACCGACTACGCTAAACTCTCGTATCCGTGCGGCGTCACTGGCACTGATCGCCGGTGCTGGCCTGACGGCAGGCGCCGCTCAAGCCGATGATCAAGACAAGGGCACCGTCAAGCTGTCCTACGTTGAGTGGGCGTCCACTGTCGCCTCTACCAACGTGATGAAAGCCGTGCTGGAACAGGCCGGCTACAACGTCGAAACCTCTTCGCTGTCGGCTGCGGTCATGTGGCAATCCGTTGCCAACGGTGATACCGACGCCTTCCTGGCCGGCTGGCTGCCCACCACCCACGAAGATTATTACGAAAAGCTCGGCGATCAGGTCGACGACCTTGGCGTCAACCTTGACGGCACCAAGTTGGGCCTCGTGGTCCCCAGCTACGTGGAAATCGACAGCATCAGCGAGCTCAACGAGCACGCCGACGACTTTGACAACGAAATCGTGGGCATCGACCCGGGTGCCGGCATCATGCGGCTGTCGGAAAACGTCGTCGACGAATACGACCTTGACCTGAACCTGCAAAGCGGCAGCGGCGCGACCATGACCTCGGCGCTTAAATCGGCCATCGCTAACGAGGAAAGCATCGCCGTGACCGGCTGGACGCCGCACTGGATGTTTGCCCGCTGGGATCTGAAGTACCTGGACGACCCGAAAAACGTTTACGGCGGCGCTGAGCATATCAATACCATCGCGCGTCAGGGGCTTGAAGACGACATGCCCGAAGCCTACGCGATCCTGAATGCGTTCGAGTGGACCGCCGACGACATGGGCGAAGTCATGCTCATGCAGGAAGAAGGCGACGACCCCTATGAGGCGGCCAAGCAGTGGGTAGAAGAGCACCCCGACATGGTCGACGAGTGGCTTGAAGGCTAAGGCACCCAACGGCTCTGTATTATCAGGCCACGCCTTCGCGCGTGGCCTTTTTTTAAGCCGAAATGTCGCGTAAAAAAACGTAACGTGAGATATACGTCGATAGCGAAGGAGTCTGCATGTTTCAGCACATCATGGTGCCCGTGGATCTTGCCCATCTCGATACGCTAAAGCCGGCGCTCGACACCGCAGCCGATCTGGCCTGCCACTACGCCGCCACGATTACCTACGTGGGTATCACCACCAGCGCGCCTGGCAGCGTTGCCCGCACGCCAGACGAATACCGACAAAAGCTTGAGCTCTTTACCGAGAGGCGCCACGCGGTGCACGGCCGCCCCGTGTCCGCCAGGGTTTATCACTCACCCGACCCGATTGCCAACCTCAACGACCTGCTGGTTAACGCCGTTGAGGACGTAGGCGCTGATCTCGTTATCATGGCCACGCATTTGCCCAAACATATCGATCTGATTATACCGGCCAACGGCGGCACGCTGGCATCGCGAACCAGCGCTTCGATCTTTCTGGTGCGCGCTCGGCAAGGCACATAACGTCACTACATCGATAACTGCAAGAGAGAGACAGCTTATGGCTAATGAGGATAAACCCAAAGCGCCCCAAGAAGGCGATGGACAGGGGATACCGGCCCCCACGGGGGCGGCCAACCTGATCGATACCGACTACGTTATCGGTCAAGACAATATTAAATCGAACAAATTCGGCATCGACTTTGACCTTCACGGCAAGGTCTTCATGTTTTCTGCGCTGATTATTTTGATCTTTGTGGTCCTGACCCTGGCACTGCCCGAGCAGATGGGGCCGCTGTTTTCCGGTGCCAAGGGCTGGCTAACGGGCAACCTTAGCTGGGTATTCCTGTTTTCCGCGAACATTTTTGTGCTGCTGACCGTGGTGCTTATCTTCACGCCGTTAGGCAAAGTCCGCCTGGGTGGTTCCGATGCCAAACCCGACTTCAGCTATGCCGGCTGGTTTGCCATGCTGTTTGCGGCAGGCATGGGCATCGGGCTGATGTTTTACGGCGTGGCCGAGCCCCTGACCCACTTCAGCACCTCGCTGGAAGGGAGTTCGTGGGCACCGCTAGGCGGCGCCCAAGGCGATACCAACGGCGCAATCTCGCTGGGGATGGCCGCCACCATTTATCACTGGGGGCTTCACCCCTGGGCCACTTACGCCGTGGTGGCGCTGGCCCTTGCGCTGTTTTCGTTTAATAAAGGGCTTCCGCTGACCATGCGCTCGGTCTTCTATCCGGTATTGGGCGAGCGCATCTGGGGCTGGCCCGGCCACGTGATTGATATCCTGGCCGTGTTTGCCACGCTCTTTGGGCTGGCAACGTCGCTGGGGCTCGGGGCAACGCAGGCGTCTGCAGGGCTTCACTACCTGTTCGACATTCCCAACAACAACGTAACCATGGTCGTGCTGATTATCGGCATCACCCTGGTGGCACTCGGCTCCGTTGTGGCCGGCGTCGACAAAGGCGTGCAGCGGCTCTCCCAGCTCAACATGGGGCTGGCCATTTTGCTGCTGTTCTTTGTCATCGCCGTGGGCCCGACGCTGGCCATCGCCACGGGATTTTTCGACAACCTGTTATCCTACTTAAAAAATCTGCCGGCGCTCGCCAACCCCTTTGGGCGTGAAGATTCCGACTTTGTCGGCGGCTGGACGGCCTTTTACTGGGCATGGTGGATTTCCTGGTCGCCGTTTGTGGGCATGTTTATCGCCCGGGTCAGCCGCGGCCGTACGGTTCGCGAATTTTTGATCGCCGTACTGCTCGTGCCCATGCTGGTATCGGTTTTGTGGATGACCGCGTTTGGCAGCACCGCGATCGAGCAGCTGACCTCAGGCTTTGAAGGCGCCAAAAACGCCGCCGACGAGCTCCAGCTGTTTGAAATGCTGGGCCAGCTGCCGCTGTCTGCGATTACCTCGTTTGTCGGTATCGTGCTGGTGATGGTGTTCTTTATCACCTCATCGGATTCGGGCTCGCTGGTGATTGACTCCATTACCTCGGGGGGCAAAGTGGATGCGCCCAAACCCCAGCGCATTTTCTGGGCGCTTCTGGAAGGCTTCATCGCCATCGCCCTGCTGCTGGGCGGGGGGCTTGAGGCGCTGCAGGCCGCCGTGCTCTCCACGGGGCTGCCGTTTGCCTTGATCCTGCTGGTAGCCTGCTACTCCATTGTTAAAGGGTTGATGAGCGAACCCCGCGGGTAGCAAGCATCACCGTAACGCAGGCGGGTATTCTCGCCGGCGAAAGACGACGGGCAGCCTTCAAGGGCTGCCCGTTTTTTGTCGGTTATGTATTTGTTCAACGACAGAGTTTTAACGACAGGGCGTCAACACCAGAGCGCACTGAGCGGCGTTTCCGGGTGGTAGTGCGTCGCCATTTGCGCCTGCAGCAGCTCGGCGGTGGCCAGCGCATCGGTCAGCGCGTGGTGGCCCTGGTACGCGGGCAGCCCGTAGCGCGCGCGGCTGGCGTTAAGCCGGATCGACACCGGCGGGCGCCCCAGCCAGCGACGAAACCGCGCCCACAGCGACTGGCGGTAAAGTCGCGCCTCAAGCGACATGGTATCGATCATCGGAAACAGCACGCCTTCCCCCCGGCGCACACGCACCGCCGCGTCGAGAAACGGCCGTTCGATATTGCGAAAATGCACCACCACGATTTTGCCCGCAATCGCTGCGAGCAGCTCGTCGATCACCGCGTCAAAATCCGGCGCGCCGGCAATTTCCGAGTGGGTAATGTGATGATACGCAATAGACGAGGCGGATAGCGAGCGCGACGGCTTCACCATCCAGTAGCGCCGTTTGGCCGGGGTAATACGCTCAAGGGTAAAGGGCACGATACCCAGGCTGACAATGGCGTGGCGACGCTCGTCCAGGCCGGTGGTTTCCATATCCAGCGCGACCATCGGCACCTCGGCAATCGGCGTGTCCGGCGCCGGCGGCGGGGTGGCAAAGAACTGCCTGACAGCCGCCGGCTGCGCGCTCGCGGCGCGGTCACGCATATAAGCCGCCCAATCGGCTCGGATGATTTTCTGCCGTGGGCGGATGTCCAGCATCAGCGCCGCCCCGCCTGGCTACCCGGCAGCGGATAGCGGAATTTCAGGAATTTTTGGGCATTGCTCAGCGCCTGAAAGGCATCCTTTAGGGCGTGGCGCTCGCTGCCTTCGACGTTCTCCGGCTCGATGTTGTTATTCGGCGCGCGGTCTTTTTCAATGTCGATCGCCTGGTGGCGCAGTCGCGACAAACACAGGTATTCAAAGGCATAGCGCAGCTTGTCGCTCACGCCCGACGTCAGCAGCGGCGTTTGATGAATATCGTCCAGCCGCTCGAAAGTATTTTGCGCCTTGGAACCGCAGGCCAGCGCATGCACGCGAATAACGTCCACCATCGGAGCCGTTCCGCGGCGTTTCAGGTTGATCAGGTTGTTCTGTTTACCGTCACTTTCCATGACGAAGGTGCGGAAAAAACCCAGCGGCGGCGTACGGTTCAGCGCGTTGCGCGCCATCGCGGCCAGAAACAGCGGCGAGCGCGGCGCCTGTTCGGCGATCAGGTCTTGAAGCTGCCCGACCATTGCGGCGTCGCCGTAGGCGCTGTCCAAGTCGAAGAAGATCGAGCTGTGCAGCAGCGTCTCGGGCGTCGGCTCGCTCATCCAGCCGCGAAAATAGCCTTTCCACACGCGCAGCGGCTGTCGCCAGCGAACATTGGTGGCCATGATGTCGCCTTTGCAATAGGTGTAGCCGCAGGCGTCGAGCCCGTCGCTGACAAACGTGGCCAAGCGTTGAAAATAGCCGTCGTGAAGCTCCGGATTGAAGCTATCGTCGAGCACCAGCGCATTGTCCTGATCGGTAACGATGCTTTGTTCGTTGCGCGCCATCGAACCATTGACCATAAACGCGTAGGGCACCGGCGGGGGGCCCAGCGCGCTTTCGGCAAGCTCCAAAAGGCGGTGGGTAAAGCTGCGCCCGATGGTCGACAGCGCGCTGCCGACCATCTGCGAATTGGCGCCCTCTTGCACCATTCGCACAAAGGCCGCGCGCACGTCCGGCACCAGCCGCGCCAGCCCTTCCACGCTTAAGCGGCTGAAAATATTGCTGACCAGGTACAGCCCGCTGTGGGTTTCATAACGAATAATATCAGACAGGTGTACAAGCCCCATCGGCCGCTGGCGGTAGAGCACCGGGAGGTGCTGCACGTTATTGCGCAGCATGGTCAGCATGGCCTCATAAATCGACAGGTCCGACTGCGCGGTAATCAGCGTCGGTGAGACGACCTCGCCTACCGGCGTTTGCGCCGACAATCCCTTGGCTACGATACGGGTGCGAAAATCGCTGTTGGTGATAATGCCGCAAACCTGGCGCGTCTCGCCATCGACGTCGTGAAAACAGCGCGGCGCGTCCGGTGCGCACGGGCGGACGACCAATAGCGCCGAGGCCTGATCCTTGCTCATCTGCAGGGCGGCGTCCTGCACGCTGGTCTCGACGCTGACCGTCACCGGCGGACGAGACAGCAGGCGCCGAATTCGCGTCACCATCATGTCGTTCGAGCGCATTTGCTCTTCGGCAATGGTTTCCAGCCGCGGGCGCTCGAGCTCGACAAAGTCGGCGAAATGCTCGTCCTGTTCGCACAGGTACTGGAATACCGCGTCGGAAATAAAATAAATCAGCGTGTCTTCCAGCGCCTTGGCGGGGAAGCGTACCTTATGGTCGCGCAGCAGGTTGAAGTGGCCAAAAATGTCGCCCTCGCCCAGGCGATTATATAGCTCGCCCTGCCGGCGATATACCTCGACCGCGCCGCTGCGGATATAGCAAAACTCGCGCGCCTCGGCGTTGAGCAACAGAATGTCGTTGCCCGCCTTGAAATAGCGCACTTCAATCTGGCCTGCCACCTCGTCAAGCAGCGCATCGCACAGCACATCAAACGGCGAAAACTGGCTCATGTGCTGGCGGATTTCCATCAGCTCGGCGTCCATACAGGCCTCCCGTGCGGCATCGGTCAACGTAGCGATCGAGAAAAGCCGACGACCGCCGCGCTAGCGGCGCCTGGCTATTTGTCTCTATTCTGGGACGCTTGCGGGCTGCGGTAAAGCACCGCTTCGCTGTCGTACAGGCAAAACAAAAGCCCGGCGCTAAAGCGTCGGGCCTTTGTTTGCGTGTTACCACCTATATCGCATGAACCGTGCCGCCTATGGGGTTTCGCGGCGCATCTTTCATGCTTATAGTAGTGGCCAACCAAGCGTTAGCAGGCTAACGGGGATCTTGGGGTCAACCTCAGGATTCGCCGGCCATTTCCTGTACCCGCTGCATCATTTCCGGGTCCTGCTGAATGGCCTGGCCAATTTCGTTGAACGTATCAACGTCCAGCCCGCTGTTTTCGACAATATCGATCATCTTTTCGTTGGCTTCAGCACGAACTTCCTGCTGGTCGTCTTCGCCTTCAGCGGACTGCAGGCGCTCGGTGTATTCCTGGGATACCACAGCGATTTCCTGCGACGCATCAGCAAACTGCTGCAGCTGGCTATCGCTGAAATCTTGCGCCGGCGCTTCAGCGGCGGGCGCCTGGCTCTGAGCAGGATCTGCCGTCTGCTGAGCTTGGGCAACGCCCGTCATCAGACCAGTCGCGAGCAGAGCAGCGGAGAACAAAGCGGTAAAACGTGGCATGAAGTAAACCTCATAGGCATATTGTGTATGTGCCTCTGTGACGCTGCTGTTCGACACAGGTTCCCTTTTTAATGTATCAAAATGTAACAGGTGCACTGTGACCTTTTTCCACCTCGCTATTGTCGGGCGCTCAGCGCCCCACGCAGCCATGCAAGGAACGCTATGACCCGGCCAACTTCCTCACTACGCCACTCACTGCCGGGCAAGCTGGGGCTTGCAGCCATGCCGGCGCTCTTTGTGCTGCTGTGGAGCACCGGGTTCATCGGCGCAAAGTTCGGCCTGCCGTATGCCGAGCCGTTCACCTTTTTGTGGCTACGCTGCGCGCTGACGCTAGCGATACTGCTACCGCTGGTGCTGGCCATGCGCATTTCGTGGCCCGGCTCTGCGGCACTTTGGGGGCATATCGCCGTGTCGGGTACGCTGGTACACGGGGCCTACCTGGCCGGCGTGTTTTACAGCATCCAGCTGGGTATGCCTGCGGGGCTCAGCGCACTACTGGTCGGCCTGCAGCCGCTCTTGACGGCCGCCTTCGCCGGCCCGCTGCTGGGCGAACGGCTGGGCAAAACACAGTGGCTGGGGCTGGTAATGGGGCTCGTGGGGATTGGCCTGGTGCTCGGCAGCAAGCTCGATTTCAGCGATTCGCTGTTTGAAGGGTTCGGACTCGGCGCGCTGATTAGCGTTGCCGTCGCGCTGCTGGGCATTTCGTTGGGCACGCTCTACCAAAAACGTTTTTGTACGCGCATGCCGCTGTTATCCGGCGCGGTAATTCAATATCTGGCCGCCGGCGTATTGTTCACGCTGGGCGCCTGGCTATTTGAAACGCGCCAGGTCGACTGGACGCCAACCTTCGTGCTGACCCTGGGCTGGCTGGTGCTGATCGTCTCGATTGCCGCTATCCTGCTGCTCATGGCGCTAATCAGCAAAGGGGAGGCGTCGCGTGTGGCCAGCCTGTTTTATCTGGTGCCACCGGTCACCGCGCTGGAAGCCTGGTGGCTGTTTGATGAACGCCTGCCCTTACTTGGCCTTTTGGGCATGGCCGTTGCTATCGGCGGCGTTATCCTCGTGGCGAAGGCCAAACCGGCCTCGGCCCAATAAGCAGCTGCGGCGACAAGCACAATCACAGGCGCCAGGCGGTTATCTGGCGCCACTATTACAAGGCTTTTCAGCATGTCATATCATCGTTGCGCACGCGTCGATAGCCACTGCAACCGCTGCGATACGCCCCTGCCCTTTGACTTCACCATGGCGTTTCAACCGATTGTCGATATCAATCAGCGCGCCATCGTTTATCACGAGGCCTTGGTGCGCGGCCCCGACGGGGGCCCGCCGGCAGTATACTGGCCCGGGTGACCGACGCGCTGATGTATCGCTTTGACCAGGCCTGTCGTATCAAGGCAATCGAACTTGCCAGCAAACTGGGCATGCAAGGATAGACCGTGCCTTGGTGATGGGCTGCGATACTGATCGCCGGCGTCAGGCAGTGCTGCGTGGCATCGCCACGCTGGCCGAAAGCCTAAGCGTTGGCATCGTCGCAGAGGGCGTTGAAACCCGCGCCGAATCGCGCTTTCTGGCCGCGCTGGGCATGCCGGTACAGCAGGGATTTTACTTTGCCCGTCCGGCCTTTGAATCGCTTGCCATTATCTCGCCGGAGCGCTTTTACTGAAATATCGCAGTGCTTGCCCCAGGCGCTAGTCGATGCCGATACGCTTGAGGTAGCGCGTACCGCCAAGGTTGCGCATCTGCCGTTGGATCCAGCGGCTGCGCTGCTCAACGCTGACGCTTGGGCGCGACGCGCTGCGCGTCAGCGGGCTGGGTAAAATAGCCGCCAGCAGGCTTGCCTGGCGGGCGCTGAGCGCGCTTGCCGAGACGCCAAAGTAGTGCTGCGATGCGGCTTCCAGCCCGAACACGCCACGGTCCCACTCGGCAATGTTCAAGTACACGTCCAGAATGCGCTGCTTACCCCAAAAAAGCTCGATCAGCAGGGTAAACCACGCCTCAAAGCCTTTGCGCACCCAGCTTCGCCCGCTCCACAGAAACACGTTTTTGGCGGTTTGCTGGCTCAGCGTGCTGGCCCCGCGCAGGCGGCCGCCGCTGCGGCTCGCCTGAAAAGCGCGCTGAATTTCAACGAAGTCAAAACCACGGTGGGCAGGAAAGCGCTGGTCTTCCGCGGCGATCACCGCAAGCCTGGCCGTATTGGCCAGCGCCTCGCCGCTGCGCCACTGATAGTCAAGACGCAGCGGCTCGCTAGTGACCCAGCTGTGTACTTTGCGCTCGACCATGATCATCGAGCCCGGCAGCGGCACCACGCGAAACAGCAGCACTAGCGCGACGGACAGCAGCACAAACGCCAGCACGCCGCGCCATACCAAACGCCACACCCAAGCCATCAGGTGCCGGACTCCGGAACCCGACGCCTGATGATTTTTCTTGGCCTGACGCGGCTTTTTCGCCGACGAACGTTGTTGCGAGGCTTTGCTCGAAGCCGGCCGCTTTTGCGCCGGCCCTTTTTGAGATGACTTGGGCTTATTTATACAGATGCTCGGCGTGATAGCGCAGGTGATCTTCGATAAACGAGGCGACGAAGAAATAGCTGTGATCGTAGCCCGGCTGGCGGCGCAGCGTCAGCGGGTGATCGCGCTCTGCGCAGACTTTTTCCAGCCGCTCGGGCTTGAGCTGCTCGTCGAGAAACTGGTCAGACTCACCCTGATCGATAAACAGCCGCTGGCGTGAGGCGCCGTTGGCCACCAGCTCGCAGGCGTCGTACTGGCGCCAGCGCGACACGTCATCGCCCAGGTAGTGGGTAAACGCCTTTTGCCCCCAGGGGCACTCCATCGGATTAGCGATGGGCGAGAAAGCCGACACCGAACTGAAACGTCCGGGGTGGCGCAGCGCCAGAATCAGCGCGCCGTGCCCGCCCATGGAGTGGCCGCTGATGGATTCGCGCCCGTTGAGCGGGAAATGCAGGCGCGCCACCGACGGCAGCTCTTCAACCAGGTAGTCGTACATGCGGTAGTGCTTTTTCCACGGCTCCTGGACGGCATTGACGTAAAAGCCCGCGCCCGAGCCCAGATCGAAGCTGTCGTGCTCGCCGGGTACGTGGGTTCCCCGCGGGCTGGTGTCCGGGCAGATAATCGCCACGCCCAGCTCGGCCGCCAGCCGCTGGGCGCCGGCTTTGTGCATGAAGTTTTCGTCGTTGCAGGTCAGCCCCGATAGCCACCATAGCAGCGGCACCCGCCGCTCTTCGGCCTGCGGCGGCAGATAGACGGCAAAGATCATGTCGCAGTCCAGCGCCCGCGAATAGTGGCGATAGCGTTTGTGCCAGCCGCCAAAGCTGCGGTTTTGTGACACTAACTCCAAGGTTTCACTCATGCTCATGGCAGGCTCCCAGTAATACGCCCAGCGCTTTCGTGCGCACAGCGCGGCGCCTTACGCCGCGCAGAGGTCTGATCATATCAGTAATGCAGGACGGTACGAATGCTCTCGCCGGCGTGCAGCAGGTCAAACGCTTCGTTGATTTTCTCAAACGGCATATCGTGGGTAATGAAGTCGTCAATGTTGAGTTCACCTTTCATGTACTGATCCACGTAGCCGGGCAGTTCGGTACGCCCTTTGACGCCGCCGAACGCCGAGCCTTTCCAGACTCGCCCGGTCACCAGCTGGAACGGCCGCGTGGCGATCTCCTCGCCGGCGCCGGCCACGCCGATGATGATCGACTCGCCCCAGCCCTTGTGGCAGCACTCAAGCGCTGAGCGCATGACGTTGACGTTGCCGATGCACTCAAACGAATAGTCTACGCCGCCGTCGGTCAGCTCGACGATGACCTGCTGGATCGAGTCGGCGTAATCCTTGGGGTTAACGCATTCGGTGGCGCCGAACTGCTTGGCCAGGGCAAACTTGTCCGGATTGATGTCGATGGCAATAATCCGCGACGCCTTGGCCATTACCGCGCCCTGGATCACCGCAAGGCCGATGGCCCCCATGCCGAACACGGCAACCGTCGAGCCCGGCTCGACCTTCGCCGTGTTCATGACCGCCCCGATACCGGTGGTCACGCCGCAGCCGAGCAGGCAGATCTTGTCCATCGGCGCCTCCTTGGAGACCACCGCCAGCGAGACTTCGGGCAGCACCGTGTATTCGCTGAACGTCGAGCAGCCCATGTAGTGGTGCAGCTTTTGGCCCTCCAGCGAAAACCGCGAGGTGCCGTCGGGCATCACGCCCTTGCCCTGGGTGGCGCGCACGCTGCCGCACAGGTTGGTCTTGCCCGACAGGCAGTACTTGCACTTACCGCACTCGGCGGTATATAGCGGAATAACGTGATCGCCGGGCTTGACGCTGCTCACTCCGACACCCACTTCCTGCACTACGCCGGCGCCTTCGTGGCCCAGCACCGCCGGGAAGTTGCCTTCCGGGTCGGCGCCGGACAGCGTATACGCATCGGTGTGACACACGCTGGTCGCCTCCATCTTGACCAGCACTTCTCCCGCCTTGGGGCCTTCCACGTCGATTTCGACAAGCTCCAACGGTTTACCCGCTTCCAGCGCTACGGCAGCACGTGATTTCATCCCGGTTCTCCCCAGTCTTGTATAAAGGATAATCTTTTATATATTACAGTATCTTGCCGACATGTCAGCCATCCTTCCCTTTAGCACTCGATGGCGTTAACGGCCAGCCCGCCTTTCGACGTTTCCTTGTACTTGTCCTGCATGTCGCGCCCGGTATCGCGCATGGTACGGATGACCTTGTCCAGGGAAATGAAGTGCTCGCCGTCGCCATGCATCGCCATGCGTGCGGCGTTGATCGCCTTGACCGAGGCAATGGCGTTGCGCTCGATGCAGGGCACCTGCACCAGCCCGCCAACCGGGTCGCAGGTCAGCCCCAGGTTGTGCTCAAGGCCGATTTCTGCGGCGTTTTCTACCTGATCGACGCTGCCACCCAGCACTTCGGCGAGCCCGGCGGCGGCCATCGCGCAGGCCGAGCCCACTTCGCCCTGACAGCCCACCTCGGCCCCCGAAATCGACGCGTTGGTTTTGCACAGGATGCCGATGGCGCCGGCGGTCAGCAGGAAATTCACCACGTCGTCATCGCTGGCGTTGGGCTCGAACTTGAAATAATAGGCCAGTACCGCCGGCACGATGCCCGCCGCGCCGTTGGTGGGCGCTGTGACCATGCGCCGGCCGGCGGCGTTTTCCTCGTTGACCGCCAGGGCAAACAGATTGACCCAGTCCATCAGCGAAAAGCTGGTCACGATCAGGCGCTGATCCTGCGGGTGCTGCAGCTGTTCGTGGAGCTGGCGCGCGCGGCGGCGCACGTTAAGCCCACCGGGCAGGTGCCCCTGTGCGGCCAGGCCGTTATCGATGCTTTCACGCATCGCCGCCCAAATATGCAGCAGCGAACGGCGAATCTCGGCCTCGCTGCGCCACACGCGTTCGTTAGCCAGCATCAGCTCGCTGATGCACAGCCCGTGCTCGTGGCACAGCGCCAGAAGCTCGGCGGCGGAGGTAAAGGCATACGGCAGCGCGGTGGTGTCTTCATCCGAGCCGCCGCGGTCGGCGGTGGCCTGATCGACATAAAAGCCGCCGCCCAGCGAATAAAACGTATCGCTTGCCACTTCGCGCTCGCCGCAGCAGGCCACAAGCTGCATGGCGTTGGGGTGAAACGGCAGGTAGCTATCGTCCCAGCGGATGTCGTCGCGGCGGGAAAACCCCACGCGCTGGCCGTTGGGCAGGACCAGCGGCTCTCCGGCCTCAAGCGCTTCGAGCCGCGCCTCAATGCTGTCGGGGTCGATGGCTTCCGGCATTTCTCCGGCAAGCCCCATGACCACCGCGCGATCGGTGCCGTGGCCAACGCCGGTGGCGGCAAGCGAGCCGCGCAGCGTAACGCAAACGCGGTCGATGGCGGGGTCGGCCAGAGACAGCGCAAACTCCCGCGCGGCGCGCATGGGCCCCACGGTATGCGAGCTCGATGGACCAATCCCGATACGAAACAGGTCAAATACGCTAATCGCCATTATTGCCCCCTCGGTGACTCACCGCCGGCTATCGCGCCTACGGCTGATCTCAAACATTAACGCGGCGTCCCCGCCGCTCTCTCCATCGTATTCCCCGCAAAACTCAAGGTGAACCCCGGGAACGAAACGGCTATAATAGACATACATCCTTGAATGTTTCACGCGGACGCTACGCGCTGATTTTTCAGCTTAACGTTTCACCTTTTTCACCGCGTTCCCCTGACGGTTCGCGCTCTTATTCAGGCTAGGACACTTCGATGTTTGACCCCACCCCCCGCTGGCCTATCAGTGTACGCGCCTTGATCCTTCGCGCCGTGCTTTATCTGCTCGTGATCGGCGCTATTGCTCAGGGCGCCTACCTTGAAGCGGCGTACTTACCCAGCGTGCGTTTTTCTGAAAGGGGCTTTACCGAGCTGGCGCAAACGGCCTTTCTCGCCGCCGCCTGTGCCCTGCTGCTATACGCGCGCTGCGTGTATAAAGTCTGGCCCCACGTGATCATGCTGATGTTTGCCTTTGTGGCCGCGTCGCTGGTACGCGAGCAGGATTCCTTTCTGGATGCCTACGCCGCCAAAAACGTGTGGAAAATCCTGGTGGCGCTGATCGTAATCCCCATCATTGCCTGGGTGGTTTTCCATCGCCGTCGCTTTGCCGCAGAGCTTGCCGAGTATGGCAACACGTTCTCCCTCGGGCTATTTACCGGCGGCGTACTGACTACCTACGTGTTCTCGCGCCTTTATGGCCGTACCATTCTCTGGCAGGCGATCATGGAAGATGACTACCTGCGTAGCGTCAAGGACATGGCCGAAGAGATCGTGGAGCTGATGGGCTACAGCCTGATTCTCTTCGCCACGATCGAGCTATTACTGCTGACGCGGCGTATTTATCGGGCGCAGCAACAGCACGTTAGCGGGCGCACCAGCATGTCAGAATAGATCTCCATCAGCGCATAAAAAAGCCCGCCGTGTTCTCCACGGCGGGCTTTTTTCTTAGTAAGTATTGCTGACCAACGTTACGCCCTCAGGCGTCGTGATGACCTACTCATCAAGGAACGAGCGCAGCGGCTCCGAACGGCTCGGGTGGCGTAGCTTGCGCAGCGCTTTGGCCTCGATCTGACGGATACGTTCGCGGGTGACGTCAAACTGCTTGCCCACTTCTTCAAGCGTGTGATCGGTATTCATGTCGATACCGAAACGCATGCGCAGCACCTTGGCTTCGCGCGCGGTCAGCCCGCCCAGCACGTTGCGTGTGGCCTCGATCAGGCCTTCGCCGGTGGCCAAATCAATCGGCAACAGCGTGGTGCTGTCTTCGATGAAATCGCCCAGGTGCGAATCGTCATCGTCGCCAATCGGCGTCTCCATGGAGATCGGCTCTTTGGCAATTTTCAACACCTTGCGAACTTTATCTTCGGGCATTTCCAGCCGTTCGCCCAGCTCTTCGGCGTTCGGCTCGCGGCCCATTTCCTGCAGCATCTGGCGCGATACGCGGTTGAGCTTGTTGATCGTTTCGATCATGTGCACCGGAATACGAATGGTGCGCGCCTGATCGGCAATCGAGCGAGTGATCGCCTGACGGATCCACCAGGTGGCGTAGGTCGAAAACTTGTAGCCGCGGCGGTATTCGAACTTGTCCACCGCTTTCATCAGGCCGATGTTACCTTCCTGGATCAAATCCAGAAACTGCAGGCCGCGGTTGGTGTACTTCTTGGCGATCGAAATCACCAGCCTCAGGTTGGCTTCGACCATTTCTTTCTTGGCGCGGCGCGCCTTGGCTTCGCCGATCGCGAGCTTGCGGTTGACTTCTTTCAGCTCGCCAACGTGGAGCCGCACCATGTTTTCTTCAAAGGCGATCTTGCGCTGCGAGCGGGCAATATCGGCGCGCAGCGGCTCCAGGCGGTCGGCGTAGCGCGGCGAGGCTTGCTGAAATTCACTCAGCCAGTCCTTGCGCGACTCGTTGCCGGGAAACGCCTTGATAAAGGTTTTTCGCGGCACCTTGGCCTTTTTCACGCACAGCTGCATGATGGCCTTTTCCTGCGCGCGCACCTGCTCGACGCTGATACGCACCTGGCCGACCAGACGCTCAAAGTGCTTGGGCACCAGCTTGATCGGCGAGAACAGCTCGGCCAGGCGCGCCTGGCTTTCCTTGAGCTCGGTGCTGCCAGGGCCATATTTCTCCAGCGCGGCTTCCACGGCGGCGTTCTTCTCGCGGATCTGCTCGAAGCGCGCCCGAGTCTCTTCGGGGTTGGGGCCGCTGACCTCTTCTTCTTCCTCGGCGTCCGGGTCGTCGCTGTCCACGGGCTCGGGCTCTTCGGCCTCGGCCACGTCGGGGATCCCGCCGTCGGGGTCGATAAAGCCCGAAAACAGATCCGTCAGCCGCCCCGGGGCCTCTTCATCCTGGGTGGCGTCGTAGGCGTCAACGATCGAGGCCACGGCGCCGGGCAGATACGCCAGCGACGACATCACCTCGCGGGTGCCCTCCTCGATACGCTTGGCGATCTCGATCTCGCCTTCACGGGTCAAAAGCTCGACCGTGCCCATCTCGCGCATGTACATGCGCACCGGGTCGGTCGTGCGTCCGACGTCGCTTTCCACGGCGGCCAGGGCCGCCACGGCCTCTTCGGCCGCCGACTCATCGGTGGACTGATCCGACATCATCAAGGTGTCTTCATCAGGGGCTACTTCAACGACGCTGATGCCCATGTCGTTGATCATGCCGATGATGTCTTCCACTTGATCCGGGTCGGCGATATCCTCGGGTAGATGATCGTTGACCTCGGCATAGGTAAGGTAGCCTTGCTCCTTACCCCGCGCGATCAACTCCTTCAGACGCGACTGCTGCTGCGCATTTCCAGCCATAGAAACCCTATCTCGACGAAGAAGAATGAAGCACCTGAAGCACAAAACAACGGGTGAAAAGCGCTCAAACAGCCGAACCGTCCGGCGTTCGCTACGAGCGCGTTTCTAACAGGGTGTATTTGCGCGATTCTTCAGGTGTGTTAGCTTATTTGGTTTGGCCAGTTTCTGGCGTTTGCTCACTATGTGGTGCTTAGGGGCCTTGAATTCAACCCCAAACGCCGTGTAACACTTGACAACCGGCTTGTTAACGCTTCGCAGCAAGCTCCATGATCAGACCTGCCAGACGCTTTTTTTGTGCATGGTCGAGCTTTTCTCCGGCGCGTTCAGCGGCCAGCAGACTGTCGTACTCTGCCCGTGGCGAGCGCGCCTGGTGCGTACGCTCAAGATGCTGCACCAGCCCCGCCAACTCGTCTTTGCGTGTCGCTGCGGGAATCAACAGCTCACGCCGGGCAAGCGTGGCAAGCGTATTGCCATCCGCGCTGCCCTGAAAGTGCGAAAGCACCACCTGCGGGCTGGTATAGCGCCCGGCCTGAAGCAGCTCGATAAGCTCGCGGCACAGCCGCCCTTCGGGGCTTCCCGGCAGCCACTCAAGCGTTGCCGGCAGCGCCTCAACCAGGCGCGGCTCGTGAACCAGAAGCTGCAGCACGCGACCTTCCGGCGACAGCACCTCAAGCGCCCAGCGCCCCGAGGGCTCGCTGGGCGCCGCCGACGCAACAACCATCGGTGCGGCGCTGGCTTCGGGCGCTGACGCCGGCTTTTTACGCCGCGCCAGCAGCACTTCCAGCTGCGCCTGACGCAGGCCGCTACGCTCGGCCAACTCTTCCAGCAGTAGCGATTTGAGCATGCCATCGGGCATTTTGTTCAACGCCGTCAGCACATCGCTGGCAAACCGCTCGCGCCCTTCCACCGCCTGAATGTCGCGCCCGCTGGCCGCCTGCTCAAACAAAAACTCCGACAGCGGCATCGCACAGGTCACGCGATCCCTGAACGCCTGCGCGCCTTCGCGGCGCACCAGGTCGTCGGGGTCGTCGCCCTCGGGCAAAAACAGAAAGCGCGCCTCGCGCCCGTCGAGCATTTGCGGCAGCGCCGTCTCCAGTGCTCGGCTTGCGGCCTGACGCCCGGCGCGGTCGCCGTCAAAGCAGAACACTACCCGGCTAACCAGCCGAAAGAGCCGCTGCAAATGCTCTTCGGTCGTGGCCGTACCCAGCGTTGCCACGGCGTTGCGAACGCCAAACTGCGCCAGCGCCACTACGTCCATGTAGCCTTCGACGATAATCAACTGCTCGGGCTTTTCCGGCGCCCTGCGCGCTTCATAAAGCCCGTAAAGCTCGCGCCCCTTGTGAAATACCGGCGTTTCCGGCGAGTTCAAATACTTGGGCTTGGCATCGCCCAGCACCCGCCCGCCAAAGGCAATCGTGCGCCCGCGCAGATCACGGATAGGAAACATCACCCGGTCGCGGAAACGGTCGTAGGTACGCCCGCTGTCCTCGCGATGAATCAAAAGCCCGTACTCTGCCTGCACCGCTTCGCTGACACCGCGCGCGCCCAGGTGGCGCTTGAGCGCTTCCCAGCCGTCGGGAGCGTAGCCAATGCCGTAGGTATCGATCACCTCGGAGGCCAGGCCGCGCTCGGATAAATACTGCTGCGCGCCCCGCCCTTCGGGCATAACGCGGCGCTCACGGTAAAAACTGGCCGCCAACTCCAGCAGGTTGACGCCCTGCTTGCGCTTTTTTTCGCGCTGCCTGGCGTGCGGATCATCGGCGCCGTCGCGTACCACCTCAAGTCCCAGGCCCGAGGCCAGCTGCTCTACCGCTTCGGGAAACGCCATGCGCTCGTATTCCATCAGAAAACGCAGCGCGTTGCCGTTGGCACCGCAGCCAAAGCAGTGATAAAACTGCTTGTCGGCGCTAACGGTAAACGACGGCGTTTTTTCCTGGTGAAAGGGGCAAAGCCCCGAGTGGTTGCGCCCGGCTTTTTTAAGCTGGACCCGCGCCCCCACGATTTCGACCACGTCAACGCGGGCAAGCAGATCGTCGATGAAGCGCTGTGGAATCTGGCCGGCCATTAGCTGTTTCGTCTCCGCGCCGATTCTTCATTGGGCTAGGGTCATGAGAAGGCTCGCTTCACATCACCGTAGCCCACCGGCTGCACGCATTTTTATTAGCAGCGTGCCGCCAATAATTCGTCGCTTACGGGCAAAAAATAAACGGCCACCGGACGGCGGCCGTTTGGCATCCTTCTAAGAAGAGTGGCCTAGGCCGCCCTTCCTGTACGGATCAATAGAGCCGTTCGAAGCGCTTCTGCTCACGCTGCAGCTTCTTCGCGTGACGCTTGACCGCAGCTGCTGCCTTACGCTTGCGCTCGGCCGTCGGCTTTTCGTAGCTTTCACGACGACGGACTTCGGACAAAACGCCGGCTTTTTCACAGGAACGCTTGAAACGACGCAGGGCGACGTCAAACGGCTCGTTATCGCGTACTTTTACAGAAGGCATTAAGCACTCACCTACCTTAAGGATTGAGTTCGGTTAGTACGTACACGCTCAAGGCGCGTTAAACACCTTCGTGCACGACCCAGTTTTACAGCGTCAGTATTCTAGTAGCGAACCCCGCATTTTGCAAATAACTCCCCGCCGTTTTACCCAACGACGCCGCGCGAAAATGCTAAACTGGGGCGGCTGTTGCTGATTAAATACCGTTTTACCCACTGCCCGTTGGCGGCCCGTGCGCCGGCAGCGGCTGTTTGCTTCACCTGGCCGAGCGGCTGGCATCACTAAAAAGGAAAGCTCTGCTTATGCGCGTACTGGGCATTGAAACGTCCTGCGACGAAACCGGCGTGGCGATTTATGATACCGCGCTTGACGGCGGGAACGGCCTTTTGGCCGACGCGCTGTACAGCCAGATCGCCATGCACGCCGAGTACGGCGGCGTGGTGCCCGAACTGGCCTCGCGCGACCATACGCGCAAACTGCTGCCGCTGGTTGAACAGGTACTGGCTGATGCCGGCATGACCCGCGGCGAGCTTGACGGCATTGCCTACACCGCAGGCCCGGGGCTGGTCGGCGCGCTGATGGTCGGCGCGGCGACCGCTCATGGCATGGCCCGCGCGCTCGCTATTCCCGCGCTCGGTGTGCACCACATGGAAGGCCACCTGCTGGCGCCGATGCTCGAGCACGAGCCGCCCGAGTTTCCGTTTGTGGCGCTTTTGGTATCCGGCGGGCATACCCAGCTGGTCGAGGTTGTGGGGCTGGGGCGCTACCGGCTGCTGGGCGAATCCGTCGACGACGCCGCCGGTGAGGCGTTCGACAAGGCAGCTAAAATGCTCGGACTGCCCTACCCCGGCGGCCCCGAGGTGGCGCGCCTGGCCGAGCAGGGCGACCCCAAGCGCCTGCGTTTCCCGCGACCAATGACCGATCGCCCGGGGCTCGACTTCAGCTTTTCGGGGCTGAAAACCCACACCCTGACCGCGATTCGCAAGCTCGATGACGCCGGCGAGCTGACGGCGCAGGGGCGCGCCGATATTGCCCGCGCCTTTGAAGACGCCGTGGTCGATACGCTGACGATCAAGTGCCGCCGCGCGCTCGACGCCACCGGCCTGAAGCGCCTGGTGGTGGCCGGCGGCGTCAGCGCCAACGCGCGTCTGCGCGAGCGCCTGGGCCACGAGTGCGACAAACGCCGCGCCCGCGCCTACTACCCGCGCGGGCGCTTTTGCACCGACAACGGCGCCATGATTGCGTATGTGGGCGCCCAGCGCCTGCAGGCCGGCGAGCGCGACACCCTCGGTCAGATGCAGGCTACGCCGCGCTGGCCGCTTGATCACCTAAACGCCCCCGACGCGCCGTCAAACGCCGCGACGCCGGCCGGCTGACCCAGGGCCAGATGGCTTAAGGAGAGCTGTGATGGATCGCATTCTGATTGAAGCGCTGGAAGTCGACACCGTGATCGGCGCCTACGCCTGGGAACGCCTGATTGAGCAGCGGCTGAGTCTGGATTTGGCGCTGGCCACCGACATTCGCCCCGCGGCGGCCACCGACGACCTGACGCTGACGCTTGACTACGCCGCCATCAGCGAGCGCATCCAGCGCTTTGCCGCCGAGCATCGGTTTGAGCTGGTCGAGACCTTTGCCGAACGGCTGGTAGCGGCGCTGCGCGACGAGTTTGGCATCGCCGGCGTAGCGCTTACGCTGCGCAAGCCCGGCGCGGTACCGGCAGCCAAAAGCGTGGGGCTGAAGATGACCCGGGGCAGCTTTTCCGCCCCTGAGAAAAGCGGCACATGAGCGAGCCGCGGCTGGTGCTGCTGGGCTTTGGCAGCAATGAGAATGCGCTTGCCAACCTGCGCCGCTGCCTGGACGCCCTTGAGGCGCGCTTCGGCAGCATTCAGGCGTCGACGGCGTATCAAAGCGCTGATGTGACCGCCGCCAATTCAGGCTCAGCGACCGACGCCCCCCTGTTTCACAACATGGTGGTGGCGTTTGCAAGCGCCGCCGCACCGGCAAAGCTAAAGGCCTGGTGCAAGGCGCAGGAGCGCGCTCAGGGCCGCCTGCCCAAAAGCGCCGGGGCGACCACCCACCCCATCGATATTGACCTGTTGACGGTGGGCGAGCTGTGCGGCGAGTTTGCCGGCCACGACGGCCGCCCGATCTCCCTTCCCCACGGCGACATCCTGGCCCACGCCTTTGTGCTCAGGCCGTTGGCCGAACTTTTGCCCGGCGCACGCCACCCGCAAACCGGTGCTACCTACGCCGAGCTTTGGCAAAGCGCACGCTCCACCGCGTCGCAGCGGCTGACGCCGATCTGCTTACCCAGCTCGGCGCCTTTATAGCCTTTTGCCATGAGCGCCTGCGGGCTAATCGCTGCTGCCGCTTGAAACGCCTGCTCAAGCGCCTCGTGGCGCTCAGGTGCCAACGCTTTGACCAGCGCAAGCTGCGCGCGGGCGCGCTCGGGCCTGCGCCAGCTGTCCTGGCCATCAAGCCAGTCCATTACCGCACCAGTGGTCAACGGCTGGCTGACTAATCGCGCCGTGGCGGCGCCGTGGCGAGCAAGATCAATCACCGCGCGCGGCAGCTTGAGGCGCTCGGCAAGGGCGTTACGGCGCTCATCATCAAGCGGCGATACCAGCCGCGCGTAGCGCCAGTGGGCCAGCGAAATCTCGGGCCACGCGGGTACGCTTGCCATCGCTGCCAAACACGCGGCTAACGCCTCGCCGGCGATTTCCGCCCACCACGCCGCCAACGCGCCGCAGCCGTCTAGCGCTGTGAAGTAGGCCTCGGGGCTTGACTCGCCCAGCGCTTTTTCGCTTTCGGCCCAGACGCGCTCGGCGGCCAGGTGGGCAAGCTCGCCGCTGTTGCTGACCTGCGCCATCAGGGCTTGCGTTTCCGGGGCGATAGTAAAGCCAAGCTCCGCGTAGCGGGCCAAAAAACGCGCCGTGCGCAGCACCCGCAGCGGGTCTTCGCTAAACGCCGCGGAGACGTGGCGCAGCGTGCGGCGCTCCATGTCTGCGCGGCCGCCGTAGGGATCCACCAGCGTGCCGTCCCGCGCCTCGGCGACGGCGTTAACGGTCAAATCCCGGCGGATCAGGTCTTCTTCCAACGTAACGTCGGGGCTGGCATACAGGGTAAAACCGGCGTAGCCGTGACCGGCTTTGCGCTCGGTGCGCGCCAGCGCATATTCTTCGGCGGTGTCCGGATGCAAAAATACCGGGAAATCGCGCCCCACCGGCTTGAAACCTCGCCGGCGCATCATGTCGGGGGTGGCACCAACTACCACCCAGTCGTTGTCCCACACCGGCCGGCCCAGCAGCGCATCGCGCACCGCGCCGCCCACGCGGTATACCTCAAGGCCGGCGTCGGGCTGTCGCTGGGTCATTGTGCCTCCTGAGGCTGGCGGCCGGGCACCCGAGTGCGGCGGCCGGTTTCCAGCTCAAGCGCGGTCAGCGAGCCACCCCAGGTACAGCCGGTATCCAGCGCCTGGGCATTGACAGCCGCGCCGGGCGTGCGCCCTTCAAGCGCCGCCCAGTGGCCAAACAGCAGCGTCGGATCATCGCCTTGGCGGGGGAACTGAAACCACGGCGCAAAGCCTGCGGGCGCGCTGTCCATGCCGCGCTTGGCGGAAAAGTCCAGCTGGCCGTCAGCGTTGATAAAGCGCATCCGCGTCATGGCGTTGACGATAAAGCGCAGTCGGTCGATACCCTCCAGATCGTCGCGCCAGCGGCTTGGCTGATCGCCGAACAGCCAAGCCAGAAACGCGCCGCTCTGCTCGCCGGCAAGCGCGGCTTGCACTTCGGCGCCCAGCGCTTCGGCCTGATCAAGGCCCCACTGGGGCAGCAGCCCGGCGTGGGTCATCAGTGTGGTATCGCGGCGCACCGTCAGCGGCTGGTGCTGCAGCCAGTCCAGCAGCGCCGTGCCGTCGGCGGCGTTGACGATGGAGCCAAAGGCGCTGTGCGGCTTGACCGTGCCGCTGCGCGCCGCAACGAGGCAGTGCAGGTCGTGGTTACCCAGCACGCAGCGCGCGCTGTTACCAAGCGCCCGGGCTTCGCGCAGGCAGGCAAGCGAGTCCGGCCCGCGGTTGACCAGGTCGCCCACCAGCCACACACAGTCGCGGCGCGGGTCGAAGGACAGGGCCTCCAGCAGCGCGACAAACTCGGCGTGACAGCCGTGCAAGTCGCCGATGACGTAGGTGCTCATGTTTAAGTTCTCATGCTTAAAGTCGCATTCTTACGTGCTCGGACTTAATGAATGGCGCAGGGCTGCGCCAGCCGAAATGGCAGTACCGGCACGTCAAAGGCGCGCTGAGTTGTGGTATCGAGCAGCGTGTAAGCGCCTTCCATGGTACCCACGGGGGTTTGCAATACCGCACGGCTAGTATAGCGAAAGCGCTGGCCGGGGCCGATCAACGGCTGCTGACCAACCACGCCCTTGCCGCGCACTTCCTGCGCCTCGCCGCTGCCCTCGGTGATTTTCCAGTAGCGCGCCAGCAGCTGCACGCTGCAGTCGCTATGGTTATGCACGGTCACCGCGTAGCTGAACACGTAGCGCGCCTCGGCGTCGCTGGATTCCTGCTCGCGGTACTGGGGCTTGATGGTGACCTTGATCAGCGGCTCGCTCATTGGCTGTCGTCTCCCTGGGGGGTTGACGCCTCGTTGGTTGCCACGCCGTTGGCCAGGCGGACAAACTCTTCCACGCTGAGCGTTTGCGGACGGCGGGTCGGGTCAATGTCGAAGGCTTCTAGGGTCTCGGTGCTAACCCGGCCCTTGAGGTTGTTGCGCAGTGTTTTGCGCCGCTGGCCAAAGGCCAGCTTGACCAGCTCGAAGAGCAGCGCGGGGTCGTCTGCCACGTGGGGCAGAGCAGCGTGGGGCGTCAGGCGCACAATCGCGGATTCCACCGCCGGGCTCGGCACAAAGGCCTCGGGGGGCACGGTGAACAGCTGCTCAACCTGGCAGTAATACTGCGCCATGACCGACAGCCGCCCCCAGTCGGGCCCGCCAGGCGTTGCCGCCATGCGCTCGACCACCTCTTTTTGCAGCATGAAGTGCATATCGGCCACCGCGCTACCGGCGTCCAGCAGATGAATGATCAGCGGCGTGGAGATGTTGTACGGTAGGTTGCCCACTACGCGCAGCGGCGCGCCTTCGCCCCGCAGCTGGGCAAAATCGTATTTGAGCGCGTCGCCTTCGTGGATGACGAGGTCGGGGTAGTTGAAAAACTGCACCCGCAGCCCGGGAATCAGGTCGCGGTCGAGCTCGATCACCTCAAGACTGTCGGCGGCGTCGAGCAGCGGCTCGGTTAACGCCCCCTGCCCCGGGCCAATCTCGACGAGGCGCTCGCCCGGACGCGGGTCGATCGCATGGACGATACGCCCGATAACGCCGGCGTCGCGGAGAAAATTTTGTCCAAAGCGTTTGCGCGCGCGGTGATGCATCACTGATGACATGAGGCGGGGTTTCCAGGGTAGCGATAAAGAATAAGCGATAAAGGCCGCAAGACGGCCTAAGCTGACGGGATTAACCAGGGCTGGTGCGCTGATGGGCGAGCCTTCGCGCCAGCGCAATCGCCACGCCCAGGCTTGCCGGCGAGGCCTGCCCGGTGCCGGCCAGCGCAAGCGCGGTGCCGTGGTCTACCGAGGTGCGCACCAGCGGCAGACCCAGGGTGATATTAGCCGCGCTGCCGAAACCGGCGTACTTGAGCACGGCGAGCCCCTGATCGTGATACATGGCGAGCACCGCGTCGACATCAGCCAGATGGCGCGGAGTAAACAGTGTATCCGCCGGGTAGGGGCCGCGTATATCCCGCCCCTCGGCGCGCAGCGCTTCGAGTGCCGGGATGATGGTATCGATTTCCTCGCGCCCCAAATGGCCGTCTTCGCCGGCGTGGGGGTTTAACCCGCATACCGCGATGCGCGGCGCGGCAATGCCGAACTGGCCGCCCAGCTCGGCGTCCAGTAGGCGGGCAATGCGGGTAATTCGCTCGGCGGTAATGGCATCAGCAACGTCGCGCAGCGGCAAATGCGTGGTCACCAGCGCCACGCGCAGGTCAGCGCTGCCGCTGAACCCCGCGCGGGTGGCGTGCAGGGCATCGTCGGTGGCCAGCAGCATCACGACGTCTTCTACGCCGCAGGCGTCGCGCAGCCATTCGGTGTGGCCGGTAAACGTCGCGTGCCCGGCGTCGATAATCACGCCCTTGTGCAGCGGCGCGGTGGTCATGGCGGCGGCGTGCCCGGCTCGGCAGGCAGCAACGGCCAGCGCGAGCGTGTCAAGCACGTAGTCAGCGTTGGCCGGGTCCAGCACGCCCGGGGTACAGGGGGCTCTGAGCGCTACTGGCCATACCGGAAGCACGCCGTCACCGCTGGGGAGCGGCTCGCCCGGGCGGCAGGTTACCGGCGTCACCTCAAGCGCAAGCGCTACGGCACGCGCTGACAGCATTGCCGGATCCCCCACGGCAACGCTTGCCGGCGGCAGCGACCCGTCGGCGGCAAGCATCACTACCAGATCGGGGCCGATACCGGCCGGCTCGCCGGTAGTAATCGCCACCGGCAGCTGGCTTACGCTAGGGAGAGCCACCATTAAAGCCTGATGTCCACAAAGGCCTCGGAGCGAATCTCACGCTGCCAGGTGTCCATCTCTTCGTTGGCGCGGCGCTGAAATATTGCCTGGCGCGCCTGTTCGCGCTGCTCTTTCTGGCTGACGCTTTTCTCACGGCGCTCTTCCACATCAATGATATGAAAGCCGAACCGCGAGCGTACGGGCTTGGACAGCTGGTCAATCGCGAGGTCTTTCATCGCCTCTTCAAAGGCCGGCACGGTTTGTCCCGGGCGCACCCAGCCAAGCTCGCCGCCGTTGATCGCACTGCCTTCATCGTCGCTCACTTCGCGCGCCACGGCGGCAAAGTCGTCGCCCTGCTCAATGCGCCGGCGCGTTTTTTGCGCCAGCGCCTCGGCGGCGCCGGCGTTGCGCTCGGGGGTCACTTTAATCAGGATGTGGCGGGCACGGATTTCCTCGATCACTCCACTACCAGCCCCGCCCCGCTGCTCGAGCGCCTGGTCGACGTCGCGGTTGTTGATCGACACTCGCCGGCCTACTTCGCGCTGCTGCACCTGGGTCATCAGCATTTCGCGGCGTACCTGCTCGCGCACCCGGGTTAGGCTTGTGCCCTCGTCTTCCAGCCGGTCGGCGAATGCTTCAAGCGACAGCCCGTTAGACTCGGCGATGCCGCGCAGCTGGCGGTTGAGCTTGGTGTCGTCCACGCTCAGCTTGGCGTTGCGCGCCATCTGCAGCTGAATGTTTTCCAGCACCATGCGCTCGAGCACCTGCTCCTTGAGCTCCCCGCGCTCGGGCAGCTGGCCGCCCTGCTCTCGAGCCTGACGGGTTACCTGCGCGATGCGGTCGTCAAGCTCGCTTTGCATGATGGCGTCGTCGTTGACCACCGCCACTACATGATCCAGCTGCTGGCGCTGGCTGCTGAACGCGGGCTGGCCACCGTCGGCCTGCTGGGCGCTGGCGGTAAGCGGCAGCGCACCGGCGCCAAGGCACAGCGTCAGCGCGCTGGAAAGCGCAAGCGTACGGGGCAAAAAGGATGGGCTGCGCAGTGTGGCGCGCAAACGCCAGGGCGTTGTCGTCGTCATAGCATGTTTATCTCTTGTGGCCATCGGATCTCCGCCGCTATAGCGCCGGGGGGCGATAGCCCGGAATGGTACGTTCAAAGTAGCTGTCGGCTTCCTGCCCGGCACCGCCAAGCCCGTGAAGGACAAAGCGCAAAAACAGCCCGCGGTCGTTGAAATCGTCTTCGACCCACGCGGTATCGTTGTCATCCACCCACTGGCGCCAGACGACCTGCAGGCCGTAACAGCAGCTGTTCCACTGCACGCCGGCTAGCTGCTCAAGCGAGCGGCTGTTGGTTTGATCGTGCAGATAGCGGCCGATCAAATCAATCCCGGGGCTGGCATTCCAGGCAAACGACAGATCCCACTCCTCGCGGGCGTAATCGCGGTAATCGTCGTCGCCAGGCACCACGCTCGGGGCAAAGCCCTCGATTTCCCAGCGATAGCCCAGGTTCACCACGTGGCCCTTAGGGTGGCGATAGCGCAAATCGACGCTGGAGCGCTCGGTCAAGTCGCGGTGGTCATCGTAAAGCCACTCGGCGCCGGTGCTCCAGCGCGGATTGATTTGCCAGTCGAGCCGCGTCACGACCGGCGAGCGCTCACGCGTGGCTTGATAGTAGCTTTCCGGGTTGACGCCGGGGTGGTCTTCGGGGCGCGGCGGCAGGGTTTTATCGTTGCCGTCGAGCCCTACGCGGCGATCATCGAAATACGCGCTCTGGCCGATGCCGGCGGAGACTTTTTCGCGCCCGCTGCTATCTTCCAGAAAGCGCGTTTGCAGGCCATACGACAGCCGGTTCAAATCGCCCACGCGGTCCACCCCGGAAAAACGCTGCGGCGACCACAGCTGATCCCACGAGAAGGCTCGCTCGCGGCTATCAAACTCGGGCAGATCGCGCTGATCGGTGCGCGGCACAAAGGCATAGTTCAGGCGCGGTTCCAGCGTCTGGCGGTAGTCATCGTCGCCCAGCGACAGCTCGCGCTCGAACGTCAGCCCGGCGTCTACCGAGCTCAGCGCTACGCTGCGCGTCGGCGCGGTATCGCGCGAGGTCTCGCGGCGGCCGTAATCCAGCGCGTAGGCGGTATTCCAAAGCTCGGTGCGCGGCTCGACATAGCCCCAGGGGCGTTCAAACCGCGCGCCGACCGTGGGGGCCAGATGCACGCGGCTACCGGTGGCGGCTTCGCGCTCGGGCACTTTGGTTTCGTCGACGTCGCGCCAGAAGTAGGTCGCGTTGGAGCGCCATTCGCTGTAGAAGCCGTTACCCAGCTGCCAGCGGGCGTTGGCGGTTACGCTGGGCAGGCGGTAAAACGGCTTGTCGCTATCGCTCAGCGGGTCGTCCAGCCGCTGGTAGCCCTGAGCCCGGGCGTCGAGCTGCCAGATATCGCCGCGGTAGTCGATTTGCGCCAGTCGCTCCATGCCGTAGCGATCGCTTTCGCCGAAATTGCTCCCGAAGTCGTCAAAGTAGCGCCCGTCGCTCGCCCCCCCGTAGCGCAGCTGGTAATTACTGCGCGGCCCGGCACGCCCGGCGTGCTCGGCGTCGATGTACCAGCGGTCTTCACCTTCGTAGCGGTTGGCATCGCCGCCGGAGCCGCCGCGATCGCCTTTAAGCCAAGCGCCTTCCACGCTGCCGCGGCTCTCGTCCAGCAGGTAGCGGTATTCCCCGCCGAGCAACAGCCCGCGGTCGCTGACCCAGCGCGGGGTAATGGTGGCGTCGTGGTCGGGCGCAATGTTCCAGTAAAACGGCTGCGCGTAGTCCAGGCGGTCATTGGAAAAGCCGATAGCCGGCGTCAAAAGCCCGGTATGACGACGATCATCGATCGGAAAACGTAGCCACGGCCAGTAAAAGACCGGCACGTCCTTGACTTCAAGCCGTGCGTTTTTCGCCGTCCCGAAGCCTTCTTTCTGGTTGAGACGAATATCGCTGCCCACCAGCCGCCAGGTATTGGCATCGGGCGCGCAGGTGGTAAAACTGGCCTCGCGCAGGCGGTATTGCTGATCGCCGACTTGCTCAAGCTGGTCGGCCTGGCCGCGCAGGCGTTCGTCGTAAAGCACATAGTGGCTGTCTTTGACGTTGCCGGTGTCGTTCACCAGCGACAGCGACGCCTCGCTGCCGCGCACCAGCGCACGCCCGTCGCGCAGAGCCAGATTCCCTTCGGCGTCGACGCGCTCGCGGTTGGCCGGCACGAAAATACGCTCGGCTTCCAGCTGGGTATCGCCGCGGCGCAGCACGACATCGCCACGCAGCAGCGCCTCGCCGCTCGACGAGTAGTCCGACTCGCGGGTCTCGACCGACAGCTCGCGGGGATTAGCACTTTTCGCCAATCGGTAGCTCGGCATTACGTAGCGTCCGCTACAGACGTGACTGGCGGCCTGCTCATCGCCCCAGGGCTGCCAATCCAGCGCCTTGGCCGGCAGCGGCTCGCTTTTTGCCTGCGCCGCCAACGGGGCACCGACCAGTAAAAGACCGGCTAGCGTCTGCGTGATTGGCGCAGTGTGCGAAAATCGCTTGCCCATGTTCGTTATCCTTGGCGTCGAGAAGGCGTATTATACAGCCCGCATGATGCCCGACCAGCAAGGAGCTTGCATGTCCTCTTACCGGTTTAATGCCCTATTGGCCTGGGCGGCGCGCCAAAATGGCCTGCCGCCCGAAAAAATTGACCTATCACCCGCCGGCGGCGATGCCAGTTTTCGCCGCTATTTTCGTCTTACGCTGCCCGACGGCGCGACCCAAATTGTCATGGACGCACCGCCCGAGCAGGAAGACAGCACCCCTTTCGTCGAAATTGCACGGCGCTTTAACGCCGCCGGCCTGCCGGTGCCCAGCGTTTACGCCGCCGACCTGGACGACGGCTTTATGCTGCTGGAAGATTTGGGCGACACCCCGCTGCAGGCGCTGTTTGACAGCGACGCTGCCGTACTCACCCAGCACCACGCCGCGCTGGCGCTCATCGCCGCGCTGCAAAACCGCACGACGCCCGGGGCCTTGCCCGCCTTTGACGCCGCGCTGCTGACCCGCGAGCTCGAGCTGTTTCCCGAATGGTGCCTGCGCGCCTGGCTCGGCATCGAGGCGCCGGCCGAATTTGCCCCGCTGTGCGAAGCACTGACCGAGCAGGCGCTTGCCCAGCCGACGGTCACCGTGCATCGCGATTTTGACGCCATGAACCTGATGCCCCACCGCGGCGAGCTCTATATGATCGACTTTCAGGACGCCGTCGCCGGCCCGCTCGGCTACGACCTGATGTCGCTTTTGCGCGGGCGCTACTGGCGCTTTGCCGCGGACGACTTTGCCGCGCTGGTCGAGCGCTTTTACCGCCAGGCGCGCGCCGATGGCCGGCTAACTGGCCAGGTAAGTTTCGCCACCTTCCTGCGCCAGTCCAACGCCATTGCCGCCCAGCGCTCGCTCAAGGTGCTGGGTATTTTCTGCCGGCTGACGCTGCGCGACGGCAAACGCGGCTACCTCGAACGCCTGCCGCACTTCCTCAACCACCTGGAAGACAGCCTGGCCGCGCTGCCCGAACACGCCGCGTTTGCCCACTGGGTACGCGACACCCTGCGCCCGGCGCTGATGGAACGCCTAGCCGCAGCGGAGCCCTGCGCATGAAAGCAATGATTCTGGCGGCGGGCCTGGGCACGCGCATGCGCCCGCTCACCGACACCTGCCCCAAGCCGCTTTTGCCGGTAGGCGGCAAGCCGCTGATCGAGCACCACCTGGCGCGCCTGGCGCGCGCCGACATCAAAGAGGTGGTCATCAACGTCAGCTACCGCGCCGAGCAGATTATACGGGCGCTGGGCGACGGCCGGCGCTTCGGGATAACGCTGCACTACAGCCGCGAAAGCACGCCGCTGGAAACCGGCGGCGGCATTCAGGCCGCCCTGCCGCTGCTGGGCGAGGCGCCGTTTTTGCTCATCAACGGTGACGTCTGGTGCGAAGCGCTGCCCGATACGCAAGCGCTTGGCGAAGGCGACCTGGCGCATTTGCTATTGGTGGATAACCCCGACCATCATCCCCAGGGTGATTTCAGCCTGCAGCGCGGGCGCGTGGCGGCAGACGGCGAGCCGCGGCTGACATTTTCGGGGCTGAGCCTGATCGACCCCGCGCTGGTCGCCAACGAGCCGCGCGGCGCATTTGCGCTGGCACCGCTATTAAAGTCCGCGATGCGCCAGGGGCGCGTTAGCGGCGAGCACTTTGCCGGCCACTGGGTCGATGTAGGTACGCCCGCACGCTTGGCCGCGCTGGATAAGCACCTGGCCGGCTAAGCCCCAGACGCAGGCGCCACCCGCGAGACAAGAAGTGATACGCTCGCTAGCGAACTTGACGGCTGATACGGAGCACGACATGAAAGCACGGGTAAAATGGACCGACGGGCGCCAGTTTGTCACGGAATCGGGCAGCGGCCACAGCGTCGTGATTGACGGCCCGCCCGACTACGGCGGGCGCAATACCGGCCCGCGTCCGATGGAAATGCTGCTGATGGGCATGGGCGGCTGCACCGCCTTCGATATTTTGAATATCCTTGACAAGGCGCGCGCTGATGTGACCGACTGCGTCGCCGAACTGGACGCCGAACGCGCCGAGGGCGTGCCGTCGGTGTTCACCAAAATCCACGTGCATTTTATCGTCACCGGCCGCGCGCTCAAAGAAAAGCAGGTGCAGCGCGCGGTCGAGCTTTCCGCCGACAAATACTGCAGCGCGTCGATCATGCTGGGCAACGGCGGCGTCGAAATCAGCCACTCGCTTGAAATCGTCGAAGCCTGAGGCTAGTAAAAGCCCGCCTCGCCTGCGGGGCGGGTCTTGAAGCGCCGGTGTAGCCACAGGTACTGCTCGGGCTGCTTGCGGATCGCCTGCTCGATAAAAGCGTTGATGCGCGCGGCGTCGTCCACGTCGTCACCGCTGGGGAAGTCCGCAAACGCCGGCAGCGCCTCAAGGGTATAGCTGGCGTTATCGGGGTTGCGGTGAAACATCAGCGGCACCACCGGCGCACCGGTCATCCGCGCGATCTTGGCGGTCAGCTTGATGGTCGCCGCCTGCTGGCCGAAAAACGGCGCGAACACGCTCGCCTCGCGGCCAAAATCCTGATCCGGCGAATACCAGACCGAGTGGCCGGCCCGCAGCCGCCGCACCACTCCGCGCAGGTCGTGGCGGTCAATCGTCGCGCCAAAAATACGCTGGCGGGCACGGGTAATAAAACGCTCGAACAGCGGGTTGTCGTGGGGGCGATAGACCACGTCCGCGGGAAAAAACAGCGAGTGCAGCGCACCGCCCATATCCAGCGTGGAGAAGTGAATGCCGATAATCAGAACCCCCTTGCCCTGCGCCTGCGCGCGCGCCATGTTTTCCTGACCGAGATACACCGCGCGGTGGCGAAGCGCCTCGGTGTTGTAGCACCAGCCGGTGGCGGTTTCCACCAGCCCGATACCGTTGGCAATAAACGCCTCTTTGACTAGTCGGCGCTGGGCATCCGCGCTTTTTTCGGGGAAACACAGCGCGATATTGGTCGCGGCAATATGCCGGCGGCGCTTGGCAAAACGCCACGCAAGGCGGCCAATGCCGCTGCCCGCGGCCATTTTCAGCCGCCAGGGCAGTCGGGCGGCGGTGTGCATGGCGCCAATGGCCAGCCAAGTCGGCCAGTAGCGCGGGTGAGCAAACGAGCGGGGGTAGTGCGATTTCGCCATGGAAAAATAAAACCTGTCGGAAGTCCTGGCCGGAGTCTCTCTAGCCTTGATGCCTCTCACCGTGGTGGGTCGGGGTCGGATCGTGGTGCGCCCGTTCGTGGTGCGTCAGTTCGTGATAACAACGAGGAACGCGGGGCAGCACGCCGGTGAGCAGGGTATAGCTAATGGTATCGCAGTGGCGCGCCACTTCATCGATTGAGAGCACTGCGCCGTTTTCGGCGCGCCCCCAAAGCACCACTTCGCTGCCAATGCGCGCCTCGCTGATATCGCTAACGTCGACGGTAAGCATATCCATCGACACCTTGCCGGCAAGCGTGGCGCGCCGGCCATTGACCAGCACTGGCGTGCCGTCTGCGGCATGGCGATCATAGCCGTCGCCGTAGCCGGCGGCTACCACCGCAATGCGCGAACGCCGCGCGGCGCGAAAGCGCCCGCCGTAGCCCACCGGCTCGCCGGGCTCGATGTCGCGCAGGGCGATAATTTCCGCGCGCAGCGTCATCACCGGCTCAAGCGCGCGCGACGCCGCGCTGGCCTGTTCCAGCGGGTCGCTGCCATAGAGCATGATCCCCGGGCGGTTAAAGGCGCCGTGCGCGTCGGGGTGGGCAAGCGTTGCCGGCGAGTTAGCCAGACTCAGCGGCGCATCAAGCCGGCGGGCCAGCTTGCGCACCACGCCAAGCTGGTGGGCGTAGTAGCCGTTATCGGTGGCATCGGCGGTGGCAAAGTGGCTCATCAAGTGCAGCTCGCCTACCTGCGAAGCGGCGCTTAGCGCGCGCCACACGGCGTCAATTTCGGCGGGAGCAAAGCCCAGCCGGTGCATGCCGGAATCGACCTTGAGCCAGACGGGAATCGGCATCTCAGGGGTAAAAGCCAGCAGCGCGTCGAGCTGCCAGCGGCTGTGTACGGCCATCCACAGCCGCTGCGCGTCGACCAGCGCCAGCTCGTCGACGCTGAAGATGCCTTCCAGCAAGACAATCGGCGTGTCGATGCCGCCGCGGCGCAGTACCAGCGCTTCTTCAAGGCTGGCCACCGCAAACGCCTGCGCGTGTGCCGACAATGCCTTGGCGCAGGCGAGCGCGCCGTGGCCGTAGGCGTCGGCCTTGATCACGGCAACGGCGCGACTTTGCGGCGCGCAGCGCACAGCCAGCTGATAGTTATGACGCAGCGCGTCAAGGTCAATACGGGCAACCAGCGGACGCATGTTTCTCTCGTTTAGACGGTAGTGTAAGGCGGGGCGTTAGCTGGCCTGCCCGCTCAGCTTTCAAAGATGGCATCCAGCGACAAGCCCTGTTTTTCCAGCAGGCGGCGCAGTTTTTTCAACGCCTCGACCTGAATTTGGCGCACGCGTTCGCGGGTCAGGCCGATCTCTGCGCCCACTTCCTCAAGCGTGGCGGCTTCGTGGCCGCGCAGGCCAAAGCGGCGTACGACCACTTCGCACTGCTTTTCGGCAAGCGAGCCCAGCCAGTGGTCGACGTGCTCTTTAACATCGCCGTCGACCAGCAACGCCTCGGGTCCGGCCTCGTCATCATCGGCCAGGGTGTCGATCAGCGGTTTATCGCTGTCGCCGCCGACGGGGTAATCCACCGACGAGACGCGCTCGTTGAGGCCCAGCATTTTTTTCACCGTGGCGACCGGCTTATCCAGATGCTCGGCAATTTCTTCCGCCGTGGGCTCGTGGTCCAGCCGCTGGGTCAGCTCGCGCGCCGCGCGCAGGTAGATATTGAGCTCTTTGACCACGTGGATCGGCAGGCGAATCGTGCGAGTCTGGTTCATCAGCGCCCGCTCGATGGTCTGGCGGATCCACCAGGTGGCGTAGGTCGAAAACCGAAAGCCGCGTTCGGGGTCAAACTTCTCGACTGCGCGAATCAACCCCAGATTACCCTCCTCGATCAAATCCAGCAGCGTCAGCCCGCGGTTCAGGTAGCGTCTGGCAATCTTGACCACCAGCCGCAGGTTGGACTCGATCATCCGCGAGCGGCCCAGCAGATCGCCCTTGCGCGCCAGGCGGCCGTAATAAACCTCTTCCTCCGGCTTCAGCAGCGGCGAAAAACCGATTTCATTCAAGTATATCTGAGTCGCATCGAGGCTCCGCTTGTGCGGCCGGGCTTCGCGCCCCAGGGCTTTTTCAAAGGCCTCCTCTTCGGCCGCGACCTGCTTGTCATCAAGCTCGGCCAGCACTTCTTCGACCGTGTTCAATTCCCCGCGCGGATCCTGTCCTAATATGCTCATTGTTACCCTCCTCCCTGACACACCTTGCGCCTGCTACCCGACAGCGGTGCTAAAGGTAGCGCCGTCGGGGCAAAAAACGCGGGTGGTGGCGAGCGCTATGCCCCGCCGTTATTGTTATATAGGCCGCCGTTAACCCGCTATCGCGTCGTTATATCGACGCTCTCAGGGAGGAGGCACCCGCGCCAAAAGTTCTAGCGCGAAGGCAAATAGGTCAGCGGATCCTGAGACTCACCGTCTTTGCGCACCTCAAAGTGCAGCTTGACGTTTTCCGAATCGCTATCACCCATGGTAGCAATCACTTCCCCTGCTTCGATCACGTCGTTTTCGCTAACGTTCAGGCTGTCGTTATGCGCATACGCCGACAGAAACTGGTCGTTGTGCTTGAGCAGCACCAGATTGCCGTAGCCGCGCACGCCGCTGCCTGCATACACCACGATACCGGGACCGGCCGCTTTGACAGATTGGCCCTTTTTACCGGCAATATCAATGCCGGCGGTGATGCCGCCATCTTCATCAAAACGCCCGGTTATCTTACCCTCTACCGGCCACTGCCAGGCGATATCTTTAGTCGGTGAGTAGCTGCGCTCGGCACGCTTTTCGCGCTCTTTGGCGGTGCCCGGCTGATCTTTTTTGGCGCTCTTGGGCGCGGCCTCTTCGCTGGCCTTTGGCGCTTTCGCCTTGGCGACCTGGGTTTTGTCGGCGTCGCTCTTGTTCGCTGCCTTCTTATCAGACTGAGAGGCGTCAGATCCCGATTTTTCAGGCTGAGCCACGACGGTCTTTTCCGCGCTATCGTCGGCGTCTTTATCCTTGTCCGACGTATCGCTATCCGACGGTGACGCAGAAGAGGCGTCTGCCGGCTCGTCGGGCAGCAGCCAGTCGACCTGCTGGTCGTCACCCTGCTGACCGTCGGTTTCCACGCCGCCGCTGCCGGCGTTAGCCTGGCCAAGGCCAGTGGCCACAGCACCGCCAGCGCCGCTTTGCCCTTTGTCAGCGCCCGAGTCGGCCTGCGCTACCTGGCGAGCACCGTCGGCCTGTCCGCCTTTGCGCAGGCGAATTTCCTGACCGGGAAAAATATTGTACGGCGGATCAATGTCATTGAGCGCGGCCAGCTCGCGGTAGTCGAGGTTGTGCTCCCAAGCGATACCGTAGAGCGTATCGCCCTCTTTAACGGCGTATTGCGGCGTGTTTTTCACCGCCTGCTGGGCATCGCTGACATCGCGCACCTGAGGACGAGAATGTTGCTGGTTGGAACAGCCGGCAATGGCCAACGCCAGTACAGACATCACGAAAATCTTGCGCATGCGACTAAGTCTCCTGTTGATCAGCGCTTGTTCGAGTAGCGTTTAGCTCCGCCCGGTCGGGTTGGAGGGTTCGGCGTTTGGCGTGGCGACTCAACGCCATCACCAGCAGTGCGCCAGCGGCCATCAGCGCTATCACACCGAGGGTCTGGGCCGACTGGCCGGTAAGCATGGCGTAGTCCTCGGGCAACAGGTAGCGGTGCGCCAGTGGAATCAACTGCTTATCGGGGCCTATTTGGTAGCGTAGCAGTTCGCGCCAGGGCCAGAGAAGCGGCAGCGAACCGATGATAAAACCTAATAATAGCTGCATGGTAGCCGCATAGTAGCGGTCCAGCAGCCACGACAGCAGCCGCGAAAACAGCATCAGGCCGATCGCACAGCCGCCGCCAAACAGCAGGATAATGCCCATATCCAGCCCGCGGATAGCCTGCATGACCGTGCCGTAAAGCCCCATGGAAAGCAGCAAAAAACTGCCCGACACGCCCGGCAGCAACATCGCGCTAATGGCGATACTGCCGGCCAGCACGATCACCAGCGAGTCACTACCCACGGTAAGCAACAGCGGCATCAGCGACGGCAGCGAGCGCGCCAGCCACAGCCCCAGAGCCAGCGCGACCAGGTAGCGCCACTTAAAGCGCGTGCGCGCTTCATACACCACCAGCATCGAGGCCGCCACCAGGCCAAAAAAGAACCCGTCGAGCAGCAGCGGGTAGGTGTCCATCAGCCACACTGTCAAGTGAGCGACGCTGAACAAGGCCAGCGCTACGCCCGCCAGCAGCGGCACGAGAAAGGCCAGATTCAAATGCTGTGCAAGCCCTTTCAGGCCACCGCGCCGCCAGGCGCCAAATGCGCCGGGGCCAAACTGGCGAATGGTATGAATCAGCTCGGCATAAAAACCACTGATAAAAGCGATAGTGCCGCCGGAAACGCCGGGCACCGCGTCGGCTGCCCCCATGCCGGCACCGGTTAAAAACACGCGTAACGTGGAACGGTTCAATCCACAACTCCTTCCAACAGGGGGACAAAATGCACGACTTCAAGGCAGCGCTGTTCAAAACTATGCCCGGTGCGCCGCACCCGCGTCAGCCGCTGTTTGCCGTCAGACATTTCCAGCGGCGCAATCAGCGCGCCGCCATCGCTGAGCTGCTCAAGCAGCGCCGCCGGCAGCGTACGCGCGCAGGCGGTCAATAAAATAACATCAAAAGGCCTCGCCTCCGGCCACCCCTGGTTGCCGTCGGCGACTTTGAGCCGCACCGGCGCTTCGAGCCATTTAAGCCGCTCGGCGGCGCGGCGGTGCAGCGCCGACATACGCTCGACGGAATGCAGCGCGGGCACCAGCCGCGACAGGATCAGCGCCTGATAGCCCGATCCGGTGCCCAGCTCCAGCACCCGGCCGGGCGACTCTTGCAAGGTAAGCTCGGTCATTCGCGCCACGGTCAGCGGGCGCGAGAGCGTCTGGCCAAAGCCGATAGGTAGCGCGGTATCCTCGTAGGCGCGGTGGGCCAGCGCCTCGTCGACAAACAGGTGGCGCGGCTCGGTCGCCATAACCTCAAGCACACGCGCATCGCTGATCCCCTGCTGCGCCAGGCGTTCGACCATACGATCCCGGGTTCGTTGCGAGGTCATTCCCCGACCGCGCCGCGCGCGAAGCGTTAATTCAGGCGAAAGCATCCAGCCAATCCTGCACGTCGTGGCGCGCCGCATGGCGCGTAAGGTCGGTCTGCAGCGGGGTGATCGACACCCAGCCGGCCTCAATGGCGGCAAAATCGGTGTCTTCTCCGTCGTCGGCGTTGGCCCCCAGCGCCGCGATCCAGTAGCGCGTCCGTCCGCGCGGGTCCTGGGTGGCCACGGGCCTGGCCGCGGGCCCGCGATAGCCCAGCCGCGTCACCTTGACGCCCTGGATGGCGTCCCAGGGCAGGTCCGGCACGTTGACGTTGAGCAGCGTGCGCGGCGGCAACGACAGCTGTGCTGCCGCGCCGACCAGCGTGGCCGTCACCCGCGCCGCGCTGTCAAAGTGGCGTCTGCCGCACAGCGATACGGCAATCGCCGACATCCCCAGGTTGCGCCCTTCCATGGCCGCGGCCACAGTGCCCGAATAGAGCACGTCGTCGCCCAGGTTGCTGCCGTGGTTAATCCCCGAAATCACCAGGTCGGGCTTTTCATCCCAGACGCCGTTAACCCCTAGATAAACGCAGTCGGCGGGCGTGCCGTCAACGCTGTAAAACCCGCTCTCCAGCGCGGTGAGCGACAGCGGGCGCGATAGCGTCAGCGAATTACTGGCGCCGCTACAGTCGCGGTCGGGCGCCACCACGCGCACCTTGGCATGGGCCACCAGCGCGTCGTAAAGCGCGCGCAGCCCCGGCGCGTGGACGCCGTCATCATTGGAAAGCAGCAATCGCCGCATGGTGCCTCTCCTTGTTTAACCGACCGACAACGGAGCAAAGTCCGGGTGCGCGATCAGCTCGCGCAGCACGGCGGTGGCGAAACTGCCCTTAGGCAGCGAAAACGACAGCCTGACGCCGGTATCGAGCGGCACAAACTCAGGCTCGCCGAGACGCAGGCGCAGCGCGCGCCGCGCGCACTTGGCACCGGCCTGTTCGATGCCGTCGCACAGCATCGGGTGGGCCTGTTTCAGCCCCACTTCAAAGCGCTGCGCCGACGCGGCGGACTCAAAATCCACCGGCATGCCCGTGCCCCATAGCGGGCCCGCCGGGTGCAGGTCGAGCTCGGCGGCACGGCGGCAAAGCTCGGCGTTTGCGTGCTCGGCGGTAAAGATACTTTGGGTGCCCTCCAGCATCAGCGTATCGCCGTCCAGCGGCGTCGCCCAACAGCCTGTTTTTACCCGCGCGTTCAACAGCTCATTGAACAAAAAGCTGCGCGCGCTCGACAGCAGCATCCCCTGGCGGTCCTCGCGCTTGCGCCAACCGCGGGCAAACAGCGCCTGCACCCGCTCAAGGTTACGCCCGCCGGCGCCAAACCGCTGGGGGCCGAAATAGTTGGGCACGCCAGACGCGCACAGCGCCTGCCAGCGCGCGCTAAAATCATCGGCCGCGACGGCGTCGCCACTGAGGCGCAGGCTGAAGCGGTTGCTGCGGTGCACGCCGCGCTTGAGCTTGCGCGGGTGGCGGGCACGCTCAAGTACCCGGGTGCCAAGCGCCGCCAGCCGTTCTTCAAGCGGCTCCGGCGCGTCGCGGCCGGGCAGATGCACGCTGAGCCACTGGCGCGTTACCGCAAGACGGTCCTTCATGCCCGAATAGCCAATATCTCTGGGCGTTACATCGCACAGTCGTGCCAGCATATTGACGACGTCGAGCGTGGTCTGGCCGCGCTTTTCGATGCGCAGCCAGAGGTGTTCGCCGTGGCCTTCGGGGGCGAAATCAAGCGCCTCATCGACGAGAAAATCTTCCGCTACGGCGCGGTAGTCGCCGGGCTGGGGCGGGCCAAACGTCGCGCCCAGGCTACGCGCCCAGTCAAGCGCCGGGCTCATGAGCCGCTGCGCCGGGTCAATAACACCACCGCCTCAGCGGCAATGCCTTCGCCGCGGCCGGTAAAGCCCAGCCGCTCGGTTGTCGTTGCCTTGACGTTGACCTGGCCCAGCGACAGCTTGAGATCCTTGGCGATGGTTTCGCGCATGGCGTCGATATGCCCGGCCATCTTGGGCGTCTGCGCCATCAGCGTGGCATCCAGATTGACCGGGGTGAAGCCTTCGCCTTCGACCCGTTTGAGCACCCGGCGCAAAAGCTCGCGGCTGTCGGCGCCTTTATAGGCCGGGTCGGTGTCGGGGAAGTGGCGGCCGATATCGCCTAGCGCGCAGGCGCCCAGCAGCGCATCGCACAGCGCGTGCAGCAGCACGTCACCGTCCGAGTGAGCCACAAACCCCTGTTCAAAAGGCAGCTTGACGCCGCCGATCATCAAATGATCGCCGGGGCCAAAACGGTGGACATCAAAGCCGTGGCCGATGCGCATGCAACACTCCTGATAGCAAACTGAGAGAAAAACGGGTAGCACCAGCGCCCGGGTAACACGCCGCGTTTATGCACGCTCGCCCTGCGCCGTCAAAATGGCCGAGGCCAGTGCCAGGTCGTCGGGGTGGGTCACCTTGAGGTTATCCCGCCGCCCGCTGACCAGCCGCGGCCGGCCGCCCAGCGCTTCGACCGCCGAGGCTTCGTCGGTCACCTCTAGCGCGCTATCGCGCGCCTGTTCCAGCGCGCGGCGCAGCAGCCCGTAGGCAAACCCCTGGGGCGTCAGCGCGTGCCACAGCCCCTTGCGGGGCTCGGTATGCGCGCAGTCGCCGGCGGGCGTGGCGCGCTTCATGGTATCGGCCACCGGCATGGCGAGCAGCGCACCGTCAGCGTGGCTGGCAGCCGCCTCCACCAGCGCACGAACATCATCCGGCGTTACGCAGGGCCGCGCCACGTCATGCACCAGCACCAGGTCGTGCTCAGCGGCGGGCATAGCGCGCAGCGCGTTGAGCACGCTGTCCATGCGTTCCACGCCGCCGGCCACGCGCTGCCAGCGTGAGAAAGGCACCCCATCGGAGCAAAACCAGTCGTCGTCGTCATCCAGGCACAGCGCCAGGCGCGCGTCGGGCAGTGCCGCGTGCAGGCGCGCAAGCGTGCGGGTCAGGATCGCCTCGCCGAGAAGGGGCAGGTACTGCTTGGGACGGCCGGCCCCCATCCGCCGCCCCTGCCCCGCCGCGGGAACGATCAGCCAGGTAGCCGCGCTCACGAACCTGCCCCGTCGGACGTCGCCGAAAGGCCCGGATTTTCCGGCGCCGGCGAGTCGTCAGCGTGCACTCCCGGCACCCAGAAAAACTGCTCGTCGGCGCGCACCATGCCCATATCGCTGCGCGCGCGCTCCTCCACCGCATCAAGGCCGGTTTTCAGATCCCGGACCTCGGCGGCAAGCCGCGCATTGCGCTCGCGCATCGGCACGTTGGCCGCTTCCTGGGCGTCAACCCGGGCCTGCACCCGCTGCAGGTCTTGCCAGCCACCACGCCCCAGCCATAGCTTGTATTGCAGAAGCGCCAGCAGAGCCAAAAGCCCCACGACAAGCCACTTACGAAAAGGCCACGCCTTGGTTTTGCTACTCACCGCATACGCCTATTAAAGTAAAATGCAGAAATCATACACGTTGACACCCCAGTATCTGGCAGCCCCACGTTAAAACGACGCATTATGCCATTAAGCGCAGGCAGGCGGCCACGCTAAGCAAGTAATTTCCCTCGCCAAATGCCCACGACTCAAGTCGTTGGAAATTGCTAAACTAGCCAGCACGCTACGCCACGACTTAATCTGCACGGCCATTCATGCGCGCCGCCAGCGCCTTCACCTAGCTGTGTACCACCTGGGAAAATGCCCCCGGCCAGCATGACGCCAACCGCTTATGGAGACCCTGATGGCCCACGATCTGCTCGACCGCTTACGCCAGCGCCAAGAAGACCTCAACCGCTCGGAGCGCAAGGTGGCCTGCGTCATTCTTGACGATCCGGCCGCCGCCACCAGCCTGAGCATCGCGATCCTGGCCCAGGCCGCCGGCGTCAGCGAGCCCACGGTCAACCGCTTTTGCCGCAACTTCGGCGCCAAGGGCTACCCCGACTTCAAGATCAAACTGGCGCAAAGCCTGGCCGGCGGCACCCCCTACGTCACTCGCGCGGTGGAGCCTGGCGATAACGCCAGCCAGTACACCCACAAGATTTTCGGCGCCACCATTGCCGCGCTTGACGAGGCGCGCCGCGACATCAACATGGACGCCGTCGAGCGCATGGTCGACTACCTCACCCAGGCCAAGCAGATCCATTTTTTCGGCCTGGGGGCATCGGGCGCGGTGGCGCAGGATGCCCAGCACAAGTTTTTCCGCTTCAACCTGCCGGTCATGGCCTACGTCGACGTGCTCATGCAGCGCATGGTCGCCGCGTCCTGTCACACCGGCGACGTCGTCGTGGTGATCTCCTACACCGGACGCACCCGCGAGCTGGTCGACATCGCCCGCGTCGCGCGCGAGTCCGGCGCCGTGGTGCTGGGCATTACCGCGCCCCACTCGCCGCTAACCCACGAATGCAGTGCCGTTCTGGAAGTCGCCACCCCCGAAGACACCGACCACTACATGCCCATGACCTCGCGCATGATCCAGCTGGCGCTGGTGGATACGCTGGCCACCGGCGTGACCCTGCGCCGCGGCGAGGCCTTCCTTCCGCACCTGAAAAAGATCAAGGACAGCCTGCGCGACACCCGCTTTCCGGTAGAAAAACGCAGCGACAAGTAAGCCGTTAACAAAAAAGGCCCGATGCATAAAGCATCGGGCCTTTTCTCGTATTCAATGGTGCCGGTGGTCGGACTCGAACCGACACGCCTATTAAGCGGCGGATTTTGAATCCACTGCGTCTACCAATTCCGCCACACCGGCAACAGGCGCGCATTATACGCCGTCTTTCTTCAGCGTCAATTGTAACCCCTGACTTTATCGCGCCGAGGCGCTATCCTAGGCGCCCGGTTTTTACTCAGCCTGACGGTTACTGTTTTTTCCGCCCCTTGCCCACTGATTGAATCACGAGCCTTGCCATGCAGCGCGCCGACTTTGCCTACGAGCTACCCGAAGAGCTGATTGCCCGCTACCCGTCGGAGAAGCGCAGCGACTGCCGCCTGCTGTGCGTTGACGGCGAGAACGGCCAAATGGCTCACCGCCACTTTCCCGACTTGCTGGAACTTCTGGAACCTGGCGACCTGCTGGTGTTCAACGATACCCGAGTGATTCCCGCGCGGCTTCACGGCCACAAGGCCAGCGGCGGCCGCGTGGAAATGCTGCTGGAACGCCCGCTGGACGCCCACCGGGGGCTGGCCCACCTGCGCGCCAGCAAGTCGCCCAAGCCCGGCACCGAGATTATCTTCGAGGGTGACGTCCACGCCGTGGTCGAAGCGCGCCACGACGCGCTGTTCGAGCTGCGCTTTCTCGGCGATACGCCGATGATCGCCCTGCTCGAGCGCCACGGCCATATGCCGCTGCCGCCCTACATCACCCGCGACGACGAGCTCAGCGACCGCGAGCGCTACCAGACGGTGTATGCCCGCCGCGACGGCGCCGTCGCCGCCCCCACCGCGGGGCTGCACTTTGACCAGCCGCTGCTTGACGCGCTGACCGCCAAAGGCGTCGACAGCGCCTTTGTCACTCTGCACGTTGGCGCCGGCACCTTTCAGCCGGTGCGTGCAGACGACATTCGCGACCACCATATGCACAGCGAATGGGTCGACGTTGATGATGCCACCTGCCAGCAGGTGCGCGCCGCCAAGGCCGCCGGCAAGCGCGTAATCGCCGTGGGCACCACCGCCGTACGCTGCCTGGAAAGCGCCTGTGCGCCACGCTCTGATGGTCACGAGGCAAACGGCGGTATCGCGCCCTACCGCGGCGATACCGATATCTTTATTTACCCGGGCTATCAATGGCGCTGCGTTGACGCGCTGGTAACCAACTTCCACCTGCCCGAATCCACATTGTTAATGCTGGTATCGGCCTTTGTTGGCTACGCCACCACGCTTCGCGCCTACCGCACGGCGGTGGCCGAGCGCTACGCCTTTTTCAGCTACGGCGATGCCATGCTGCTAACGCGACAGCCGCTCCCGTCAGCGCCCCGCGCGACTAATGACCCGAATAACCTGCGAGAGTAACGAGCCTTCCCATGCGAAACGAATGCTTTATGCGCTTTGAGCGTCTGGCCGACGACGGCCGTGCACGCCGCGGCCGGCTACACTTCCCCCGCGGCACGGTAGAAACGCCGGCGTTCATGCCGGTGGGCACCTACGGCACGGTCAAAGGGATGACACCCGAGTCGGTCAAGGACATCGGCGCCGAGATTATTCTGGGCAACACCTTTCATCTGTGGCTGCGCCCGGGCGTTGGTGTCATTGAGGCCCACGGCGACCTGCACGACTTTGCCCAGTGGGACAAACCCATTTTGACCGATTCCGGCGGCTTTCAGGTATTTTCACTCGGCAAAACCCGCAAGATCACCGAAGCAGGCGTGCACTTCCGCTCGCCGGTTGACGGCGACAAGGTGTTCATGGGGCCCGAAGAATCCATGGCGGTGCAGCGCTCGCTGGGCGCCGACGTAGTCATGATCTTTGACGAGTGCACGCCCTACCCGGCCACCTTTAGCGAGGCCGAACACTCAATGGAGCGCTCGCTGCGCTGGGCGCAGCGCTCGCGCGAGGCCCACGCCGACTCGCCGTCGGCGCTTTTCGGCATCATCCAGGGCGGCATGCACGCAAGCCTGCGCGAACGTTCGCTCAAGGGCTTGGTGGATATCGGCTTTGACGGCCTGGCCATCGGCGGGCTTTCCGTGGGCGAGCCCAAGGAAGAGATGCTCAAGGTGCTCGACTACCTGCCCGGCCAGATGCCCGACGAGATGCCGCGCTACCTGATGGGCGTGGGCAAACCCGAAGACCTGGTCGAAGGCGTGCGCCGCGGCGTGGACATGTTTGACTGCGTGATGCCTACCCGCAACGCGCGCAACGGCCATTTGTTCAGCGCCGAGGGCACCATCAGAATTCGCAACGCCAAGCACCGCTTTGACACCCGCCCGCTGGAAGACGACTGCGATTGCCACACCTGCCAGCACTTCTCGCGGGGCTATTTGCACCACCTTGACCGCTGCAACGAAATGCTCGGCTCAATGCTCAATACCATCCATAATTTGCGCCATTACCAGCGCCTTATGGCTGATTTGCGCGCGGCAATCGAAGCGGGTACATTGACGACCTTCGTGGAGACGTTCTACGCCACGCGTGGCTTGCCCGTACCCCCCGCGCCGAATTAACCGCTGCCTATCCGGCACGTCGTTCTCGAAAACAGCCATCTGCCTGTTTCAGGCCTATTTAGACGCTAATTATTCGTCAACCCAGGAGTGCTTTGAATGCTGGACTTTTTCATTTCCCAGGCTAACGCCCAAGACGCCGGCGGCGCTGCCGGCGGCGGTATCGCTCAGATTGTCATGCTGGTCGGCTTTGTCGTGATCTTCTATTTCCTGCTCTGGCGCCCCCAGGCCAAGCGCGCCAAGCAGCACAAACAGCTGATCGGCAACCTGGACAAAGGCGATGAAATCGTCATCGGTGGCGGCCTTGTCGGGCGCATCACCAAGGTTAGCGACGAGTTTCTGAGCATCGAAATTGCCGATGGCACGACCGTGAACGTGCAGAAAAGCGCTGTTGCCGCCGTACTGCCCAAAGGCACTATCAAGTCCATCTAACCATCGCGCCACCCCTGCCGGACGCCGCCTACACACCGGCAGGGATGCCCCGGTGAACGATGGCAAGCCTTGCTGCGCGCTGCTTTACAGCGCGCAGCGTTCCGTTCGTTATTGAAGGCAGGGCTTACATGCTCAACCGTTACCCCCTGTGGAAGTATTTGATTATTCTGGTCGTTTTGCTGGCCGGCCTGATTTATTCGCTTCCCAACCTGTTCCCCGCAGATCCCGCCGTGCAGATCGGCACCCAGGCCAACGGCGCGCTAAGCGAGCGTCAGCTCGAGCGCATTACCACGGCCCTGGACGACCAGAACATCGCCGTCAAAAACGTCGAGCAACAGAACGACCAGTGGCTGCTGCGGCTGAAAAACGCCGACGACCAGCTGCGCGCCCGCGACATCATCAGCGCAACGCTTGACGACGACGCCACCGTGGCGCTCAACCTCGCCGAGGCGACGCCCGCCTGGCTCAGCGCCCTCAACGCCTCGCCCATGTCGCTGGGGCTTGACCTGCGCGGCGGCGTACACTTTTTGCTCGAAGTCGACATGGACGCAGCGCTCACCCAGCGCCTGGAGGTCAACGCCAGCGCCATGCGCGAACTGCTGCGCGACGAGCGCATTCGCTATCGCAATACCGAGATCGACGAGCGCTCGCTGTCGCTTGAGTTTACCAACGCCGACGACCGCGACGCCGCGCGCAGCCTGATTCGCCGCGATTTTCCCGACTTCGATTACACCACCGAAAGCGACGGCCGCGGAGCGCGCCTGGTGATGACGCTGACCGATCAGAACGTCAGCGAAATCCAGGACTACGCCATCAACCAGAACCTCACCACGCTGCGTAACCGCGTCAACGAGCTGGGCGTCTCCGAACCCAAGGTCCAGCGCCAGGGCCCCAACCGCATTGTGGTGGAACTTCCCGGCGTGCAGGACACCACCGCGGCCAAACGCATTGTCGGCGCTACGGCCAACCTCGAGTTCCGCCTGGAAGCGCGCGGCGATACCCCCGAGCGCGAAACCGAAACCATCGACTTTCGCAATGATCCCGCGCGCGACGCCACGGTGCTGCGCGACGTGATCATCACCGGTGACAGCGTTTCCAGCGCCAGCCAGAGCTTTGATGAAAACGGCGGCGCCCAGGTCAGCATCAACCTTGACGGCACCGGCGGCACGCTGATGAACCGCGCCACGCGCACCAACATCGGCCGCAACATGGCGGTGGTGTTCATCGAGCATAAAAGCGAAGACCACGAGGTCACCGATCCGGACACCGGCGAGGTTACCACCGTGCGCGATCCTTACGTGGAACGCGGCATCATCAGCCTGGCCACGATTCAAAGCGCCTTTGGCAACAGCTTCCGGATTACCGGGCTGGACTCGTCGTCCGAGTCGTCGGAACTCGCCCTGCTGCTGCGTTCGGGCTCGCTTGCCGCGCCGATCTACTTCGCCCAGGAGCGCACCATCGGCCCCAGCCTGGGGCAGAAAAACATCGAACGCGGCCTGCTCTCGGTCGAACTTGGCCTGTTGCTCGTCGTCGCCTTCATGTTCCTGCGCTACAAGGTGTTCGGCATCTTTGCCAACATTGCGCTGGCGTTTAATCTGACGCTGCTGGTTGCCGTCATGTCGCTGCTGGGCGCTACGCTGACGCTGCCCGGCATTGCCGGCATCGTGCTTACGCTGGGGATGGCGGTCGATGCCAACGTGCTGATATTCGAGCGCATTCGTGAAGAGCTGCGCAACGGGCTGTCTGCTCAGCAGGCGATCCACGCCGGCTACGAGCGCGCCTTCACGTCGATCATCGATGCCAACATCACCACGCTGCTGGTCGCGGTGATTCTCTTCTCGATTGGCACCGGGCCGGTCAAGGGCTTTGCCGTTACGCTTTCCATCGGCATCCTGACCTCCATGTTCACAGCGCTGCTGGTCTCGCGCGCCATGGTCAACCTGACCTATGGCGGCAAGCCGGTGAAAAAGCTCTGGATTTGACTCCCGGCGCACAGCCCAGACTTCAAGAGGTGGTAATGAAATCCCTGACAAACCGGCAATTCGACTTTATGGGGCGGCGCCAATGGGCGCTGATCCTCTCGGGTATTTTGCTGCTGATATCGATTGGTGCGCTGATCTTTCAGCAGCTCAACCTGGGGCTGGACTTTACCGGCGGCACCCTGGTCGAGGTGCACTACGCCACGGCGCCGGCGCTTGACAGCGTGCGCCAGACGCTCGAGCAAAACGGCTTTCGCGACGTGTCCGTGCAAACCTTCGGTGCCTCGACCGACGTCTTGATCCGCCTGCAGCAGGCGTTTGATACCCAGGTGGGCAACCAGGTCGTGACCCTGCTGCGCGACGCCGGCGACAGCGTTGATCTGGTGCGCGCCGATTTCGTCGGCGCCCAGGTGGGCGATCAGCTGCGCGACCAAAGTGGCCTGGGCATGCTCATGGCGCTCGGGGTCGTGATGCTCTACGTCGCCTTCCGCTTTCAGTACAAGTTCGCCGTTGGCGCCCTGCTCGCTTTGCTCCACGACGTGATTATCGTAATCGGCGTGTTCGCGCTGTTTGGCCTGGAGTTTGACCTGACGGTGCTGGCCGCAATCCTTGCGGTCATCGGCTACTCGCTGAACGACACCATCGTGGTTTACGACCGCGTGCGCGAAAATATCCGCATCTCGCAGATTACCGACATGCAGCAAATCATCAACGAGGCGATCAACGCCACGCTGTCGCGTACGCTGGCCACGTCGGGTACCACGCTGCTGGTGCTGCTGGCGCTTTTGATACTCGGCGGCGACATGATCGAAAACTTCGCCATTGCCCTGCTCATCGGCATTGTGGTGGGCACGTTTTCGTCGATCTATATCTCCAGCGCGCTGCTGATCCCGCTCAAACTCAGCCGCGAAGACCTGATTCCGGCACCCAAACCCCAGGATGAAGAAGGGGAAGAGCTGCCTTAGCCTTTTGACCTGGCCTTCTGGCTTTCGCCACAGCAAAACGCCCCTGCCGAATATCCGGCAGGGGCGTTTTTTATACCACGGCGTCGTTATTTAACATTACCGTGACTTAACGTCATCGCTACTTAAAAATGCGGCGTCAACTGCTTGACCAGCGCTTTGTAGAGGCGTGGGCCGGCGGCCATCAACGTGCCTTCGGGCTTGATCGAGGGCTGCCCGTCCGGAGTGCCGGACAGCGCGCCGGCTTCTTTGAGCAGCAGCGCACCGACGTGCATATCCTGCTCTTCAAGCCCCAGCACGAAAGCGCTATCCACGCGCCCGGCCGCCACTTCGCAAATGTCCAGCAGGCCGCTGCCGGTGGCAATCAGCGTATCGGCGTTGGGGGCGAGCTGCTGGGTCAGGGTAAGATAGGCGGGCAGGTGGCGGCTGCGCAGCCAAGTCGGCGGCAGGCTCTGCGCGATGCGCGTACCGGCTATCGCGGCGGGCTTGCTGACGCGCATGCGCTTGCCGTTGTGCTGGGCGCCGCCGCCGCGGCTGGCGATGTATTCGTCGTCGGCAAAGGGGCAGACGATGACCGCGTGCTCAGGCCGGCCTTTAACCAGGCATACCGCCGACAGCGCAAAATTGGTGCCGGCCACCGACAGGTTGGAGTAGCCGTGAAACGGCTCGATTTTCCAGACAGTATCGCGCCCTTCGCCCGTGCCGGCCCTGTGCGAAGTAAAACGGCCGGCAATGCCGTGGTGCGGGTAGCCGCGCTCCAGCTGCTCGACGATGGTGGCCTCGGCCTTGCTCGCGGTTTCTGCCAGCAGGTGTTCAATATTGGCTTCATCGTGAGCGTTTTCGATGCGCTCGCGGATACGTAAAAATTGATCAGCGGCCTTGCGCGTCGCGCGCAGCGTGAACTGGACCATCGGATTCATGGGCGAGCCTTGTGACGGTAAGGTTAAAGACAGGACTGTTAAAGAACGGGCGGCAACGAATGCCGCGCTGGGCGGCGATTCTAGCAGAGCACGTGCAAGGGTGCCACGTAGTCATGCTAAACTTATGCCCCTTAGTCTCTGCTTGCGCTCACAAGCCCGCGCCCATTGAGCCCCGCCGGGGTGAGCCAGCATCAGCGGACTGTCACCCAACGGTCCCGCCGTCTTTTTTCCAACGATCGAGTCACGCAATGCTTGAGCGCCTTCGTACTGTCCTTATCGGCACTAGCCATCCCGGCAATATCGGCGGCGTTGCCCGCGCCATGCACAACATGGGCCTTGGCGATCTTGCGCTGGTCGCCCCGCGCGGCGAGGTTATCACCCAGGACAGCATTTCCCGCGCCTCGGGCGCCGATCACCTTTTACACAGCGCCCACGTCTGCCAGACGCTGGACGAAGCCGTGGCCGACTGCACCTTTGTGGTAGGCGCCAGCGCCCGCTCGCGCACCCTGCCCTGGCCGATGCTCTCGCCCCGCGAGCTTGCCCACCGCCTGCCCGGGGAATGCCGGCAAGATAACGCCCGGGTCGCGCTGGTATTCGGCCGCGAAGACAGCGGGCTGACCAACGACGAGCTGCACCGCTGCCACGCCCACGTGCATATTCCCACCAATACCGACTTCAGCTCGCTCAACCTGGCAGCGGCGGTGCAGGTGGTGGCCTACGAATGCCGTGTAGCCTGGCTTGAGCAGCAGGCAGCAACACCCGACGTTGCCTGCGCAAGCGACCAGCGCGAAGAAACGCAGCTTGTCTCCCACGCCGATCTGGAACGCTATTTTATCCACCTTGAGCAAACCCTGACCGCGATCGGGTTTCACGATCCGGACAAGCCGCGCCAGCTGATGGCACGTATGCGCCGGCTCTACCTGCGCGCCCGCCCGCAGCAGATCGAGCTCAACATCCTGCGCGGCATACTGACGGCGACAGACAAGGCCGCCACCGACCAGACCACCCAGCCGCCGCGCTGATGCGTCCGGCGCCCACACACTGAAGGAAGGCCGCATGTTTGAACGCCTGCGCGAAGACATCAACAGCGTGTTTGTCCGCGACCCGGCCGCACGCAATTTTTTTGAAGTACTGACCAACTATCCCGGCCTGCACGCGCTGCTGCTGCACCGCTTTCACCACTGGCTGTGGAAACACAACGCCAAGTGGCTGGCGCGTACGCTGTCGACGTTTGCGCGCTTTTTGACCGGCATCGAAATTCACCCCGGCGCCACCATCGGGCGACGCTTTTTCATCGACCACGGCATGGGCGTGGTCATTGGCGAAACCGCGTTGATCGGCGACGACGTCACGCTCTACCACGGCGTTACGCTAGGCGGCACCAGTTGGAACAAGGGCAAACGCCACCCGACCCTGGGCGACGGCGTGATTGTCGGCGCCGGCGCCAAAATACTCGGCCCGCTCGTCCTTGAGGCCGGCGTCAAGGTCGGCTCCAACGCCGTGGTCACCAAAGACGTTCCCGCCGGCGCCACGGTCGTGGGGATTCCCGGCAAGATCGTCAAGCGCGCCGAGCCCGACGCGCAGCAGTCGCTCGACGTCGACCCCGCCCGGCGCGAAGCCATCCGCCAGAAGTTCGGCTTTGACGCCTACGGCGTCAGCCAGGACATGCCCGACCCGGTAGCGCGCTCGATGCAGGCGATGCTCGACCACATGCACGCGGTCGACGGGCGCATCGAGCAAATGTGCGCCACGCTGACCCGGCTCGACGCCAGCTACCGTAACGGCGAGCTGCCCAAGCTGCGTGACGAAGATTTCGCCAGCGTCCTCGACGAAGCCGTCAGCGACTGCGGCGCAGATCACTCTAACGACCCCGCCAGCGATCCGGCGGCGGAGCACGACGATTCAAAAGGTTGACCCTAACGCTCGGGCTTTCCCATAATGAGGCAACATTTGCCGCCAATACGCTTTATCGAGCGTTGAGAGGTCTGCCATGCGCTTGACCACGCCATGCGTTTAACCACCAAAGGGCGCTACGCCGTGACCGCCATGCTCGATCTGGCGATCAACGCCGACGAAGCCCCCGTGAGCCTTGGCGATATCGCCCGGCGCCAGGGGATTTCGCTGTCTTATCTCGAACAGCTGTTTGCCCGGCTGCGTCGGGCAGAGCTTGTGCGCAGCGTGCGCGGCCCGGGCGGCGGCTACCGGCTGGCGCGAGCGCCCGCCGGCATCCAGGTGTCAAACATTGTCGATGCCGTCGACGAAAGCGTGGACGCCACGCGCTGCCAGGGGCTTTCCGACTGCCAGCAGGGCGATACCTGCCTGACTCACCACCTGTGGTGCGAGCTTTCCGACCAGATTCGCCAGTTTCTCGACGCCGTAACGCTTGAACAGCTGCGCCAACGCCCCGACATACAGCAGATCGCCACGCGCCAGCGGGCCCAACGGGACGCCGGCATTCTCGCGTCTGCGCCTTAGCGCCGGCCCGCCTGCGCTCCATTGACTTGATGTGAACCCCATGCCCGATACCACGCCCCCGCTGCCCGTTTACCTTGACTACGCCGCCACTACACCGGTGGACGATCGCGTTGCGGCCGTCATGCAGCGCTACCTGACGGTGGATCAGCTTTACGCCAACCCCGCCTCACGCAGCCATATGCTTGGCTGGCAGGCCGAACAGGTCGTCGAGCAGGCGCGCCGCCAGGTGGCCGACGCCGTCCACGCCGACCCGCGCGAAATCGTCTGGACCAGCGGCGCCACCGAGGCTGACAACCTCGCGCTGACGGGCTTTATGCGCGCCAACCGCGAGCGCGGCATGCACCTGGTCACCTCGAGCATTGAACACAAGGCGGTGGTCGATACCGCCCGGGCGCTTGAAACCGAAGGCTTCGAGGTCACATGGCTCAGCCCCGGCCCCGACGGCTGCACCACCCCCGACCAGCTGCGCGGCGCCATGCGCGACGACACCGCGCTGGTATCATTGATGGCGGTCAACAACGAGCTGGGCAGCGTCAACGACATCGCCGCGCTTGCCGACGTGGCCCACGACTTCGGCGCGGCGTTTCACACCGATGCCGCCCAGGCCATCGGCCGCATCCCGCTCGACGCGGCCGCCCAGCACGTTGACCTGATGTCGCTTTCGGGGCACAAGGCTTACGGCCCCAAGGGCGTCGGTGCGCTGTACGTCAAACGCCACCCCGACATCCGTGTGGAAGCGCTGATCCACGGCGGCGGCCACGAGCGCGGCATGCGCTCGGGCACGCTGCCCACCCACCAGATCGCCGGCATGGGAGAGGCCTTTGCGCTGATGGGCCAGCAGGGCGAGGCCGACCAGGCGCACATTGCCGCGCTGGCCGAACGTTTTCTCGAAGGGCTTGCCCAACTGGGTGACGTACAGCGCAACGCGGCCGGCGCGCACAGCGTGCCCAACATCGTCAACGTGGCCTTTGGCGGCGTTGACGGCGAATCACTACTGATGGCGCTGCGCGACATCGCGGTGTCCACCGGCTCGGCGTGCAACTCGGCAAGCGTCGACCCGTCCTATGTCCTGCTCGGCGTCGGCGTGCCGCGCAGGATGGCGCTGTCATCGCTGCGTTTCAGCTTTGGGCGCTTTACCACCGACGCCGACATCGACCATACGCTGCGCGTGCTGCAATATGCAGTCACCGGCCTGCGCGCATAGCTTAGGGCACTGGGGCAACACCACGCCGCTTTAAACAGGAGGTCATCCATGGCCACACTAAATATTACATCCACTGCCGCTGCTCAGATCCAGCACGTCCTCGCCGAGCGCGGCGAGGGGCTCGGGCTGCGCGTTTCGGTCAAGCCATCGGGCTGCTCGGGCTACAGCTACGTGCTCAATTTTGCCGACGAAGCCGCCCCGGACGACGCGAGCTTTGAAGACCACGGCGCCCGCGTATTTGTCGCGCCCGACGCGCTGGAGATGCTCGACGGCAGCGAAGTTGACTACGTCAACGAGGGGCTGAATCGCTACTTTCGCTTCAATAACCCCAACGTCAAGGACGAGTGCGGCTGCGGCGAAAGCTTTACCGTTTAGCCCGCCAGCCGGCACTGGCAGTATTCACGGCCTTGATGAAGCGCTATAATCGCGCCCCCGCCGCCGGCTCGTGTTTCTCCGAGGTTGACGGCGGCGGCGCCTCTTATTTGCCGCCCTGCCCGCCAGAGCGGCACTTTGTGTTACGCCCTATCCAGGAGATTTACATGGCGAACGAACGTACGCTTTCCATCATCAAACCCGATGCCGTTGCCAAGAACGCCGTCGGCGAGATCATCGCTCGCTTTGAAAAGGCCGGCCTCAAGGTCGTTGCCGCCAAAATGCTGCAGCTCTCTGAAGAAAAAGCCGGCGGCTTCTATGCCGAGCACAAGGAGCGCCCTTTCTTTGGCGCCCTGGTCGGCTTCATGATCTCGGGCCCGGTCGTGGTACAGGTACTGGAAGGCGAAGACGCCATTGCCAAAAACCGCGACCTGATGGGCGCGACCAACCCCAAGGACGCTGAAGCCGGCACCATCCGCGCCGACTTCGCCGAAACCATCGACGCTAACGCCGTTCACGGGTCAGACTCCGTGGAAAGCGCCGAGCGCGAAATCGCCTACTTCTTTGGCAACGACGAAATCTGCCCGCGCTAAACGCGCAGCAAGGCCGCTTTCATCACGTTGCCGGCCATTTTCGCGGGAGCCTTGGCTCCCGCCTTTTCCGACGCTGACCGCCATGACCACCACCGCTGCCCACGACGCTACTCACGACGCTTCCTCAGACACGCCTGCGCCGCGCGCCCAAAACGCCGCGCCCAAGGAGCCCGCACGGGCCAACCTGCTGGGCATGTCGCGCGCGCAGCTGGAAGCCTTTTTTCTCTCCATCGGCGAAAAGAAGTTTCGCGCCGCCCAGGTGATGAAATGGATGCACCACGAAGGCTGTGACGACTTCGAGGCGATGACCAATCTGTCCAAGTCGCTGCGCGAAAAGCTCGAACGCTTAGCAGAGGTGCGCGGCCCAAGCGTAGTGTATGAAGGCGCCTCGCAGGACGGCACGCGCAAGTGGGTGCTCGAGGTCGAGGACGGCAGCTACGTGGAAACGGTACTGATTCCCGCCGATAACGGCAAACGGCGCACGCTTTGCGTCTCGTCCCAGGTGGGCTGTTCGCTTGACTGCAGCTTTTGCTCCACCGGCAAACAGGGCTTTCAGCGCAACCTCACCGCCGCCGAAATTATTGGCCAGGTGTGGGTCGCCTCGCGCAGCGCCGGACCGCGCCACGATACCCGCCAGCGCCCGGTGACCAACGTGGTGATGATGGGCATGGGCGAACCCCTGCTGAATTACAACAACGTGGTCCCGGCGATGCGCCTGATGCTTGAAGACGACGGCTACGGCCTGTCCAAGCGCCGCGTGACGCTCTCGACCTCGGGCGTCGTGCCGATGATCGACAAGCTCGGCGACGATATCGACGTCAGCCTGGCCATTTCGCTGCACGCCGCCAACGACGAGTTGCGCAATACGCTGGTGCCGCTGAACCGCAAATACAATATCCAGACGCTGCTCGATGCCTGTAAGCGTTACCTGGATAAAAGCCCGGAAAACCGCCAGGTGACCATCGAATACACGCTGATGAAAGACGTCAACGACCAGCAAGAGCACGCCGAACAGCTGGCCGATGTGCTCCGCGACCTGCCGTGCAAAATCAACCTGATTCCGTTTAATCCGTTTCCTCACTCGGGCTACGAAACGCCATCGCGCAACCAGTGCGTACGCTTTCAGCGCCGGCTGGACGAACTCGGCTACACGGCCCCGATCCGCACTGCCCGCGGCGACGATATCGACGCCGCCTGCGGCCAGCTCGTCGGCCGGGTAAAAGACCGTACCAAGCGCCACGCCCGCCACATTCAGTCGATCCAGCTTGACGCCAACTAACCCTGCCTTGGCGCCCACCGGACACCGCGCTCCAGGCGGCAGCGCTTTACGCCCCTTTTATTGCTTCGCTCACGCTGCGATTGCATGCCACCGCTATGAGGATAACGATGCTTTTTTGCCGTCAGCTAACGCCTACGCTGCGTACACCTGTAACATGGGTATTGATCAGCACGCTGTGGTTGACCGGCTGCGCATCGTCTTCATCGCTTTCGTCGTCAGACAAGGCCGACGCCAGCAGCGCCTATACCAGACTGGGCATCGCCTACCTGGAAAAAAACAACCTGACCCGCGCGCTCGATGCGCTCGATCGGGCCGATGAGCTCGACGCGCATAACGCCAAAACGCTGCAGGCGCTAGCGCTTGTCTACCAGCGCCAGGGCGAGGATAAGCTGGCCGCCGAGTATTTCCGGAAAGCGCTCGACGCCGACGCCGACTTTACCCGCGCGCGCAATAATTACGCGGCTTTTTTATACCAGCGCGATGCGTTTAAACAAGCCTGCAAACAGCTTGAGCGCGCCGCAAAAGACACCAAGTACGAGCATCGCGCCAAGCTTTTTGCCAACCTGGGCCAGTGCTATGCGGCGCTTGACGAGCCTCAAAAGGCCCGCCAAAGTCTGGTGCGCGCGGGAAAAATAGATCCGCGCAGCGCGCGCAGCGCGCTTTTATTAGCCAAACTGGAAAGAGATCAAGGCAATCACGATCAGGCTTGGGCAGCGCTGCAGCGCTTTTTAAAGCTCGCCACCCCCACGCGCGACGCGCTGAGTATGGCCGCTGAGCTGGCTCGCGAGCGCGGTGACAACACGCTGGCCGCCGACTACCAGCGACAGCTTGAACAGCTTGAGCGCACGAATGGATCCTAGCCCTGACCACCTTTTGATGAAGGATGCTCAGCCATGAGCGAGACACCCACAGCCGAATACGCTGACCCGCAGCCCGCCGCCTCTCCCGGCAAGCTTTTGCAGCAGGAACGCGAGCGCCAGGCGATTCCCCTGAAAGACGCCGCGCGGGACCTGCACCTGCGCCCGGCGGTCGTGACTGGGCTCGAGCAGGATCATTACGCTGAAATTCCAGTGGCCACCTACCGCCGCGGCTACTTGCGCACTTACGCCAAGTATCTGAATATGGACGAAAAGCCGGTACTGGCGGCCTACGAAGCGCTGCACGGCACCCCCGATATCGAGCGCGAGATCAAGCCGGTGTCGGTCACAAGGCCGCCGTCGCGGCTGGGCGGGCTTTTGTTCAAGCTGGTGACGCTTTTAGTCATTGCCGGGCTGATCGGCGTCACCGTCACCTGGTGGCAAAGTCGCGGCGGCAATACGCCGCCGGGGCTTGACGACAGCGCGCCGGCACAGTCAGCGTCCGCGCCGTCGACCTCAGCCGATACGAAAGCGCCTCAAGACGCCGGGGCGAGCGCTAAACCGCGCGACGACGAGAGCGACACTGCGCGCAACGTCAATACCGACGCCGCTACCGACATCGCCGCTTCGACCACAGAGCCCGAAGCCGCCGCGCCTTCAGACGCAGCGATTGCCGCCGCCACTGCGATAGCGCACGCTATCCGGCAGCGCGACGCCGCTGCCGCCGACAACAGCCTGGCGCTAACGTTTAACCAGCAGTCATGGACGGAAATATTCGATGCCCGCGACCAGCGCGTTTTTGTTGGCCTGCAACAGCCCGGCACCGAAGCCAGTGTGGAAGGCCAACCGCCGTTTCGTTTAACCGTCGGCAACGCTACCGGCGTCGAGCTGCGCTATCAGGGCAAGGTCATTGATCTTGCCCGGCACGCCGGCGCCAATAACGTCGCCCGTTTTACCTTGGGAGAGTGACCCGCCGTATGCACGCCCCGTCCCCTATTCAGCGGCGCGTTTCGCGCCAGATTCACGTGGGCAATGTCCCGGTCGGCGGCGATGCGCCGATTGCCGTCCAGAGCATGACCAATACCGACACCCTTGATGTGGCCGCCACGGTCGACCAGGTCCGCCAGCTGGAAGCCGCCGGCGCGGATATCGTCCGCGTCTCGGTACCCAGCATGGACGCCGCCGAGGCCTTCGGCCGGATTCGCCAGGCGGTCAACGTGCCGCTGGTGGCCGATATTCACTTCGACCACAAGATCGCCCTGCGCGTCGCCGAGCTGGGGGTTGACTGCCTGCGCATCAACCCTGGCAACATCGGCCGCGAAGACCGCGTGCGCGCGGTGGTCAGCGCCGCCCGCGACAGCGGCGTGCCCATTCGTATCGGTGTCAACGCCGGCTCGCTGGAAAAATCGCTGCAGCGCAAGTACGGCGAACCCACGCCCGAAGCACTGGTGGAATCGGCCCTGCGCCACATCGATCACCTCGACCGGCTCGACTTCCCCGACTTCAAGGTCAGCGTCAAGGCCAGCGACGTGTTCATGGCCGTCGCCGCCTACCGCGACCTGGCCGCGCGCATCGAGCAGCCGCTGCACCTGGGGATCACCGAGGCCGGCGGGCTGCGTTCGGGTACGGTCAAGTCGTCCATCGGCTTAGGTATGCTGCTGATGGACGGCATCGGCGACACCCTGCGCGTCTCGCTTGCCGCCGACCCGGTGGAAGAGGTCAAGGTCGGCTTTGATATGCTCAAAAGCCTCAAACTGCGCGCCAAAGGCATCAACTTTATTGCCTGCCCCAGCTGCTCGCGGCAGAATTTTGACGTCATCGGCACCATGAACCAGCTCGAAGAACGCCTGGACGACGTGCGCACGCCGCTGGACGTGTCGATCATCGGCTGCATCGTCAACGGCCCGGGCGAAGCCAAGGAGAGCGACCTGGGCCTTACCGGCGGCAGCCCGGCCAACCTGGTCTACCTCGACGGCAAGCCGGCGCAAAAGCTGCGCAACGACAACCTGGTCGACGACCTGGAGCGTTTGATCCGCGACAAAGTGCGCGAAAAACAGCGCCGCGAACAAGATACCATCGCCCGCAGCGTGTAAGCTGCCGCCTGCGATAGACAAGGAGTTTTCATTGAGCCAGTCCGCTGCCCAACCCGTTAAAAAAATCCAGGCAATTCGCGGCATGAATGATCTGTTGCCCGGCGACAGCCCGCGCTGGCAGTTTTTTGAAGCCAAGGTGCGTCAGCTGATGGCGCGCTACGGCTTTGCCGAGATCCGCATGCCGATTGTCGAACAGACGGCCCTTTTTGCCCGTTCCATCGGCGAAGTGACCGATATCGTTGAAAAAGAGATGTATACCTTCGACGATCGCAACGGCGATAGCCTGACGCTACGCCCCGAAGGCACCGCCGGCTGCGTGCGCGCGGCCATGCAGCACGGTCTGCTTTATAACCAGACCCAGCGGCTCTGGTATCAGGGCCCGATGTTTCGCCACGAGCGTCCGCAAAAGGGCCGCTACCGCCAGTTTCATCAGGTCGGCGTGGAAACCTACGGCTTTGACGGCCCCGACATCGACGCCGAAGTCATTTTGCTCTCGGCGCGGCTGTGGCAAGAGCTGGGACTCGCCGAGCACGTCACCCTCGAGCTCAACTCGTTGGGCTCGAGGGAGGCGCGCGCGGCCTACCGCGACACCCTGGTGGCCTATTTCGACCGCCATATTGAGGTGCTCGATGATGACTCGAAGCGCCGGCTGGCGACCAATCCGCTGCGCATTCTGGACTCAAAGAACCCGGCCATGGCCGAGATGCTCGGCGGCGCGCCGCGGCTGATCGACCATCTGGACGACGAGTCCCGCGAGCACTTTGAACGCCTCAAGGCGATGCTCGACACCGCCGGCATTGACTATGTGATCAACCCGCGGCTAGTGCGCGGGCTGGATTACTATTCGCGTACCGTGTTCGAATGGACCACCGATGCGCTGGGCAGCCAGGGCACCGTGTGCGCCGGCGGTCGCTACGACGGCCTGGTCGAGCAGCTGGGCGGCAAGCCCACGCCGGCGGTGGGGTTTGCCATGGGCATCGAGCGGCTGATTTTGCTTCTCGACACCCTCGATTTGGTGCCCGACGAAGCGCTTTTCAGCTGCGATGTTTACCTGGTGCCCACGGACGACGCCTCCAGCCCCGCGGCCCTCACGCTGGCCGAACAGCTGCGCGAGGCGCTGCCCGGGCTGCGCCTGACGCTGCACTGCGGTGGCGGCAGCTTTAAAAGCCGCATGAAGAAAGCCGACAAGAGCGGCGCTACGGTGGCGCTGCTACTCGGCGAGGACGAGCGTCGCGAGCAGACGGCATCGCTTAAATTTTTACGCGACGCGCGCGACCAGCAAAAGCTGTCGCAGCGCGAGCTTGCCGACGCGCTTAACGCCCTGTTAAGTCACGTCGCGGACACCCCCTAAGCCGCTCGCCGGCACGTACAGATTCAAGGAGGCCGCCCGTGGCGGAGTTGAGAACCGAAGAAGAACAGGTCGCAGCGATCAAGCGCTGGTTTAAAGAAAACGGCATCTCGCTGGTCGCCGGCGTGCTGCTCGCCGGTGGCGGCATATTTGGCTGGAACGCCTGGCAAGACCACCAGGAAGGCAAAGCCGAAGCGGCGTCGCTGCGCTACCAGCAGCTGACGGCCATGACCGAAAGCCAGGACGCCGCCGACGAGCGCGATGACGCCGCGCTTGCGCAGGCCAGAAACGCCGCCGATGAGCTGATTGAAAACCACGACGGTTCGCTCTACGCCGAGCTGGGGCTGCTGCTGGATGCGCGCCTGGCGGTGCAGCAGGACGACATGGACGGCGCCCGCGCCTCGCTTGAGCAGGTGCTCGACGACTCGCCGCGCCACTATGTCAAAAGCCTGGCGCGGCTGCGTCTGGCGCGCCTTGATATCGCCGCCGACAGCGCCGAAGACGCGCTTGAACGGCTCGATGACAGCATTGTCGAGCCGCTTGCCGCCCAGCGCTATAACGTGCGCGGTGACGCCTACTTCGCCCTCGGCCAGAAAGACGCCGCCCTGACCGCCTGGCAAAAAGCACAGACCCTGGCCGACGAGCAGGACCGGCCCCTCTACGGCGTTGCGCTAAAGCTTGACGACCTGGGCCGCGATACTCCCGATACCCGCGAGGCCACGCTATGATCGCCACCCGCTTTTCCTCCACGCTGCGCCTGACGCTTGGCGCCGGCGTGATTGCCCTGCTGGTCGGCTGCGCGAGCAAGGGCGAACCAATCTATACGCCCAAAGCGCTCAGCGACATTGACGCCACCTCAAGCCTTGAGACCCGCTGGGACACGCGGATTGGCAAGGGGCTGGGCCGCGCGCACTACCCCATTACCCCCGCGCGTGACGGCGCGCGCGTGTTCGCCGCGGATGCCAAGGGCCTGGTCGTGGCGCTGAATGCGAAAAGCGGCAAGCGCGACTGGGAGATCAACGTGGAAAGCCCCATTTCCAGCGGGCTAACCGCCATCGACGGCCACGTATACCTGGGCACGCGCAACGGCGAAGTGGTCGTGCTGGATCAAAAAGACGGCAGCGAGGAGTGGCGCGCGCGCGTCTCCAGCGAAGTGCTGGCCGCGCCCCAGGCCAACCGCCGCCTGCTGATCGTGCAAAGCACCGACGGCCAGATCACCGCGCTTGACCGCCGCAATGGCGATACCCAGTGGACGTACAGCAGCACGCTGCCGGCGCTCACCCTGCGCGGCACCGGCATCCCCCAGACTATCGATCCTGTGACCTTTGCCGGCTTTGCCAACGGCCGGCTGGTGACGCTGGACAACCGCAGCGGCCAGCCGCTGTGGCAGCAGCAGGTCGCCATTCCCGAAGGGCGTAGCGAAGTCGACCGGCTGGTGGATCTCACCGGCCAGCCGCTCCTGACCCCGGACGGCCGGCTCTACGTCACCAGCTATAACGGCCGTCTGCTGGCGCTGGAAGCCACCCGCGGGCAGCTACTGTGGGAGCACAAGATTTCCAGCCGCCACACGCCGCTACTGGTGGGCGACTACCTGTTTGTGGTCACCGATGACAGCCACGTGGTCGCACTCGACGCCGAAAGCGGCGAGACCCTGTGGCAAAACGACGACCTTGAAGGCCGCTGGCTGACCGCCCCGGCGTTTGCCGACGGCCGCATTGCGGTAGGCGATGCTGACGGCTACCTGCACCTGCTCGACGCCCGTAAAGGTGAGCTGGTGGGGCGTACGCGTATCGATAGCTCCGGCATCAGCGTTCCTCCCGTCACCGAAGACGGTACGATTCACGTGCTTGCCAACGATGGCACCCTGGAAACCCTGGACGTTTCTCCATGACACCGGTAATTGCCTTAGTCGGCCGCCCCAACGTGGGCAAATCCACCCTGTTCAACCTTCTGACCCGCTCGCGCGACGCGCTAGTGGCCGATTTCCCCGGCCTTACGCGCGATCGCAAGTACGGCAACGGCATGCTCGGCGGCAAGGCCTATACGGTGATCGACACCGGCGGCATCAGCGGTGACGAGCGGGGTATCGACGCCGCCATGGCCGAGCAGTCGCTCGCCGCCATCGACGAGGCCGACATCGTCCTGTTCATGGTCGACGCCCGTGCGGGGCTCAACGTCGCCGATGAAGCGATTGCCAATCACCTGCGGGTCAATCAGAAAAAGACCTGGCTGGTGGTCAACAAGACCGACGGACTCGAAGAGCATTCGGCCATGGCCGATTTCTGGGCGCTGGGGCTTGGTGATCCGCACGCCATTGCCGCGGCTCACGGGCGCAACGTGGTGTCGCTGGTCGACCTGGTGCTTGAGCCGTTTCCCGAGCGCGACGCGTCGATCCCGGCCGATACCGGCAGCAAAGGCATTCGCATCGGCGTGATCGGGCGGCCCAACGTGGGCAAGTCAACGCTGGTCAACCGCCTGCTGGGTGAAGACCGCGTGGTGGTATTCGACGAAGCCGGCACCACCCGCGATGCCATCGAGATTCCCTTTGAGCGGCGCGGCAAGCCGTACGTGCTGGTGGATACCGCCGGCGTGCGGCGGCGCAAGAACGTGCGCGAAGCGACCGAGAAGTTTTCGATCATCAAGGCGCTCGAAGCCATCAAGGAATGTCACGTCGCGGTGATGGTGCTCGACGCCCGCTCCGGGCTTGTCGAACAGGACCTGCACCTGCTCGACTACGTGCTCACCACCGGCCGCGCGCTGGTGCTGGCGGTCAACAAGTGGGACGGCCTGGAAAGCGAGGCCAAAGACAAGATGCGCGCCGAGATCAAGCGCCGGCTGGGCTTTGCCGACTACGCCGAGATGCACTTTATCTCGGCGCTGCACGGCACCGCGGTGGGCGATCTGTACCCGTCGATCAACCGCGCCTTCGACGCCGCCAACGCCCACTGGTCAACCAACCGCTTGACGACCCTGCTGCAGGACGCCATCAGCCAGCACGCCCCGCCCATGGTTCACGGGCGGCGCATCAAGCTGCGCATGGCCCACCAGGGCGGCAGCAACCCGCCGATTATCGTGGTGCACGGCAACCAGACCGGCGCACTGCCCGAAGCCTACCGCCGCTACCTGACCAACACCTTTCGCAAGGTGCTGAAGGTACGCGGCACGCCCATGCGCTTCGAGTTTCGCTCGGGGGATAACCCCTACGACAGCATGGCCGGCGCCAGCGACAAGGACAAGGCCAAAAAACGCGAGCTCAACCGCACCAAAGAGGCGCGCAAAGCGCGCCGCTAGCGCCTCGCGCTCAGGCTATTGCTGACGCCTCAGGCGTCAGCGGCGTGCAGCCGTCGGCTACCGATCCATTGGTTGGCAAACTGATACGCCACGCGTCCGCTGCGCCCGCCGCGCAGCGTGGCGTAGCGCACCGCCTCGGCGCGCGCCGCCGCATCCCAGTCGTCGGGCGTGCCCAGCTGCGCTACCCAGTGGGCACAGGCCTGCAGATAGATGTCCTGATTGAACGGATGAAACCCCAGCCACAGGCCAAAACGGTCGGAGAGCGAGATTTTCTCTTCCACCGCGTCGCCGTGGTGCAGCTCGTCGCCCACCAGCTGGGTAGCACGGTTGTCGTCCATGGACTCGGGCAGCAGGTGGCGGCGATTCGACGTGGCGTACAGCAACACGTTGTCCGGCGGGCCGGTGAGCGCACCGTCGAGCACGCTTTTCAACGCCTTGTAGGCATCGTCGTGGCCTTCAAACGACAGGTCGTCGCAGTAGACCACAAAGCGGTGCGGCAGGTAGCGCAGCTCTTCTACCAGCGTGGGCAGCCGGCTCAGGTCGTAGCGATCGATCTGGATCATGCGCAGCCCGTCGGCCGCCAGCGAGTTGAGCAGCGCGCGCATCAGCGACGACTTGCCGCTGCCCCGCGCGCCCCACACCAGCGCGTGGTTGGCCGGTAGTCCGTGCAAAAAAGCGCGGGTATTATCCACCAGCGCAAGTTTCTGGCGCTCGATACCCAGCAGGTCATCGAGCATCACGCCGTCGCGTACCGGCACCGGTACCAGCCGCCCGCCCAGCGGATGGCGCTGCCACAGGGCCGCTACGTGGGTGCCCCAGTCAACCTGCTCGGGCGCCGGCGGCAGCCAGTGCTCAACGCGGTCCAAAAGCTGCGTCAGTCGATGCGTTAGCTCGGCATCCATCAAATTTCCTCCGTTGTCGATTATGCTCGCGTTACGCTTATAGCTTGTTATCCTGCGAGTCTGATCCTCACCTATTGATAAGGAAACGTTTATGCGCTGGACTCGTCCTCTTGCCGTCACCGCCCTGTGTACGGCGCTGGCCGCCTGCACGACCTCGCCGACCGGGCGCTCGCAGCTGCTGCTGGTGTCTAACGACCAGCTCAACCAGATGGGCGCCCAGGCGTTTGACCAGTATCAGCAGGAGCTGCCCGCCGCCGACGCGAAAAGTCAGCGCTACGTCCAGTGCGTCGCCCAGGCGATCATCGCCGAGCTCCCCGGCGAGCAGCGCCAGCAAAACTGGGAAGTCGAAGTCTTCAAGGCCGACGAACCCAACGCCTTCGCCCTGCCCGGCGGCTACATGGGCGTTAACAGCGGCATGCTCGACGTCGCTGCCAATCAGTCGCAGCTGGCAACGGTGCTGGGCCACGAAGTCGGCCACGTGCTGGCCCACCACGCCAACGAGCGCGCCTCGACCGAAAGCGCGACCCAGCTGGGGCTTTCGGTGCTATCGAGCTCCGCCGGCATGGAATCGGCGGGTGGCGAGCAGCTGATGGGGCTTTTGGGCATGGGCGCGCAGTACGGTATCCTGCTGCCTTTCTCGCGCAAACACGAAAGCGAGGCCGACATGATCGGGCTACGGCTAATGGCCAAGGCCGGCTTTGACCCGCGCGAAAGCATCTCGCTGTGGGAAAACATGCAGCGCGCCGGCGGCAACGCCCCGCCCGAGTGGATGTCGACGCACCCAAGCGAAGGCCAGCGCATCAACGGGCTAAAAGCCGGCATGCAGCAGGCACTTGACGACTACCAGCGCGCCCACACCGCCGGCCAGACGCCCAGCTGCCCGCGCCCCTGAGGCACACCAACCCAACAGAGAGACCCATGATACGTTTAGGCTTACTGCTACTGATTCTACCCCCTTTAATGATGCTCGGGCTGTACTTCTGGGAACTTGGCGACGTGCGCGCCTGCCAGCTCGACGGCGGCCACTGGGATTACGTGGCTAGCGTATGCCGCGACTCCCCCCAGGAATTCGCCTCGTGGCTCGAGCGCGCGCCGTTTTTCGTCAACGGCGGCATGATGACCGCCGTCGTCGGCCTTGTGCTGTGCATGGCAGGGCTCGTCCAACGGCGGAAAACGGCCTAAAGAGCTGTTCTCAAGGACTGTTCTCAAGGACTGTTCTCAAGGGCGTTTTCGAGGGCCTGGCGCAGCGTAGCGCGTACGGGGGCGGTATCGGGGCGCACGCTGCGCCACAGGAAAAACGACTCCGCCGCCTGTTCGACCAGCATTCCCAGCCCGTCGATGGGGGCTGCTCCCTGCATCTGCGCCCAGCGTAAAAACACCGTCGGCGCAGCGCCGTACATCATGTCGTAGGCGGTCGCGCCGGGGGCAAAAAGGCCGTCGGGCAGCGGCGGCAAATCGCCGGCCAGGCTCGCGCTTGAGCCGTTGATCACTACGTCAAACCGGCCTGCCAGCGTTTCCAACCCGCCGCCGCTCACGCGCCCGGCAGCGCTAAACGCGTCGGCCAACGCGACGGCCTTTTCGGCGGTGCGGTTGGCGATCACCAGTTCGCTGGGTTTTTCTTCCAGTAGCGGCGCCAGCACGCCGCGCACCGCGCCGCCGGCGCCAACGACCAGCACCCGTTTACCCTTTAGCGTCACGCCGTGATGGGCCAGGTCGCGCGCCAGCCCGACGCCGTCGGTGTTGTCGCCGTAGGTGCGCCCGTTGCCGCCCACAATCAGGGTGTTGACCGCCTGTGCGCGCCGCGCGCGGTGGCTCAGCGTATCGCTCAGAGCAAAGGCCTCGCCCTTGAACGGCACGGTGACGTTGGCACCGCGCCCGCCCTCTTGCACAAAGCGCTGCCAGGCGCTGGCGAAGTCACTCGTGGGCGCCTCGACGGTGCCATACTCCAGCATCTGGCCGGTTTGTTCGGCAAAGGCGGCGTGAATCAGCGGCGATTTCGAGTGCGCCACCGGGTTGCCGAATACGGCGTAGCGGTCTGCCATGAGTTACTCCTGGGAATGGGGGGGAACAGGCGTTTCATCGAGCCAGTCGCGGGGGGTTAAAAACGCCTCCAGGCGCGCCTCAGCGCTGCCCGCTTCGGGCACGTAGGCGTACTCCCAGGCCGCCAGCGGCGGCATCGACATCAAAATCGACTCGGTGCGTCCGCCGCGTTGCAGGCCGAATAGCGTGCCGCGGTCCCACACCAGGTTGAATTCGACGTAGCGCCCGCGGCGATAGAGCTGAAAGTCGCGCTCGCGCTGCCCGAAAGGCGTCTCGCAGCGACGCTCGACGATGGGCAGGTAGGCATCCAGAAAGCTATCGCCTACCGCGCGCTGAAAGGCGAAGCACTCGTCAAAGCCGCCCTCGTTTACGTCGTCAAAAAACAGCCCGCCCACGCCGCGGGTTTCATCGCGATGCTTGAGGTAGAAGTAGTCGTCGCACCACGCCTTGTAGCGCGAATAAACGTCCTTGCCGAACGGCTCGCAGGCGGCGCTGGCCACGCGGTGCCAGTGGCGCACGTCGTCCAGCACGGGGTAAAACGGCGTCAGGTCAAAGCCCCCGCCGAACCACCACACCGACGCTTCGCCAGGTTTATCGGCAATAAAAAAGCGCACGTTGCCGTGGCTGGTGGGCACGTGGGGGTTATGCGGGTGCAGCACCCACGAGACTCCCACCGCGTGAAAGCTGCGCCCGGCAAGCTCGGGGCGCGCGGCCGTGGCCGACGGCGGCAGCGTGGCGCCATACACGTGGGAATAGTTGACGCCGCCTTTCTCGAACACGGCACCGTTTTCAATCACCCGCGAACGGCCGCCGCCGCCTGCGTCGCGCGTCCAGCTGTCCTCTTTGAACCCGGCCTGCCCGTCGGCGCGGGCCAGTCCTTCACACAGGCGTTCCTGCAGGTCGAGAAGGTAGCATTTTACATCGTCAAGGTGCTCATGAGCCACGGCTTGCTCCTGGGGAACTAAACAAAATAAAAGAAAGGGATAGGGGCATCAGGCGCGCAGTACGCGACCGCTGGCAAGGTCGCGGATCTGGCTGGGGCGGGTGCGCCCGCCAAGCTCGCCCGCCACGATGGCACCCAGCTCGGCGCCAAAGGTCGCGCGCGCCTCAATCGCACTCAGCGCCGGCGGCTCACCGGCACGGTTGGCCGAGGTCGACACCAGTGGCCCGCCAAACGCCTCGCACAGCGCCCGCATGCCGGAGTGATCGGTGACCCGCAGCGCTACGCAGTCGTGCCGCCCGCGCACCAGCGCGTGGGCGATGCCGTTATCCGGCACCAGCCAGGTAACGGGGCCCGGCCAGCTTTTGAGCAGCGGCGCATAAAGGTCGTACGGCAGATCTTTTAGCCAGGGCTCAAGCTGTTCGATGCTGGCAGCCACCACAATCACGCCCTTGGACGGTTCACGGGCCTTGATGCTCATCAGCCGCGTCAACGCGGCGTCGTTATGCGGATCGCAGCTAAGCCCCCACACGGCCTCGGTGGGGCAAGCAACCACCTGGCCGTCGCGCAGTGCGCGCACGGCGGGGTCAAGGGTGGGGCGTTTACCGTTAGCCGTCGGCATGGGGCCTCCTCGCGGCGTCAATTAAGCGGCCACAATCGTAACATAGCCGCGCAGGCCACAGGCATAGGCCTCAGGGACGCATCGAGCGCACCCAGCCGCCGGGCAGCTGGGCGACCCGGCCGTCAAGCTCGAGCATCAGCAGGCGCTGCTGGCACTCGCCTACCGTCAGGCCTACGTGTACCACCAGCGTGTCGAGCGCTACGGGGGTAACGCCTAGCGCTTCCAGCAGTGGGTCCTGCGGCGCATCCTCGCGCGCGCCCAGCGGCTCTGCCGGCGCGTAGGCCGCCGGCGACGCCGCTTCATCGCGCTGGGCCGGCGGCTGGCAAGCGGGGTAATGGCCGGCCCACTGCGCAAGTTCGGCGACGATGTCGTCGCTTTCACACACCAGCGTCGCGCCGGTGCGTAGTAGCTGCAGCGAACCCCGTGCGCGGGCGTTGTGCAAAGAGGCCGGCAGGGCAAAGAGCTCGCGCCCCTGCTCAAGGGTCAGCCGCGCACTGACCAGCGAGCCGCTTTTCTCCGCGGCTTCCACCACCAGGGTACCCAGCGAAAGGCCGGTCACAATACGATTGCGGCGTGGAAAGAAGGCGGGGTGTGCCCGGGTGCCGGGCGGGTGCTCGGCCAGCAGCAGCCCGCCGGGCGAGCGGCCTAGCCGCTGGTACAGCTCGCGGTGGCGGGCGGGGTAGATCACGTCGATGCCGGTGGCAAGCACGGCAATGCTCGCCCCGCCGGCGTCGAGTGCGGCGCACTGGGCTTCAGCGTCAATGCCCAACGCCATGCCGCTGACGATACCAAAGCCGCGCCGTGCCAAATCCCCCGCAAACGCCCGCGCATTGGCCAGCGCGTCGGCCGTTGGGCGACGACTGCCAACCACGGCAAGCCCGGGGCGCTCGAGCGTGCTGATGTCGCCCTGCGCCCAGAGGATCGCCGGGGGATCGGGAATCTCATTCAACAGCCGGGGGAAATCGGGGTGGTCGCGGTGCAAGATCACGCGCCCGGGCGCCGCCCGCTCCCAGGCAAGGCTTGCCTCGATAGCCGGCGTTAACGGGCTTTTACTCGGATATTCAAGCCACAGGCGCAGCGCCGCGGCCGCCGGCGAAGGCAATAGCGCCAGCCAGCCTTCGGGCCACACCGGCGCTTGCTCAAGCAGTTTGGCCAGCCGCTGAGGGCCAAGCCCCGGCAGCGCAAAGACCGCCAGCCACTCCCTCGCGTCCACTTCCCACCTCCTTGCCGTCGCTAACGTCCCGCGGGCCTGGCCGCGACTCACTTAGCGCGGCGGGTGCACCGAGTCGCCGACGGCCAGCGAATTCGACGCCTCCATGACAATAGCGTAGCTGAGGCTGTCATACGGCTGGAAAACCACCAGCATGCCGGCCTCTTCGGCAGGCAGCTCGATCAGTTCGTCGGTGCGCGGATCCACCACCCGTTCGCCCTGCTGATCGATGCGCAGCACGTGGCCGGGCTGGAGGCCGTTTTCGGTGCCCAGATCAATTGCCACGACCTGCAAAGGACCGATAAAGCGCACGCCGCCGGGCACGCCGACAATATGCCCTGCGACGTCGTTTTTCGGCGCTCGCGGCATCATGTCCTGGGCGTCAAGACGCGCTTCCAGCGGCAGCAGGATGTCGTTATTGCGCACCTCCTGCGCGGCTTTTTGTACGTTCAGCTTGGCCACATCGCCGTCGTGGCTGGCAAGCACCGCCTCGCCGATCCCCGTAAGCTCCATTCCCAGCGACTTGCCTTCGGCGTCCGTGTAGATCTCACCGGGGCGGAAAATGCCCAGCGACTCGCCCGCTGCCAGCGCGGCAACATCCGACGACGCGGTCGTGCGGACAAAGATCTGATCGCCGGCACCGCTGATCAGGCGCTTGTTATCCCCGGCAATAACGTACGCCAGCTCGTCTAGCGACTCGTCGTCATCGACAATGCGGTGCTCGCGTAAAAAGCTCTCAAGCACGCTCATCGGTAATGGGGGAATCACTTCGCGGCGCGGCAGCGTACGCATTTCGGGCGACATTTTCACCACTTGCTGGCCACGCTCCAGGCCGATGCACGGGCTGCCATCGCAGTCGCGCAGGGTGAGCACATCGCCAGGATAGATAAGGTGGGGGTTATCGATCTGCGGATTTTTTCGCCACACCTTGGGCCACAGCCAGGGCGAATGTAAATAATGCCCGGAAATATCCCATAGGGTATCGCCCGATTTGACCGTATAGCGCTCGGGGGCGTCGTCGCGCACGCGCACGCCTTCTGCCGCTAGCGCCTGGCTGACGAGTAGCGCGGCCGTTGCTGCCGCCGCCATCAGCCCTGTTTCCAGCCTGCTACGCTGCCTTTCATATACTGCCATGCACTTGTTCTCCCTGTGATTTATCGTGCGCGTTAGCCAAGCCGGTAAAACGGCCAGTGACACCTGAGCGCGCCGCTAACGTCCGCTGTCGGCATGCCCAAGTGAGCATGTTATAGTGGACGGTAACAAAGCACACAAGCCGATTTTTCCTTTTACGCAGGCTTGAGTGCCTCACGGAATCAGCATAACGGTACAGATAACGCTATGGCTAAACTACCTATATTAACATTCCCTGACGATCGGTTGCGGACACGCGCCGCGCCGGTCGACACCGTCGACGACGCCGTTCGCACGCTGGTCGATAACATGCTTGAGACCATGTATGACGCCCGCGGCATCGGCCTTGCGGCCACCCAGGTCGACGTCCACCGCCGCGTGGTGGTGATGGACGTCAGCGAATCCGGCAACGCGCCGCTAGTGCTCATCAATCCGAGCTACGTCGCACTGGGCGATGAAAAAGCGCCGCTGTCGGAAGGCTGCCTGTCGATCCCCGAGTACTACGCCGAGGTGCCGCGCTACCTGCGTATCAAGCTCAGCGCGCTTGACCGCGACGGCAAGCCCTACGAGCTTGAAGCCGAGGATCTTCTCGCGCACTGCATTCAGCACGAGCTCGACCACCTGGAGGGCGTGCTGTTTGTTGACTACCTCTCGCCGCTCAAACGCGACCGCGTGCGCAAAAAAATGCAGAAACACCACAAGCCGATGCAGGACGCCTAGCGCGCTGCACGGTGCTGTCAGGGCCGGAAAACTCCGCCGTCGCGCCGGGATTTTCCGGCCTTTCGCCGTTGGGCTATCCTAGCCATCACCTTTTCGCTTCAGGGCTGCGTTTTTCATGTCATCACTGCGCGTTGTTTTCGCCGGCACGCCGGATTTTGCCGCGGCGAGCCTCAGGGCTCTACTGCACAGTCACCACGAGGTGGTCGCGGTGTATACCCAGCCCGACCGCCCCGCCGGGCGCGGGCGCAAGCTGACGCCGGGCCCGGTCAAAACGCTGGCGCTTGAGCACTCGCTCGACGTCTACCAGCCGACTACGCTGAAGGATGCCGGCGCCCAGGCGACGCTGGCCGCGCTCAACGCCGATGTGCTGGTGGTAGTGGCCTACGGCCTGCTGCTGCCGCGCGCGGTGCTGGAGATTCCGCGACTCGGGTGCGTCAACGTGCATGCCTCGCTGCTGCCGCGCTGGCGCGGGGCGGCGCCGCTGCAGCGCGCCATCGAAGCCCGCGACGCCGAATCCGGCGTTGCCATCATGCAGATGGATGCCGGCCTGGACACCGGCGCCGTGCTCAGCGAGGCGCGCGCACCGATCACCGCCACGACCACCGGCGGTGAGCTGCACGATACGCTGGCAGCTCTGGGCGCGAGTACGCTCATCGACACGCTTGACGCTCTGGCCGACGGCCGTGCCCACGCCACGCCGCAGCCCGACAGCGGCGTAACCTACGCGGCCAAGCTTTCCAAGGCCGAGGCCGAGCTCGACTTTACCCGCCCCGCTGCCGAACTTGCCGCTACCGTGCGCGCATTCAACCCCTGGCCGGTGGCCTGGTGTACGCTGGGCGATGCGCGCCTGCGGCTGTTTATGGCCAGCGCTGAGGAAAGCCAACATACAGCCCAGTTGCCCGGCACGCTGCTCGAACCGGATAGCGAAGGGTTGCGTATCGCCTGTGGCCAGCGCGGCGACGAAGTGCTACACGTAACCCGCGCGCAGCTGCCCGGCGGCAAAGCGCTGCCCGTACGCGAACTATTGAATGCCCGTCCGCCACGCCTGATCGCGGGTAACCGCCTGGGCAGCTCAAGCGAAGGAACCCCACAATGACCCGACCCCGCGACACGCCCAAAGGCTCGACCGGCCTTGAGGTCCGCGCCGCCGCCGCCCGCGGGCTCACCCCGGTGCTCAAGGATCAGGGCTCGCTTGCCGGCCTCGACGAACACAGCGTCGTGGCCCGCGACCGCGGCCTGCTCAAGGAACTGTGCTTTGGCACCTGCCGCCACCTGCCGCGCCTTGAAGCGCTGGCCGGCATACTGCTGCGCCAGCCGTTCAAAAAACGCGACCAGGACGTCCAGGCGCTGCTGCTGCTGGGGATTTACCAGCTGCTGTACATGCGCATTCCCGCCCACGCGGCGGTGGGCGAAACCGCCGGCGCCGCGCGGCTGCTCGACAAAGCCTGGGCCACCCGCGTGCTCAACGGCTGTTTGCGCCGCCTGCAGCGCGAGTCCGCTGCGCTACAGGCGCAGGTCGACCGCGATCCCAGCGTGGCCCTGTCTCACCCGGTATGGCTGCTGAGTGCGCTGAAAGAGGCCTGGCCCGAGCAGTGGCGCGCGCTGGCCGAAGCCAACAACCAGCCCGGCCCCATGACGCTGCGCGTTAACGCCCGCCACGGCCACCGCGAAACCTACCTGAAAGCCCTGGCTGAGCACGGCATGGAGGGCCGCCTGTGCCCCCACGCGCCGGACGCCATTACCCTGGAAACGCCCTGCGACGTCGCCACCCTGCCCGGCTTCAAGGCGGGCCGCGTCAGCGTCCAGGACGAAGCCGCTCAGCTTAGCGCGGTGCTGCTCGGCCCCGTGCTGGCGCCGCGCCCCGGCGCCCGCGTGCTGGATGCCTGTAGCGCCCCCGGCGGCAAGACCGCGCACCTGCTCGAGCAGTTCGACATCGCGCTGACCGCGCTGGACAGCGACAGCGAACGGCTGAGCCGGGTAGAAGACACGCTCGAGCGGCTCGGGCTGCACGCCGAGCTGCACCACGCCGACGCCAGCCAGCGCGGCGAATGGAGCCAGTCGGAATTTGACGCCATCCTGCTCGACGCGCCCTGCTCGGGCAGCGGCATCATCCGCCGCCACCCGGACATCAAGCGCCTGCGCCGCCCGTCGGATATCACCCGGCTGGCCGCACTGCAAGCGCGTCTTTTAGACAACCTTTGGCCGCTGCTGGTCGAAGGCGGCACCCTGCTCTACGCCACCTGCTCGGTGCTGCCGGAAGAAAACGCCGAGCAGGTCAGCGCCTTTTTAGCGCGCACGCCGGACGCCTGCATCACCACGCCCGGAGACGTCGCCTGGGGCCAGCCCAGCGGCGCCGGCCGGCAGCTGTTCCCGCGCCAGGACAGCCACGACGGCTTTTTCTATGCGCGGTTGGAAAAACGCACGGCGACGGACACCTTCTAACGCGATGAAAATCATTATCCTCGGCGCCGGCCAGGTCGGCGGCACGCTGGCAGAGCACCTGGCGCGCGAAGAAAACGATATCACCGTGGTGGACACCGACGGTGACCGGCTACGCGAGCTGCATAACAAGCTGGATATCCGCACCATTACCGGCCCCGGCTCGTACCCGATCACCCTGCGCGAAGCCGGCTGCGAAGACGCCGACATGCTGATTGCGGTGACCAATACCGATGAAATCAACATGATCGCCTGCCAGGTCGCGCACACGCTGTTTCGTACGCCGACCAAAATTGCCCGGGTACGCACCACCGCCTACCTGACGCGCAAGGGGCTTTTTGCTCACGAGGCGATTCCCATCGACGTGCTGATCAGCCCCGAGCAGGTGGTCACCGATCACGTTCGCCGGCTGATCGAGCACCCCGGCGCGCTGCAGGTGCTGGAGTTTGCCGGCGGGCTGGTGCAGCTGGTGGCGGTCAAGGCATTCTACGGCGGCCCGCTGGTGGGCCAGGATCTGGCCTTTCTGCGCCGCCACATGCCCAACGTCGATACCCGGGTGGCGGCCATTTACCGCCGCAACCGGCCGATTACGCCGCGCGGCGACACCGTGATCGAGGCCGACGACGAAGTATTTTTCCTCGCCGCCCGGCGCGATATCCGCGCGGTAATGAGCGAGCTACGACGTATCGAGCGCACCTTTCGTCGCATCGTCATTGCCGGCGGCGGAAACATCGGCGAGCGCCTCGCCGAGCACCTGGAGCACAGCCACCAGGTCAAAATCATCGAGCATAGCCTGAAACGCTGCACCCAGCTGTCCGAGCGCCTCGACCGCACCGTGGTGCTGCACGGCAGCGCTACCAGCAAGCGCCTGCTGGAAGAAGAGAACATCGACGACTGCGATATTTTCTGCGCGCTGACCAACGACGACGAGGTCAACATCATGTCGTCGCTGTTGGCCAAGCGGCTGGGCGCCAAGAAAGTGCTCACCCTGATCAACAACGCCGCCTATGTCGACCTGGTCCAGGGCGGCGAAATCGATATTGCCATCTCGCCCCAGCAGGCCACCATCGGCAGCTTGCTCACCCACGTGCGCCGCGGCGATATCGTCAACGTGCACTCGCTTCGCCGCGGCGCGGCCGAGGCTATCGAAGCCATCGCCCACGGCGATAAACAGTCGTCCAAGGTGGTGGGGCGCAGCATCAGCGAGATCGACCTGCCCCAAGGCACCACCATTGGCGCCATTGTGCGCGGCAAAAAAGTGATGATCGCGCGACGCGACGTAGTGGTAGAGTCGGGCGACCATGTAATTCTGTTCGTCATCGACAAACGGCGCATCCGCGACGTCGAGCGCCTGTTCCAGGTCGGGCTGAGCTTTTTCTGACGCGCCTTCCCCGCTACCGTACACAAGCACCGTGCGCACCTAACCATAAGGAGTCGCGCTGACCATGAGCCTGCGGGTGATTCTGCGTATTCTGGGGCTGTTGCTGATGCTCTTCAGCCTTACCATGCTGCCGCCAATGCTGGTGTCACTGTGGTTTCGCGACGGCGTGTGGGATGCGTTTCTCATTGGTATCGCCATTACCGTATTCACCGGCCTGACGCTTTTTTTGCCCAACCGCCGCGAGCGCAAGGAGCTGCGCATCCGCGACGGCTTTTTGATCGCGGTGATGTTCTGGACGGTGCTGGCGCTGTTTGGTGCGCTGCCGCTGATGCTCTTCGGCGAGGCCGCGCTGTCGCCCACCGACGCGGTGTTCGAGTCGTTTTCGGGGCTCACCACCACCGGCGCGACGGTAATGACCGGGCTCGATTTTTTGCCCGAGTCCGTTCGCTACTATCGCCAGCAGCTGCAGTGGCTTGGCGGCATGGGGATCGTGGTGCTGGCCGTGGCGATTCTGCCCACCCTGGGTGTGGGCGGCATGGCGCTGTACCGCACCGAAATCCCCGGCCCGCTCAAGGATTCCAAGCTCACTCCGCGCATCACCGAAACCGCCAAAGCGCTGTGGTACATTTACGTCACCCTGACCATTGGCTGCATGCTCGCCTACGCGGCCGCGGGCATGGACTGGTTTGACGCCATCGGCCACAGCTTTTCTACCGTGTCGATTGGCGGGTTTTCCACCCACGACGCCAGCATCGGCTTTTTTGACAACGCCGCCATCGAGATGATCGGCGCCGGCTTTATGCTGATTTCGGCGTTCAGCTTCAGCCTGCACTTTATTGCCTGGCGCGAAAAGCGCCTGCTGCACTACTTCCAGGACCCCGAAGCGCGGTTTTTGATGCTTTTCCTGCTGGGGCTGTTCTGCGTGACGGTCACCACCCTGTGGCTGACCGATACCTACGACAGCGAGCTCAGGCTGCGCCACGCGCTGTTCGAGGTGGTGTCTATCGCCACGACGTCGGGCTTTGCCGTGGCCGATTTTTCCGCCTGGCCGGGCGCGATTCCGTTTCTGCTGTTTGTCGCCGCCTTTGTCGGCGGCTGTTCGGGCTCCACCGCCGGCGGCATGAAGGTCATCCGCATTATCCTGATTTTGAAACAGGGCATGCGCGAGGTCATGCGACTGATCCACCCCAACGCGGTGATCGCGGTCAAGGTGGGCAAGGTCAGCGTGCCCGACAGCATCGCCCAGGCCGTGTGGGGCTTTTTCTCGGTCTACGTCATGCTGTTTTTCCTGATGCTGGTCGGGGTGATGGCCACCGGCGTCGATCAGGTCACCGCCTGGTCGGCGGTCGGCTCGGCGCTCAACAATCTGGGGCCGGCGCTTGGCGAGGCCAGCGTCCACTACGGCAACCTGCCCGACCTTGCCAAGTGGGTGCTGGTAGTGGCCATGCTGCTCGGCCGGCTGGAAATATTTACCGTTTTAGTACTGTTTACCCCCGCTTTCTGGCGCCGCTAACGGCGCCCCTTATTTGTCGACGATTGAGACTCTTGCCATGAGCGAAGATGAAGTTCTGTCACCCGCGCCCAATGCGCTACCCGCTACCAGCGGGCCGCTGAAAACCGTCACCGTCGGGACCACGCAGTACACCCTGCTGGGCACCGCCCACGTATCCCGGGAAAGCGCCGACGACGTCAACGCGCTGCTGGCCACCGGCGAGTTCGACGCCGTGGCTATCGAACTGTGCGCCGCGCGCCACCACAGCATGACCCAGCCCGATGCCATGGGCGAACAGGATCTGTTTCAGGTATTCAAGCAGGGCAAGGCCGGCATGGTCGCCGCCAGCCTGGCGCTGGGCGCTTTTCAGCAGCGCATCGCCGAGCAGTCCGGCATTCAACCGGGCGCCGAGATGCGCGCTGCGGTAGAGCAGGCCGAGCGTCTTACGCTGCCGCTGCTGCTCATCGACCGCGACGTGGGCACGACGCTCAAGCGGGTCTATCACAGCGTGCCCTGGTGGCAGCGTTTCGGGCTGCTGTCGGGGCTTTTGGGCAGCGTGCTGTCGCGCCAGAAAATCTCCGCCGAGGAGATCGAAAAACTCAAGGAAGGCGACGTGCTGGAAGCCACCTTCAGCGAGTTTGCCGCCGAGTCCGAGGCGCTGTATACGCCGCTGATCCGCGAACGCGACCGCTACATGGCGCTGCGCCTTGCCGAAACCGCGCCGCCCGGACGCTATCACAACGTGCTGGTGGTGATCGGTGCGGGGCACCTGCAGGGCACCGGCGAGCACCTGGACGCGCCGCTGCCGCAGGCCCCCGCCGAGGAGCGGAAAACCCTCGAGGCCACGCCGGCGCCGTCAAAAATCTGGAAGGCGCTGCCGTGGGTGGTGTCAGCGCTGGTGCTGATCGGCTTTGCCATCGGTTTTTCGCGCAACACCGATCTGGGCTGGCAGCTGGTCAGCGAGTGGTTCCTGATCAACGGCGTGCTCTCCGCCGGCGCCACGATTATCGCGCTGGCGCACCCGGTAACGGTGCTGGCAACGTTTGTCGCCGCCCCGCTGACCTCGCTAAACCCCACTATTGGCGCGGGCTTTGTCGCCGCCGGCGTCGAGCTGTACATGCGCCGGCCCAAGGTGCGCGACTTTGCCACCCTGCGAAACGACGTCACCCAGCTTAAGGGCTGGTGGAAAAACCGCGTTTCGCGCACGCTGCTGGTGTTTCTACTTGCGACCATCGGCTCGGCGGCCGGCACCTGGATCGCCGGCTTTCGCATCGCCGGTGCGCTGTTTGGCGGGGAGGTGTGAGCCACGCACGCGCCTCCTGGCAGGCCGATGCCCTGCTGCTGCTCGTCACCCTGATTGCCGCCGCCGGCTGGATTTTCTCCAAGGAAACGCTGGCGGGCATGCCGCCCATCGGTTTTATCGGCACGCGCTTTTTGCTCGCGGGGGTATTGCTGGCGGGTTTTGCCTGGCCGGGGCTGCGCCGGCTCTCCGCTGCTGCACTGCGCCGCGGGCTTTTGGTAGGCCTGTTGTTCAGCGCCGCCATCGCCTTCTGGGTGCTGGGGCTGGCGCACTCGCACCATCTGGGTGAAAGCGCCTTTATCAATAGCCTGGGTATTCTGATGGTGCCGGTTGTGGCGCGCCTGCTGTTCGGCGAAACGCCGCCGCGCACCACCTGGGTGGCCATGCCGGTCGCGCTGTTCGGCTTTGCGCTGCTGTCGCTCAACGCCGGTTTTCGGCTCGAGGCAGGCCAGCTGTTCATGCTTTGCTCGGCGGCGTGCTTTGCGCTGTTGATCAACGTCAATATCCGCGTGGTGCGCCACCTGCCGGCGCTGCCGCTCACCGCCCTGCAGCTGCTGGTGGTCGGCCTTGTGCTGACGCCGGCCTCGTTGGCCTTTGAGCACGGCGCCTATGCCCTCACCCCTTCGATTTGGGGCTGGTTTCTGGCCAGCGCCATCCTCGCCAGCGCGCTGCGTTTTTTCCTGCAGATCAAGGGCCAAAGCCTGACCACCCCCAGCCACGCCTCGGTGATTTTAATGCTCGAAGCGGTGTGGACGGCGCTGTTCGCCGCCCTGTGGTACGGCGAAACCATGACCGCGCTTCAGCTTTGCGGCTGCGGGCTGATCTTTTTAGCCCTGCTGATCAACCGCTGGCAGTGGATCGCCGCCGCCCTGCGCCGCAGGCGGCGATAACGCTGCCGGCTTATTTGGCAGGGGAGCTCGGGATAGCGGTATCGTCCGCTACCCCACGGCGCTTCCACCAGCCGGCGAGCAAAGAGCCCGAAACGTTGTGCCAGACCGAGAAAATGGCCCCGGGCAACGCCGCGCCGGGGGTGAAAAACTGGCCGGCCAGACTGACCGCAAGCCCCGAGTTCTGCAACCCAACCTCAAAAGCGATAGTGCGGGCAGTGCGCTGGTCAAAATGCGCCGCTCGTGCCATCCAATAGCCGCCGGCCAGCCCCACGCCGTTATGCAACACTACAGCCAGCGCCACAATCGGTCCTAGCGTCAGCAGCTGATCGACGTTCAGCGCCACCACGATGGCGATAATCAGCACGATGGCAAGCATGGCAAGCGTCGCCAGCACCGGCTCAACTTGCTGAATGCGCTCTCCCAGAAAGTGATGCACCACAACCCCCGCAGCCACCGGCACCACCACCAGCTGGGCAATACTCATAAGCATCCCCCACGTCGGCACGTCCACGCTTTGCCCAAGCAGCAGCCAGGTTAACAGCGGAGTGGCCACCACCGAGATCAGCGTGGATGTCAGCGTCATCGATACCGACAGCGCCACGCGCCCGCCGGCCAGCCACGTCATGACGTTGGATGAAGTTCCCCCAGCGGTCGCGCCGACCAGCACCATGCCCAGCGTCAGCTCGGGCGACAGCGACAGCGCCAGCGAAATCAGCAGCGCCGCCAGCGGCATAATCAAAAATTGCAGCGCCACACCAACGGCAATCGGCGCGGGGGATTTCACCACGCGGGCAAAATCACGCCCGGACAGCGTCAGCCCCATGGAAAACATGATTACCGTCAGCAGCAGCTGAATCTGGCCGGCCAGGCCCGAAAACCAGCCCGGCACCACCGCGGCCACGCCGGCCAGCAGCACGGCCCAGACGGGGAAAAGCCGGTTAAAACGCTCGAAATACCGCATTATCATTCACTCCTTGCAGGGTTTTTCCACGCCAGCAGCCGCTGCATGGCCGGGCTTGGCGCGTCAATTTTACGGTGGCCGCGGCTGGCCGCGTAGCTTTCGTTGAACGCCTCGAAGTAATCATCAAGCACGTCAGCGGCGTTGGCGTCGCCACCCTGACGCAAAAGCTCGGCGGCCACTTCGGCGGTGCATAAATGCTCGGTAGAAGCCGGCTTGCGCAATCGGTAGCGGCTTTGCCGCGCGGTGCGCAACGGCAGTACCGGCAAGCGGTCGAGGTAGGGGCTTTTGCGAAAAATCCGCCGCGCCTGACGCCAGGTGCCGTCGAGCAGGATGTACACCGGCACGCGGCCGTCTGACAGCGCCTGGCTTACCGCCTCGTTGCCCACCACCCGGCTGTGATCGTAGTCCGGCTGGTCGTCGGGAAACACCACAAAGGGCGCGTAGCGCGAGTCGCCGAGCAGCGCCAAAAGCGCCGGGTCGGGATCGGTGCGGTGCCAGGTAAACACCCGCGTATTGTCCAGCACATCGCCAATCAGCCGGCCGGTATTGGTCGGCTTGTAGTGCTCCATACGGTGGGTAATCAACCACACCTGTGCGGCACTGCTAGCGCTGACCCGGTACGGGCACAGGCAGTTGAGCGCCGGCAGGTTGCACGCCTCGCAGCGCACCACAAAGCTCCCCCGCGCCTTGAATTCGCCCCGGGTGAAGGTGGCGTCGGGCGTATTCATACGGCCTCCGAGTCGGCAAAAGACTCGCAGTATAAAGCAGCCGCCCCGGCGTGACGACGCTATTAGCACGCGCCCTGCTCGCACCCGCCGTCTCAGCGCCCGCCATGTAAACCATTTTATTTTTTAAGGTTGACACGAAATACGCCGCGTCGCTAAAGTCCCGTCAACTTAAAAAATAGATAAGGTTGACACATGGCCGGAACCGACTCCCAGCGCCACGACTGGTCCCTCGACGACATCAATGCGCTTTTCACTCTACCGTTCAATGACCTGCTGTTTGACGCCCAGCGGGTGCACCGCGAGCACTTCGAACCCAACGCGGTGCAAATTTCCACGCTGCTATCGATCAAGACCGGCGCCTGCCCGGAAGACTGCAAGTACTGCCCCCAGTCCGGCCACTACAACACCCAGCTGGAAAAAGAAAAGCTGATGGCGGTCGACAAGGTGGTGGCCCAGGCGCGCGCCGCCAAGGAAGCCGGCGCCAGCCGCTTTTGCATGGGGGCGGCGTGGAAAAGCCCTCGCGAGCGCGATATGCCGATAGTCGAAGAGATGGTTCGCCAGGTGAAGGCGCTGGGGCTTGAAACCTGCATGACCCTGGGCAGCGTCAGCGGCGCACAGGCCGGGCAGCTGGCCAAGGCCGGGCTCGACTACTACAACCACAACCTCGACACCTCGCCGGAGTACTACGGCGAGATCATCACCACCCGCACCTTCGGCGAGCGGCTGGAAACCCTCGACCACGTGCGCGACGCCGGCATGAAGGTCTGCACCGGCGGCATTCTGGGCATGGGGGAAAGCGCGCGCGACCGCAGCGCGCTGCTGCAGCAGCTGGCAAGCCTGTCGCCGCATCCGGAATCCGTGCCCATCAACATGCTGGTCAAGGTGCCGGGCACGCCGCTTGCAAACGTCGAGGACATGGACCCGCTCGAGTTTATCCGCGCGATAGCCGTGGCGCGCATCATGATGCCCCACAGCCACGTGCGCCTGTCTGCCGGACGCGAGCAAATGAGCGAGTCCACCCAGGCGCTGGCGTTCATGGCCGGGGCCAACTCGATTTTTTACGGCGACAAATTGCTGACCACCGACAACCCCCAGGCCGAACGCGACCGTGCGCTGTTCGCCAAGCTTGGGCTGCACCCGGAAACCCGTGAGACCTGCGAAAGCGAAGCGGCGCACAGCGAACGCCTGGCCCGGCAGGTGCATGCGGCCAAAGCCGACGCGCTGGCGGTCGATGCCAGTGCCTGAATCACAACCTGACCCCGTGCGTGAACCAGCCCTCCCAGCAACGCCGTGGCCCGCGCGTCTGGCCGGCGCGCGCCGTGAGCGCGAAGCCGCCCACCGCTGGCGCCGCCGGCGGGTGAATCACGGTGCGGCGCTGGATTGTTCCGGTAACGACTACCTCGGGCTCGCGCTTGATTCGCGGGTGCGCGAAGCTGCCGCCGACGGCGCTCGGCGCTTTGGTGCGGGCGCCGGCGCCTCGCACCTGGTCAGCGGTCATCTGGCCGTCCACGAAACGCTGGAAAACGCCCTCGCCGAGTGGCTCGGCCGCGAACGCGCACTGCTGTTTTCCACCGGCTACATGGCCAATCTGGGCGTGCTCCAGGCGCTGACCGACGGCGAGACGGCGGTATTTCAGGACCGCCTCAACCATGCGTCGCTGATCGACGGCGCCACCCTTTCCGGCGCCCGCTCGCGGCGCTTTCACCACCGCGATAGCGACGATCTGGAGCGCCTGCTCACCCGTAGCCGTGCCGCCCATCGGCTGATCGTCAGCGACGGCGTGTTCAGCATGGACGGCGACGTGGCCGACGTCAGCGCGCTGGCCGACGCGGCCCGCCGGCATCGAGCCTGGCTGATGATCGACGACGCCCACGGCATCGGCGTGCTCGGTGAGCACGGCGGCGGCGTGCTCGGTGAGCACGGCGGCGGCTGCACGGAGGACATGGGCAGCGCCGCCGTGCCGGTTCTGGTCGGCACGCTGGGCAAGGCGCTGGGCACCGGCGGGGCCTTTGTCGCCGGCGACGCCGCGCTGATCGAGCACATCATCCAGTTTGCCCGCAGCTACGTGTACACCACCGCCCAGCCGCCGGCCGTGGCCAGCGCCAGCCTTAAAGCGCTTGACATCGTGCGCCGCGAGCCCGAGCACCGCGCACGACTGCACGCCAATATCCGCACGTTTCGTCGCGAAGCCCGGCGCCTGGGCCTGCCGCTCGCCGACTCTGCCACACCGATTCAGCCGCTGATGCTCAATGATGAAGCGCGCACCCTGCGCTGGGCCGCCGCGCTAGAGCGCCGGGGCATTGCCGTGGGTGCCATTCGCCCGCCCACGGTACCCCAGGGGCAGGCGCGCCTGCGCATTACGCTCAGCGCGCGGCATTCCCCCGCCGATATTGAACGGCTGCTCGACGGCCTGGTGGCGTGCCAGCACGAGGTGGCGCCATGAGCACGGCGCTACGCTTGACGCTGCTTTCCGGCTGGGGCGTGGATGCGCGCATCTGGCAGCCGCTCGCCCCCCACTGGCCGGAAGGCGCAAGCGTTACCACGCCGGACTGGCCGGGCTACTCTTCACCACTGGTTGGCAGCGCACCCCCGCTTTCCAACAATATGCTCGCCAGCAATACGCTCGCGGCCACGGCCAATGTTATGGCCGATCGACTGCCAAACGACAGCGTCTGGGTCGGCTGGTCGCTCGGCGGGCTGCTGGCGACCGCTTTGACCGAGCACCTGCCCGCCCCGCGAGGATTAATTTTGCTCGGTGCCGGCGCGCGTTTTTGCACGCCCGGCGGCGTCACGTCCGACGCCCTTGCCGACTTCATCCACGCCTTTGAGCGCTCCCCCACTGCCGCCTGGCGGCATTTTTTGCGCTGGCAGACCCGCGGCGAGCCAGCGCCCAACGCGGCGTTTCGCGCGCTGAGCACCCTGCTGGGCAGCACTCCACCGGCGGATACGGCCACGCTGCGAACGGGGCTTGGCTGGCTTGAGACGCTGGATAACCGCGCGCGGCTGGCCGAGCTTGCATGCCCCGTAACGCAGCTGGCGGGGGAACACGACCCGCTGCTGGGCGCAGACCAGCTCACCCGGAGCACACTGCTGGACAATGCCGGGCACTGTCCGATGGTGTCAAAGCCCGCTGCACTGGCCAAAGCGCTTCACCGGCTCGCTACCGATATGACCACAGGTCCTGCGGAGGCACCATGACTACGCTCGCTTTGCAGTACGAGAAGACTCCGCCGACAGCCGACTGGCAGGCGCGGGTGGCCCGGGCATTTTCCCGCGCCGCGCCGCGCTACGATGCGCTGGCGACCGCCCAGCAGCGCATCGGCGAGGGGCTGTGCCAAGCGCTCCCCGCCAGCACGCCTAGCGTGCTGGACGTGGGCTGTGGCACCGGCTACTGGACTCAGCGCCTGGCCGGACGCTACCCCGACGCTGACGTTATCGGCGTGGATATCGCCCCCGGCATGCTGGCTCAGGCACAGCAGCACCCGTCCCGGATCGACTGGCGCCAGGGCGACGCCGGCGCGCTGCCCGTTGAGCGCGCCAGCGTCGGGCTGATTTTTTCCAACCTCGCGCTGCAGTGGTGCCCCGATATTGACGCCGTCATGCAGGAATTTTCCCGCGTGCTCGCCCCCGACGGACGTGCGATTTTCACCACGCTGCTGGACGGTACGCTGGAAGAAATTGCCTTTGCCTGGCGCCGCCCCGAGGCGCTGCTGGCGTATAAAAGCCCGGCGCACTACCGCTGCGCCGCGGAAGCTGCAGGGCTGGATATTGTCCAGCAGGAAGCCCACCTGGAGCGCTTTTACTACCCCGACATGCCCGCGGTAATGGCCTCGATCAAGGGCGTGGGCGCGCAGCTCTCGCCGCCCGCTTCCCGCCCCGCGCTGACCCGCCGCGACGTGCAGGCCGCTGCCGCGCGGCTGGAAACCCGCCGCACCCCGCAGGGGCTGCCGGTCAGCTACCGCTGCCTGACGCTAACGCTTGAACAACGGCCAACATCGAAACAACGGCCAACCCCGGAGCGACTGCCATGAGCGCCTATTTTGTCACCGGCACCAACACCGATGCCGGCAAAACGCTGGTGGCCAGCGCGCTGCTGTGCGCGGCACGCCGCCGCGGCCTGAGCACGCTTGGGCTAAAGCCCGTGGCGTCCGGCAGCGACGCCACCGAACGCGGGCTGCGCAACGCCGACGCGCTGGCGCTGCAGGCGCAAAGCATTCCGCCGGTGGCGTATGCCAGCGTCAACCCGTTTGCCTTTGCCCCGGCCATTGCCCCGCATCTGGCGGCGGACGAGGCCGGCTGCCCGCTCAGCGCCAGCGCCATTATCGCTACGCTCAGGCAAACGCTTGAGCAGACGCCGCGGGATTTCACCCTGGTGGAAGGCGCCGGCGGCTGGCGGGTCCCGCTCAATGATGAAGAAGATTTTTCTGATCTGGCCGCGGGGCTAAAGCTGCCGGTCATCCTCACCGTAGGGCTGACGCTTGGCTGTTTGAACCACGCCCGGCTGACCGCCGAGGCCATCGCCGCCGACGGCCTCAGGCTGGCCGGCTGGGTGGGCAGCGCAATCGACCCCGCGTTCAGCGCTGACGCGCCGCGCTTTGCTGCCAACCTTGAGCTGCTGGAACGCAAGCTGGGCGCCCCCTGCCTGGGCGTTATCCCGCCTCTCGAATGCCCCACCGCCGAGGTGGCCTCAACGTATCTTAAATTAGAGGAACTGCAATGACCTCCCCCGTCTGGCACCCCTATCAGCGCCTGAGCGATGCTGCCCAATCACCCACACCGGTGCCCAAAGTGGTCGGCGGCGACGGCGCCTGGTTCGAACTTGAAGGCGGCGAATGGCTTATTGATGCCTGTTGTTCGTGGTGGTGCATGATCCACGGCTACCGCCACCCACGGCTGGTACAGGCCATTGCCGATCAGGCGCAGACGCTGTGCCACGTCATGCTCGCGGGGCTCACCCACGACCCCGCCGAGCAGCTCGCCCGGGAACTGGTGCGGATCACGCCCGAGGGGTTGAAGCACGTGTTTTTCATCGACAGCGGCTCGGTGGGCATGGAAGTCGCGATGAAAATGGCGCTGCAGTATCACATCCTCACCCATCGTCCGGAAAAAACCCGCATGCTGGCGCTCAAGCGCGGCTACCACGGCGACACCAGCGGCTGCATGGCGGTGTGCGACCCGGATAACGGCATGCATCGCCTATTTGCGCCGCTGCTGCCCCAGCACCACTTCGCCCCCGCGCCTACCGCCCCTTTTGACGCAGCGCCCGAGGCCGTCGAGCCCGACCTGCGCGCCCTGCGCGAGGTACTGGAAAACCACCATCACGAGATCGCCGCGCTGCTGATGGAGCCTTTATTGCAGGCCGCCGGGGGGCTCAACATGACCTCGCCACACTACCTGCGCGGCGCCCGCGCGCTGTGCGACGAGTTCAACGTGCTGCTGGTGTTTGACGAAGTGGCCACCGGCTTTGGCCGCACCGGCAAGCTGTTTGCCGCCAACCACGCCGACGTCACGCCGGATATCATGGTGCTCTCCAAGGGGCTGACCGGCGGCTATTTGGGCCACGCCGCCACGCTTGCCACCGATCGCGTCCACGACGCCTTCCGCGGCGACAGCGACATCCACGCCTTTATGCACGGGCCTACCTTCATGGGCAACCCGCTGGCCTGCCGGGTAGCACTCGAGAGCCTGGCGGTGTTTGAGGAAGACGACTACCTGGGCAAGATCGCCCGGCTGAGCGCTGTTTTGAGCCGGGAGTTGAGAGAAGACGCCGCGCTTAACGCCTGTGAGGCGGTGGCTGACGTGCGCGTGCTCGGCGCCGCCGCGGTAATCGAAGTCCACGACGCCGCTGCTCTTGACGGCGTGCGCGACTTCGCCCGCGAACGCGGCGTATGGCTGCGCGCCTTCGGCCGCTGGATGTACACCATGCCCGCCTACATCACCACCGACGCCGAAATGACCACTATTACCGACGTGATGAAGGCGTGGTTTGTGACGTCCACGCGATAAAATCCCGGACACTGCCCAACACCCCGGCAGACACCCACCGCCCGCGCCCCGGATGATTTGTCGCCGTGGTGCCATTTTCGTACACTTGTTTGATTATGGCGACTTCCCGTTAGCCGTTGATCCAACAAGCGAGATTACGACCCATGGCGTTTGATTCCACTTCCACCTATGTCGCTACAGAACCCCTCAAGCAGGCCGTCGATGCGGCCGTCATCCTGGAGCGACCGCTGCTGATCAAGGGCGAGCCCGGCACCGGCAAGACGCGTCTGGCCGAAGAGCTTGCCGCATCAATGGACACCCAGCTGATCACCTGGCACATCAAATCGACCACCAGGGCCACCCAGGGCCTGTACGAGTACGACGCAGTGAGCCGGCTGCGCGACTCCCAGTTGGGCGTTGAGGGCGTCGAGAACGTCGCCAACTACATCAAGCCCGGCAAGCTGTGGGAGGCCTTCACCGCCGACAAACGCGTAGTACTGCTGATCGACGAAGTCGACAAGGCCGATATCGAGTTCCCCAACGACCTGCTGCAGGAACTCGACCGCATGGCGTTTCACGTTCACGAAACCAACGAGATCATCAGCGCCCAGCACCGGCCGATCATCGTGATCACCTCCAACAACGAAAAGGAGCTGCCGGACGCCTTCCTGCGCCGCTGCTTCTTTCACTACATCGAATTTCCCGACCACGAGACCCTGCAGGCGATTGTCGATGTGCACTACCCCGACATCGCACCCCGGCTTGCCAGCGAGGCGCTGCAGGTGTTTTTCGAGCTGCGCGAGGCCCCTGGTCTCAAGAAAAAGCCTTCCACCTCCGAGCTGGTGGATTGGCTGAAGCTGCTGATGGCCGACGAGCTTGCCCTGGAGGCGCTCTATCAGCGCGACCCCAGCAAGGCGCTGCCGCCGCTGGCCGGTGCCCTGATCAAGAACGAGCAGGACACCCAGCTGCTGCAGCGGCTGGCCTTCATGGTCCGCCGCCAGGGGCGCTAAACCATGTTTATCAGCCTGTTCGAGACACTACGTCGCCATGAAGTCCCGGTGTCGCTGCGTGAGCTGCTCGACCTGCATGCAGCGGTGGAGCGCGGTGTGGTATTCGCCGACATCCAGGCATTCTACCAGGTAGCGCGCACGCTGATGGTCAAGGACGAGCGACATTTCGACCGCTTTGATCGCGCCTTTTCCAGCTGGCTTGAGGGCATCGAGGACATGGATGCCGCCATCGACGCGCTGATTCCTGACGACTGGCTGCGCCGCGAGTTCGACAAGCAGTTAAGCAATGAGGAAAAGGCCCAGATCGAGTCGTTGGGCGGCCTGGAAAACCTGATCGAGACCTTCAAGAAACGTCTCGAGGAGCAGGATGAACGCCACGCCGGCGGCAACAAGTGGATCGGTACCGGCGGCACCAGCCCGTTCGGTGCCTACGGCTACAACCCCGAGGGCATACGCATTGGTCAGGACGGCTCGCGCCACCGCCGGGCGGTGAAGGTGTGGGATGAACGGCGCTTTCGCGACTATGACGACGACCGGCAGCTGGGCACCCGCAACATCAAGCTGGCACTGCGCCGGCTGCGCCAGTTTGCCCGTCAGGGCACTACCGACGAGCTCGATCTCGACGCCACCATCCGCGAAACCGCACGCGATGCCGGTCTGCTTAACGTGCAAATGCGCCCGGAGCGGCATAACGCAGTCAAGGTACTGCTGCTGCTCGACGTCGGTGGCTCCATGGACGATCACATCCGCACCTGCGAGGAGCTGTTCTCGGCGGCACGCTCCGAGTTCAAGCATCTGGAGCATTACTACTTTCACAACTGTGTTTATGAGGGATTGTGGCGCGACAACGCCCGCCGCCGCCAGCGCCCGATTCCGACCCTGGACGTACTGCACACCTACGGCGCCGACTATAAAGTCGTCGTGGTCGGCGACGCCGCCATGTCGCCCTACGAGATCACCCACCCCGGGGGCAGCGTCGAGCACCTCAACCGCGAGGCCGGCGGCGTCTGGCTCAAGCGCCTGGTCGAGGCCTTCCCGAAGCTGGTGTGGATCAACCCCACGCCGCAAGGCCGCTGGGAAGTTACCCACTCGACCCAGCTGATACGCGAGCTGATCCACGAGCGCATGTACCCGATGACCCCGGCGGGGCTGGAAGATGCCATGCGCGAACTGATGCGCTGAGCGCCCCACCGGCATGGCTCAATAGCCGAGTACAACGCCCAGATTAAGCAGCGCCAACGTACCCAGCAGCGTGGCCACATTGATGCCCATCCACACCGGCAGGCGATCCGGCGCGTCGCAGTGGGCGACAATACCGCGGCCCAGCCATACGGCCACTGGAAGTGGCATCAGCGCCACGCCAGCCCACAGCGGTAGCCAGCCAACCCATAGCGCCAGTGCGAGAACTGCGTAGCTACCCAGGAGCATGGCTACCGCCCAGCGCGCGGCGCGCCGGCGGCCAATTTGAATGGGCAAATGGTAGCGCCCGTGCTGGGCATCAGCTTCAACATCGGGAAACTGGTTGACCAACAGCAGCTCGCTGGTAAGCAGCCAGGCCACCAGCGACACACTGATAACCGCCGCGTCGAGATGCCCGCCCAGCGCCAGCACGGTGCCCGCCACCATGACCGGGCCGAAGCCCAGCCCCGGCGCCAGCAGGCACAGCGCGGGCGAGCGCGTCAGCCAGCGGGTATAGGCCACCACCAGCGCAATACCCAGCACCCCCGGATAGAGCAATACCGCCCCGCGCAGCCAGATGAAATAGGCGCCGATCAGCACCACGCCAAGCAGGCTCAGCGCGCCGGCCGCCAGCACCCAGACGGCCGCTGACGGCATCGCCGGCAGGGTCCCGCTGCCCCCGGAAAACGGCGTGCGCGCGGTGGCGAAGTCAAGCCCCGAACGATAGTCGTCGTACTCGTTGAGCCAATTGACGGCGGCATGGCCCAGCAGCCCGCCCAGCATCACCAGCGCGATCTCCTGCCCGGCGGGGGACGCACCCTGGGCCACCGCCACGACGATTCCCAGCAGCACGCACAGCGGGGCCAATACAAGAAAGCTGGGACGCGACGCCTGCCAGGTGGCGGCAATATTTTGCATGGACTGTCTCCGGTTGCGGCCGCAATAAAACGATATTCAACCCGCCGATGGCAAAGTTAGCGTGAAAAAATATCCCGGGAAAGCGCGTCTAAACGCTTTTAACGTCGGGAATAAGCCTTGTTACGACGCAAGTCTGACATAAATCAATCCCTATTTTCATATCCCCTGATATATTGGCAGTAAGCAAAGTCAGTCCGTGGCACAGCATGAAGGAAAACACATGAAAGAAAAAAAACCCCGCCGCAAGAGCCTCGTCTGGGGGGCCGGCCTGCTCGTCATCGGCGCCTGCATCGGTGCGGCAGCCCTTTACGGCACGCAGTGGTCGCTCAAGGCGACCTCGACCAACGAGTTCTGCGTCAGCTGCCACTCCATGGATATTCCCTACGAGGAGTGGCAAGGCACCAACCACTTTGCCAACGCCAAGGGCATCCAGGCCGGCTGCGCCGATTGCCACATTCCCCACGAGGGCTTCGCCTATCTGGAAAAGAAGATGACCAGCGGCATCAGCGACGTGATCGCCGAAATGCGAGGCGGTATTCCCGATGCCGACGCCTTTGAAGAAAAGCGCGCCGAGATGGCGAAAAAGGTGTGGGCCGAGATGGAGGACAACGATTCGCGCACCTGCCGCAGCTGTCACAACAGCGAGCACTGGGATCTCTACGAGCAGAGCCCCAAGGCGGCAAGCGAACACCGCTCGATGGCGGACAGCGGCGACACCTGCATCAGCTGCCACCGCGGCATCGCGCATTTTCCGCCGGATCTGGGCGACGAAGCCAAGGCGGCATCGGGCAAGCTCAGCCAGCTGGCCGCCAACCTGCCGAAAAGCCCGGATACGCTCTACCCCATCCGCCAGCACGCGCTGTTCGAGCACCGCGATGACAACGCGCCGATGGCCCGCATCCTGCCGAGCACGCCGCTTGACATCATCGAGCAGGACGGCGACTGGCGACGGGTACGCGTCGCCGGCTATCAGCCGCCGGACGCCGCCCGGGTTCTTTATCGCCACCCCGGCAAGCGCATTCTCTCGGCCTCCATCGCCGATGCCGGCCAGCAGCGCCTGAGCGTTGAGGCGGATGACAACGACGCCGGTTGGAAGCACGCGCAGCTGACGGGCTGGGTCCAGGCCGACGCCATGGTCGCGGACGCTCAGGCGATCTGGGACTACGGCGAAGAGCTCAACAACGCCTACTGCGGCAGCTGCCACTCCGTCAAGGGGCCCAAGGACTACACCGCCAACCAGTGGCCGAGCATGGTTGACGCCTACGCCGATCGCACCTCGATCAGCGACGACGACAAAGCCCTGTTGACGTTCTATCTGCAAATCCATGCCAACGACATGCCCAAGCAGGAGACACACTGATGAATACCCTCTGGAACATGAAGCGCCGCACTTTTCTCAAGGGCGGCAGCAGCTTCGTCGCCGCGGCCGCTCTCGTATCGCCGGCCAGCGCGCTGCGCGCCTTTGCCCAGGAGCCGGCAAAAACCGTCATCACCGCCGCCCACTGGGGGCCGCTTAAAGTCACCGTCGAAAACGGGCGGATCACCGAGTCGGGCCCGGCGCTGGCTGATCGCCGGGAAAACTACCTGCAGAGCGTGGTCGCCGACCAGGTCCACCACCGCGTGCGCGTCAAGCAGCCCATGGTGCGCAAGGGCTTTCTCGACGGCCTCGACGACATCGAAAACCCCGACGGCAAACGCGGCAAGGATGAATTCGTGGCCGTGAGCTGGGAGCGCGCCTACGACCTTGTCGAACAGCAGCTGCGGCGCGTGCGCCAGGAGCACGGCGCCAAATCGATCTGGGGCGGCTCCTACGGCTGGTATTCGTCGGGCAGCCTGCACGCCGCCCAAACGCTCCTGCAGCGTTTTCTGCGGCTCACCGGCGGCTACGTCGACCGCGTCAACTCCTACTCCACCGGCGCGATCAGCGTGATCATGCCGCACGTGATGGGCAACGCCGAGACCACCGTGCCGCAAACCACCTGGCCGGTGATCCTCGAGCATTCGGACGTGGTCATGATCATGAGCGCCAACCCGATGAACACCCTCGAGATCGCCTGGACCAGCTCCGACGAGAAAGGCCGGCTGTATTTCGAGAAGCTGCGCGACAGCGGCAAGCGCATCATCATCGTCGACCCCATGTACTCGGAAACCGCGCGCTTTTTCGGCGACCGCGCCGAATGGATAGCCCCCAACCCGACCACCGACGTACCGCTGATGCTGGGCATCGCCCACGAGCTTTTGACCACCGAGCGCCACGACCCGGCCTTCCTCGATCAGTACACCGTGGGCTTCGAGCGCTTCGCCGCTTACCTCCGCGGTGAGGACGACGACACCGAGAAAACGCCGGAATGGGCCGCGGCCATCTGCGACGTGCCGGCCGACAAGATCCGCGAGCTGGCCGCGCTGTTTGCCGACAACCGCACCATGCTCATGGCCGGCTGGGCGATGCAGCGCGCCGACAAGGGCGAGCAGCCCCACTGGACGCTGGTGACGCTTGCCGCCATGCTCGGCCAGATCGGCCTGCCCGGCGGCGGCTTCGGCTTCAGCTACCACTATTCCAACGGCGGCGTCCCGCCCCACGAAGCCATCGTTGTGCCGGGCATCAGCGCCACGCCCGACGCGCCGCACCTGGCCGACCAGATCGAAGACACCAGCGAATACACGCTGCCGGTGGCGCGCATTGTTCACGCCCTGGAAAACCCCGGCGAGCAGATGGACTACAACGGCGGCAAGGTGACCCTGCCCGACCTCCGGCTGATCTGGTGGTGCGGCGGCAACCCCTTCCACCACCACCAGGACACCAACCGCCTGCGCCAGGCCTGGCAAAAGCCCGAGGTCGTCATCGTCTCCGAGCCCTACTGGACCGCCACCGCCAAGCACGCCGACATCGTGCTGCCGATCACCACCAGCTACGAGCGCGACGACATCACCATGACCGGTGATTTCTCCAACATGCACATCGTGCCGATGAAAAAGGTGGTCGAGCCCCAGCACGAGGCCCGTGACGACTACGAGGTGTTCCGCGAGCTTTCCGCGCGGTTCGGCGTCGAGCAGGAATATAGCGAAGGCCGGACGCAAATTGGCTGGGTCAAGCACTTCTATGAACAGGCGGCAGACGTTGCCCGCGCCCAGCGCGTGCGCATGCCGCGCTTCCAGCAGTTCTGGGATGAGAACGCGATTATCAAGAACCCGGTCGATTCGAGCCGCAGTGACTGGGTGCGCCACGCCGATTTCCGCGAGGATCCCGTTCTCAACCCGCTGGGCACGCCGTCGGGCAAGATCGAGATCTTCTCCCAGACCATCGACGCCATGAACTACGACGACTGCCTGGGCCACGCCTCATGGCTCGAGCCGGTGGAATATCTGGGCAATGCCACGCCGGAGCATCCGGTGCACCTGATGACGCCGCACCTGGCCTACCGTCTACATTCGCAGCTCAACTACACGCGCCTGCGCGACGAGTACGCCGTGGCCAACCGCGAGCCGGCATTCCTCCACCCGGCCGACGCCGCCGAACGCGGTATCGCCGACGGCGACCTGGTGCGGGTGTACAACGACCGCGGTCAAATTCTGTGCGGCGCGGTGCTCGACGAAGGCATCAAGCGTAGCGTGATCGCGATCCACGAAGGCGCCTGGTACGACCCCGCCGACAACAGCGACAACGCGCTGTGCAAGAACGGCAACATGAACGTGCTGGTCGTCGACCGCGGCACGTCCAAGCTCGCCCAGGGTACCTGCGGCTATACCGCGCTGGTGGAGTTCGAAAAATTCACCGGGACCGCGCCTGAGCTTACCGCCTTCGACCCGCCGACCGGCGCGGCCTGACCCCGGCACGCCCTGGTAAAGGGCGTGCTACTTCCCGTCTGCTGTTGGCAGCGCGAGGCTTCCCGCGCGCTGCCATTGTTCAACCAACGCCGGCACGCCCTCACCGGCACGCGTACTGACCGGCTGCATGCCGGACGTGCTTAACGCGCGGGCGTTGGGGTCTACCAGCGCACAGGGAACATCCAGACTGAGGTGATCAAGCAGCAGCGCCGCCGGAACAACGGCAAGCGAAGTGCCCACCACCAGCAGGAAGTCCGCCTCGGCGACCAGCGCGCAGGCGTCGTCAAACAGCGGCACGGGCTCGCCGAACCACACCACGTCCGGGCGCAGCTGGCTGCCCTTGTCGCAAAGGTCGCCCAGCGCAATGCCGCCTTTGGGCAGCGGGTAGCGCATTCGCGCATCCACGCTTGAACGCGCGGTTAAAATCTCGCCGTGCAGATGCAGCACCTCCTGCGAGCCGGCGCGCTCGTGCAGGTCGTCGATGTTCTGGGTGATGATGCTGACGCGAAAGCCGGCTTTCTCAAGTCCGGAAAGCGCCTTGTGCGCCGCGTTGGGCCGGGCACGGCGCACCTGCTCGCGGCGGCGGTTGTAAAATTCGAGCACGCGGCCGGGGTCGCGGCGAAAACCCTCGGGGGTGGCCACGTCTTCAACGGCGTGGTTGTCCCACAGGCCGTCGCCGGCGCGAAACGTCTCGAGGCCGCTTTCGGCGCTGATGCCCGAGCCGCTGAACACCACCAGATGCGGCGTTTGGGTCATGTCATCCTCGCTTGGCTAGCAAAATATTCAGTGTATCAGCGCCGCCCGGGCGCCGTTAAACCGCTGTTTGTTACGGTAGGGGTAGACGTCGATTACCCGGCCGGCGCGAATATCCTGCTGCAGGCCCTGCCAGTAGGCCGGGTCGAAGATTTCCGGGTGGAGGCGATAAAACTGCTCGCGGCGGGTGGGATTGGCGATCAGGAACGGCCCGAACTCTTCGGGAAAAATATCGTCGGGGCCAATCGAGAACCACGGCTCGCCGGCGAGCTCCTGCTCGGGATAGCGCGGTTTGGGAATCGCGCGAAAATGGCAGTCGGTCAGGTAGCTGATTTCGTCGTAGTCGTAGAAAATCACCCGCCCGTGGCGGGTCACGCCAAAGTTTTTCAGCAGCATGTCACCGGGGAAAATATTGGCCGCCGCCAGCTGTTTGATGGCGTTACCGTAGTCCTTGAGCACGGTCAGCTGCTCGGCCTCATCGCAGTCTTTCAGGTAGATATTGAGCGGCGTCATCATGCGTTCGGTATAGCAGTGGCGGATAATCACCTTGTCGCCTTTGAGCGCCACCGTGGAGGGCGCAACTTCGAGCAGGTGCGCCAGGCAGTCGGGGTCAAAGTGATCCTGGCGGGCAATAAAGTTGGAAAACTCCTGGGTATCGGCCATGCGCCCCACGCGGTCGTGGCGTTTGACCAGGCGATACTTTTCGCGCACCTCGTCGTGGGTCACGTCCTTGGCCGGATCAAACCTGTCCTTGATGATCTTGAACGCCGTCTGGTGCGACGGCAGCACAAACACTGCCATGACCATGCCGCGCACCCCCGGCGCGATGATAAAGCGGTCTTCGCGCTTGGCCACCTGATGGTTGAGCGCGCGGAAAAACGCGGTCTTGCCGTGTTTGAAAAAGCCGATGGCGGCGTACAGTTCGCTTTCGGCCTTTTGCGGCATCAATTCCTGCAAGTAGCCCACGAACTCGCTGGGCACCGGCACGTCAACCTGAAAATAGGCGCGGGTAAACGAGAACAAAATCGAGACTTCGTCCGGCTCGATCAGCACGGTATCCAGCTGTAGCTGGACGCCCTCGCCGTGCAACACCGGCAGCACCAGCGGCACCTGCTCGCCGCCGCCGCGAATGCGCCCCACCAGGTAGGCACCCTTATTGCGATAGAACACGCTGTGCAACAGCTCAACGTCGGCGTCATCGGCGCGCAGGATGGCCTCGGGCAGCGAGTCGCGTAAAAACGCCGCCCCCAGCGCGGCGTCGCTTTCCACGTCAACAAAGGGGAGGTCCAGCGGCGCCTGCGTTAGTGCCCAGACAAGCGCTGCTTGCCAGTCATCATTGACCGATTGGCGCCTGCACAGATCAATCCCTGAGCGCCGTACGGCGCCTTCCCGCGAGCTGTACACAAACATCCAGTCGTTGCGGATGTGGCGGTGATGAAAAATCGAGCAAAACAGCGAGTTAAAAAACGTCTCGGCCAGCTCGAAGTCCAGCCGCTGGCTGATCAGCTCCGCGTAGCGGGTGCGCGCCTCGCGCCAATAGCCGCAGTGAGCCAGCACGTCCTGGCTGAAAGTGCGCCGCAGGCGCTCCAAGGTGACATCAACTTTTGTTTTATACAGGTTGATACGCAAGGCGCTGGCCTGCTGGGTTTCCTGCCAGGCAGCAGCGCCAAAGCGCCGGGGGGCGTCGCGGGTAATCGCCTGAAAGCGCGTACGATATTCATCGAAACCGTGGAGTACCGTGGCGGCAAGGCGATCGGCGGCAGAAAGTTTCACGGGCGTCTCCTGATCCGTTTCACCCAGCCTCGCCGAACCCGGCGCAACGCGCGAGACGACCTTTGGTGTAAGGCTTAGAAAAATATCCAGTAGATGAGCAATAGATACATGGCGTACTGCACAAGATAATAAAGCGGGCGGCTGAAGCGTTTCAGCTTTTTGCCCAACAGCCGTACTTTTTGTACGCTGCCAAACAGGCGGTTGAGCACGCCGACTTTATCGCCGTCGGCATTTTTGGTCGCCGACGCTGCCAGAACCACGCGTGAAAACCCCCGGTTGAACCAGTCAACGGGGGCAAACGTGACGGGGCGCTTGACGTCGAGAAACAAGATGATGCGGTTGTCATCGGTATTATTGGCCGCGTAGTGCAGGTAGGTTTCATCAAACATCACGGCTTCGCCGTCGCGCCACGAGTACGCTTCGCCGTCCACGTTGATGTAGCAGTCATCCGAGTTGGGCGTCACCAGGCCCATGTGATAGCGCAGCGAGCCCGCGTAAGGGTCGCGGTGCTTCACCAGCTTGGCACCCGGAGGCAGCATGGCAAACATGGCGCCTTTGACTTCGGGCACGCTTTCGATCAGCTCGACCGTACGCGGGCAAAGCGCGTTTGCCGACGGCAGGCTGGCGCCGTACCACTTCAAATAAAACCGCTTCCAGCCCGTTTTGAAAAAAGAGTTAAACGCCAGATCATCCAGCTCGTCGGAGGCTTTGATGTGGGTTTGCGCATTGAGGTTGATCGCTTCATCGCGGATTTCCTCCCAGCTATCGTCAAACACCTTGAGCTGGGGAAAGCGCTCGGTGTCGATGTAGGGCTTGTTGCCCACGCCGGAAAACGCATAGAACAGGCAGTTGACCGGCGCCAGCAGGTTGGAATGATCCGTGATCTTGCGCGACAGTTTTTCGTGGTGGCGCTTACCGCGGTTCTGCACGTAAACGGCGCAGAGGATGAAAATGACAAGAATAATGGGGCCCATTGACGGGTCACTCCTGCAACGATCGGAACGGGTTGAGGCTTGGGACACAGCCTGATAAACCGCCCAGTTTATAAAAAGTGGCAGCGCTAATCAATTAACCCACGGCTCAGGGCAGCGCTTGTACCCACCCCAGACGCAGGCAAAAAGCGCCCGCCTGACGGTCAGCGATGAGCAGGCCAAGCTGATAAACCGACTCGGGTAAAAGCACCGGCGCTTGGGACAAGCGCTGCCCACGGCGCACGGCTTCAAATTCGCTCCACCCAAAGCGCAGGGTCTGCCGTTCATCCGCACGGGGCGTAAACGCCACGCGGTAAGCGCTGCCCTCGTCAAGCGCTCGGCTTTTCAGGCGCAGTTGATACGTGCGCCCGTCTCCGCACACGCGCAGTGCAATACCGCCGGCAGCGGCCAGCGTGCCTTCAAACGCGTCCGGCTCGCGGCGCACCGAGGCAAACCCGCCGCCGTTGGCAAGCGAGGTGTCGCCGGCAAAACGCCCTTCGCCCTTTGCAATGTCAAAGCCGCTTTGCGATACGCCGCCCATAACGCCGTCGTTCACCGCGTACCAGCGCCGTGCCTCGGCACGGGCCTCACCGGCATTGAGGTGGGTAAAACCCAGCACGCGCATAAAAGCTCCTTGGCCAGCGCCGTTCAAGAGGTGCCCCACATGCTAGACGAGACGCGGGCGGTGGGTCACGCTAAGCCCATACCCTCGTGCGCTACCGGGAGTCCGTCATGTTTAACACCACCGCGTGGAATCGCCTGCGCTACACCGCCTACGCGCCGCTTTACGACGCGGTGGCCGCGCGCGTACTGAGCCGCCCGCGCGAAATAGCGCTTTCCCGGGTGGACTGGGAGCCGGGCATGCGCGTGCTGCTGGTGGGCGCCGGCACCGGGCTCGACCTGCCCTTTCTGCCGTGCAGTATCGAGCTGCACGCCACCGACCTGTCGCCGGCGATGGTCAAGCGCACCGCCAAACGCGCGGCCCGCCTGCGCCGCGACGCCGACTGCCGCGTGATGGACGCCGAAGCGCTTGACTACCCCGACGCGCATTTCGACGTGGTGGTAATGCACTTTATCGTGGCGGTGATGCCCGACCCGGCGCGCGGGCTGGCCGAGGCGCACCGCGTTCTCAAGCCCGACGGCCAGCTGTGCCTGCTGGACAAGTTCCAGCCCGACCATCGCCCCGCCGGCACCGGACGCCGCCTGCTTAACGTCGCTACATCGGCCATTGCCACCGACATTACCCGCCAGGCTACACCGCTGCTCAACGCCGCAGGCTTTAGCGTACGCAGCGATAAAGCGGTACTGATGGGGTCGCTGTTTCGTGCGCTTATTGCGGCCAAGCAAGCGCCGGCAACGCCCTAAGGGCAAGCGCTCTATGGCAAAAAACTAATAAAAGAAAGCTAATAATAAAAAACAAAGCAGGCTAAACAACGCTTTACCTTAATACCGCTGGAGATGCAAATAGGCAGACATCGCACTATACTTTAGTCTAACGCTACTGAAGTAGGCTTTGAATTGTGCAGCCTTGTTAGCTAATGTGCACTACAAAATAGAACCACAATAGCCACCCAAAAAAACACCAAGGGAACGACTATCCATGTCTACAAAAAACACGCTTAAGCTTGCCATTCAGTGCGCCGCGGCGGCAACCGCGCTGGGTATTGCCGGCCAGGCCAGCGCCGTTGAACTGAACGTTACAGACGACGTTGAAGCTAGCCTTTACGGCTTTGCTCGCCTGAACATGAGCTATGACTTCAACGGCGACAACGCATCCAGTACCCGTGCGGGCACTTTCGCCATGGACGGTGATAACGACAAGGGCTACTTCGGCGCCGACGCCTACCAGAGCCGCCTGGGCTTCAAGGTCAAGCACGCCTCCGGCGTTGCCGTCACCGTCGAAGGTGACTTTCGCGGCGGCGGCGGCGGTGACCTGCGCCTGCGCCACGCCTTCGGCGAGTACCGCGGCTTCCTCGCGGGTAAAACCTGGTCCAACTACAACAGCTTTGTCGGCGCCACGCCGACGCTGGACTTTGACAGCCTGGCGGGGGTTCCCGGTCTCCAAGACCGCACCGACCAGGTGCGCTTTACCACCGGCGCGCTGTCATTCTCCGTCGAGGACACGGTTAAAGGGCCCAATATCGCCGACACTCCGCTCACAGACGACCTTGACACTCGCCAGTCGGCGCCGGTGCTGACCGCGCGCATCGAAGACTCCGCCGGTATCGTGTCCTACTCCGCTGCGGGTCTGATCAACCGCATCAGCGCCGATGACGGTGTGAGTGACGACAGCGCCATGGGTTACGGCGTCTTCGGCGCGACCACGATTAACCTGACCGACATGTTCGCCGTGCACGGCGCAGTTAACTACACCGACGGCGCCAACGACTATCTTTACCGCTCGGGCAACGACTTCTACGGCACCAGCGCCTACGTCAAAGATGGCGATCTGGAAACCATCAAGGGCTACGGCGGCTCGCTGGGTACCAGCCTGGACCTGGGCAACGGCAACAGCATCAACCTGGGCTACGGCATGACCAAGCTTGACCTGGACGACGCGGTGAAAGACGGTGCCATGACCAACGCCGACGCCGAAACCAACCAGAACGTCATGCTCAACTACCAGATGACGCCGGTTGAAAACGTCATGGTTGGCGTTGAATACGGCTACTTTAACCAGGAAACCAAGGGCGGCGACACCACCGAAGCCAACCGCATACTCTTCGCTACCCAGTACAACTTCTAAGTACTCAGCCCCGGGATCGGCCTTGCCGATCACCGCCCAGGTAGTGCAATGCCCCGCTTTATCGCGGGGCATTTTTTTATCCGTACGTCTACGCCCTGCCATCAACAGGCGGCGCGGCCACGTCGGGCGCTGCGCCGACGGCCTCGTCGGCGCTGTCGTCGGCAAAGAAGCTCATCAGCGCCATCACGATAATCGACAGCACGAAGTAGATGGCAAGACGCTTCCAGAAACTGATTTTCATAGGAGAGTCCTTGATCGGAAGAAAACGAGGCACGGCATTGTTCTGCCCTGCCTCAGGCGAGCGGGCGAACGGCGGTTAAAAGGCCTTTTCCAGAGCAAAGCGCGGCCGGGTTTTTCCGTCTTGCTCAACCGTTTCATTAAACATCGCAAGTGGGCGTACCCACAGGCCGTACTCGCCGTAAAGCGCGCGGTAGACCACCAGCGCATCACCGTTTTCGCTGTGCTGGGCGGTGCCCTGCACTTCATACAGCGCGCCTTTATAGTGGCGATAAATACCCGCAGCGGGGGGCGTCACCAGCGATTGCGTCACATTGATTCTCCTGACGGGATTGAAGAGTCTGCCGATGGCGCAGCGTTCTGCGCCCGGGCGTTCTTGGCCAGGCGCGCAAGCACCTGAGAGGCGGCGACAAAGCCGAAGGTGCCGGTCACAAACGTCGCGGCGCCAAAGCCGCTTTCGCAGTCCAGCCGCGTGGGCTCGCCGTTGGCCGGCTTTTGCTGGCATACCTCGCCGCCCGGAGCCGGATAGGTCAGCTGCTCGTCGGAATACACGCACTCCACGGCAAAACGGCGCTTGAGGTTGCGCGAAAAGCCGAAGTCGCGGCGTAATCGCGCGCGGGTGCGCGATAGCAGCGGGTCGTGCTGGGTGCGGGTCAAATCGGCTACCTGAATGCGCGTGGGGTCGGTTTGACCGCCCGCCGCGCCGGTAACGGTAATCGGCATTTTGTGACGCTTGCACCAGGCAATCAGCGCCGCCTTGGCCACCACGCTGTCGATGGCGTCGACCACATGAGTGGCATCCAACGGGATGCGCTGATCAAGGTTGGTGGGCGTAGCGAAGGCGGCATCGGCGACGGTCTTGATCTCGGGGGCTATCAGCCGGCAGCGCTCGGCCAGCACCTCAACCTTGGGGCGCCCTACGGTGCCGTCGAGGGCATGCAGCTGGCGGTTGACGTTGGAGATACAGACGTCATCCAGATCGATCAAGGTCAGCTTGCCTATCCCCGAGCGCGCAAGCGCCTCGACCGTCCAGCTGCCCACGCCGCCCACGCCCACCACCACCACGTGCGCGTGGCGAAACGCTTCGGCGGCGCGCGCGCCGTAAAGCCGGCGAATGCCGCCAAAGCGCAGGGCGTAATCGCTCGAAGGGGTGTCGCTATCAGCAGAGGGATGAGTCATATCACACTCGCGGTTTGTTTAAAGGGCTCACTTGCAGCAGACGCGTCGCGTCAGGCGGGCGCGGGCGCCAAGACGCGCTGGCGGTCAAGCGGCAGATGGCCGGCCCAGCCAAAACGCTGGAACAGGGCCTGCATGGGCGCGTCCAGCGAGCACTCAAGCTCTATGCGCTGACCCAGCAGCGGATGCTCAAAGGCCAAGTGCGTGGCCGCCAGCAGCAGCCGCGGCGTCTCGAGACGCTGGGCAAAAAAGCGATTGTGCACGCCTCTGCCGTGTCGGGCGTCACCGATGATCGGGTAGCCGCGCCGCGACAGGTGGCGGCGGATCTGGTGGCGCCGTCCGGTCAGCGGCCGCGCCTCAACCAGCGAATAGCGCGCCTTGGGGTAGCGATCGACCTGCACCGGCAGCTCGACGCTATCCAGCCGGGTAATCTCGGTTGTCGCCGGCAGCGCCGGCATTTCGGCCTTGGGCCGCACGCCGTCTTCTTCGCGCAGCGCGTAGTCCAGCCATTCGTGCTCGGGGGCGACGCCGCGCACTACCGCCAGATAGCGCTTATCGACCCGCTGCTCGCTGAACGCCTCGCACAGGCGGGCGGCCACCGCCGACGATAGCGCGAACACCACCACGCCGGAGGTGGGCCGGTCAAGCCGATGCACCGGATAGACACGCTGGCCGATCTGGTCGCGCAGCCGCTGGAGCAAAAACTCGGTCTCCCCGCGCGCCAGCGCCGAGCGGTGCACTAAAAGCCCCGCGGGCTTGTGCACCGCAACCAGATGCTCATCGCGATAAAGGAGTGTCAATGGCGGCATGGGCGCCTCCTGCAAAACATGGCGCTATTGTCGCGGCTTGGCGACAAGATGTCATCCGCGCCGTGGCGTCAGGCGTCAAGTTCGGCGATAAATGCTGCTACGTCGGCAAACGCCTCTTCGGCTTCGGGCAGCAGCGGCGTGAAAATCTGCCAGGCGTGCACCATGCCGGGCCAGAGGTGCAGCGTCACCGAAGAGCCTACGGCGGTGGCCTTTGAGGCGTATCGCCGGGCGTTATCCACCAGCATTTCGGCGGCGCTTGCCTGAATCAGCGTCGGGGGCAAATCGGCCAGACTGCCTCGCAGCGGCGAGACCACGGCGCTGGCTGGAGAGGCGCGAAAGATCACCCGCACGCCCCACCAGACTAGCGCTCGGGGAAGCTTCGCCAAACGGCCAAACATCGGCCCCAGCATCGCGTCGCTGGCAATGTTGCGGCGATTACTCGGGGCGGTCAGCGTCAGGTCAGTCGACGGTGAGAACGCCACCGCGCCATCGGCTTGACGCAGGCCGCTATCGCGCAGCCAGGCGAGCAGGCCCAGGGTGTGGCTGCCGCCCGCGGAATCCCCCGCGATCAACATAAAGTCGGCTTCGCAGGCGCCGCTGGGGCCATTCTCGAGCAGCCAGCGGTAGGCGTCGCGGCAATCGCGCACGCCGTCCATAAAGCGGTGCTCGGGCATCAGCCGGTAGTCCACGGCAAATACCGCGGCGTTGGCTACCTGCGCCAGACGGTCGGTAATCGCCCGGTGGCTGCGCGGGCTTCCGGCCGTCCAGGCACCGCCGTGAATATAGAGCACCCGCCGCCGGGTATCGGCCCCAGGCGCAATAACCCACTCCCCTTTCGGCAACTCGCAGCGCTTAAGCTTCGAACGCAGCTCCACCCCGTCACCAAGGCCGTCCATATGCTTTCTTAGCGCCGTCAGCCGCGCCTTGCCATAAAGCCCCCGAGTCACTTCGCCGATGCCCCCGATCAGCGCCAGCACCGTCTTGTTTTCAGCGCTGGGCGGGCCTTCCCGAACGGCATACGCCGCTTGATCAAGCGCCGACAAATCGTCCAGCCGCCACAGGCTCCACGCCGGTACCGCGATAAGCATTGCAAGAACGAACCCCCCCAGCAGGGCAACAATAATCCACACCATGACGCGACCTTCTCCTGAGCGCTGCCCCGACAGCCAGCGCCTCGCTATTTCGCCGGCGGCAATAAAGAACGCTTTATGAACATGGGATTAAATCCCGCTGCGTCATTGAGCCGCGGCGCACAATGTTGTTAGTCTCAAACGCAGGTTGTAACAACCTCACCGGCCCGTAACGGGTCGTTTCAAGTCCGCAAGGAGAGATCACTATGCGCTACACAGCACCGCTTACCGGTATTGCCGCCTCGCTGCTGCTCGCCGCGTCGGCTCACGCCGCCGATACGCTGGACGTTGACGTACACAGCGTAAGCGCCAATGGCGTCGGCGATTCTCTGGGCACCATTACCCTTGAGCAGACCGATAACGGCCTGCTGCTAACCCCTTCGCTCGAAGGCCTTGAAAGCGGCATCCACGGCTTCCACGTTCATCAGAACGCCAGCTGTGAAACGGATGAAGACGACAGCGGCGAAACCGTCGCGGCCCTGGCGGCCGGCGGCCACTACGACCCCGAGTCTGCCGAGACCCACCAGGGGCCCTACGGCGACGGCCACCTCGGCGACCTGCCGGCCCTCACGGTCAACGACAACGGCGAAGCCAACCTGCCGACGCTGGCGCCGCGCCTGAGCCTTGACGACATGGACGGCCGCAGCCTGATGATTCACGCCGGCGGCGATAACTACTCCGACGATCCGCACCTGGGCGGCGGCGGCTCGCGCGTGGCCTGCGGCGTTGTAGACGGCTAAAGAAAAGCACGCTAAAAACGGCGTGAAAAGCAAAACGGGCAGGCCCTCAAGGCCTGCCCGTTTTAGCGTAAAAGCGTCGTTCCTGTGCTTCTTTGCGCGGCGGCGCGTTAGCCTTCGTCGCCGGCCATTTGCATCTGGCGCTGCATGTAGTTCTGGATGCCTACCTTTTCGATCAGCCCCAGCTCGGTTTCGATGTGGTCGATGTGGTCTTCTTCCTCGGCCAGCAGGTCGCGCAGCAAATCGCGCGTGACGTAGTCCTTGACGCTTTCGGCGTAGGTCACGGCTTCGATGTAGTCCGCGCGGCCGTCGTGCTCGATTTTAAGGTCCGACTCGAGCATTTCCTTGACGTTCTCGCCGATGTAAAGCTTGCCCAGATCCTGCAGGTTGGGAATGCCCTCCAGGAACAAAATGCGCTCGATCAGCCTGTCAGCGTGCTGCATTTCTTCGATGGATTCGTCGTATTCCCACTTGGCCAGCGCCTTGAGGCCCCAGTCCTTGTACATTTTGGCGTGCAAAAAATATTGATTGATCGCCACCAGCTCGTTGCCCAGCGCAATGTTCAGGTGTTCGATAACTTTCGGATCGCCTTTCATGACACCACCTTTAGGTTAGGCATTGCCCACGACAATGCCGAAAACGGTTCTACCAAACCTTGCTACGAGCGTTCTTTACTCACGTTTTCTAACAACGTTTTCTAACAACGCTTTCTACTAGCTTGCTCGACTAACCTTGCTTGCTTACGTCCGTTCTTTCTATCAAAACGGGCTGTGCAAAACTAGCTCAACCGCGGGTACGGCCGCAAAAGCGGCCTCCCCCGAGTGTTTGGGAGTATAGGCGAAGCCATTAAAAATTCAACCAAATCATAAAGTTGCTAACGCTAAATAAAACAAGAGAGATTCGCGTCAGACGGCATAGGCAAGCCCCATACTAGCCTCGGCGCGGGCCTCACTGAGCGCTTCGCGGGTGACGGACTTCGCCAGGCAAGCGCACTTGCCGCACTGGGTAGAACACCCGGTCAACGCCTGGACGTCGCGAAAGCTGCGCGCTCCATCGTCAACTTGCCGGCGAATCTGATGATCGGTAACTCCTTTGCACACGCAGACGTACATGGCCAACACCTCATTCAGGACATGAGGTTAATGTAAATGATTCCCATACCTCCTCGCAAGTGATAACGACACCTATTTGGATTTTTCTGCCTTGGGCAGTACCACGGTCCGCGTATCCGAGACGATATCCGGCCAGCTGCGCTTTTCCGGGTCAAACATCACCCACCAGTAGCCCAGCCCCAGCGCGGCCAGCGACACCCAGGCCGTTAGGCAGCGCGCCAGGCTTTGAAACAGGCTAAGCGGGCCGCCGTCGGTGGTTTGCACGCGCAGCCGCCACGCCTGCATCCCCAGCGTCATCCCCGCGCGGCCCCAGCAGTAGGCAAAGAAGGCCGCCGCCGAGCACACCAGCAGCAGGCGCAAGGTGGCAACTTCCAGACTCCCGGTACCGATGCTCTCGGCGCTGTGGCCCAGCACAAAGCGCATGAACGCCAGGTGCGCCACCGTTACTACCAGCCAAATGGCCAGCACCAAAAAGCCGTCATAAAGCATCGCTGCCAGGCGCCGGGGCAACGCCGCCGGGGTTACGCTATCCAGCTGGGTAAAACGTCGTTGAATCATGAGTATCTCTGAAAAAAAGGCCGGGTCTCAGCCGTTGCGGCGTAGCAGCAAAAGCCCCGCCGCCGCGCAGACAAGGGTGGGCACCAGCACCGCCCACACCGGCGAAAAGCCGAAAATGGTCGACGCCGGCGCGAGTAAATCCTGGGTGTACTTGAATAATAGCCCGGTGATTACCCCGTAAAACACCCGCGTGCCGGCGGCTACGGTGCGCAGCGGCCCGAACACAAACGAGGCGGCAATCAACACCAGCGAGCCCATGGTCAGCGGCAGCAGCATCTTCTGCCAAAAATACAGCAGCGGCTCTTCGGCATTGCGCCCCTGCGTCTCAAGAAACCGGGCGTAGGCATAAAGCTCGCTGGGCGACTGGGTCTCGATATCGCGCAGCAACCGCTCAAGCTGGGTGGGCGTTAACGCCGTCTTCCAGGCTTCGCTTGAGTGGTACTCGGTCTCGGTATGTTCGGGGTAAAAGCGCGTGGTCGAGACGTTGGCCAAACGCCACTCGCCGTCTTCCCAGTAGGCGCGTTCGGCAGACGTCGCCTCCACCAGCTGGCGGTCGTCAAAGCGGTAGCGCAACAGGTCAAGTACCACGTCATCGGCGCGAATAGCGCCAAAGCGATACATCCGGTCACCTTCGATCTGCCAAGCGCTGCGGCTGGTCAGCAGGGCGCCCTCGCCCATGCGCTGCTCAAAGCGCCAGGCTTCAGCGAACTGCTCGGTACGCGGGCTGACAAACTCCGCCACAAAAAGCACCGCTACCACGACGAGCAGCACGGGTTTCATCACCCCCCAAACAATGCGGGGAAGCGAGCGCCCCGCCGCGCGCATCACCGTCAGCTCGTTGCTTGAAGCCATGCTGCCAAGCCCGATCAGCGCGCCGATCAGCACGGCCACGGGGGCGTACTGATAAAATCGCCACGGCAACCGCATGCCCAGATACATCAATACGTCCAGGCTGTTGTAAGCCCCCTTGACGTCGCCGAGGTCGTCGAGGTAGCCGAAAATCATATCCAGCCCCAGCAGCACGGCCTGCACAACGATGATTGACGCAAGCACGTTGCGCGCAATATAGCGGTCTAAACGATCCATCAGCATTAGCGCATCCCCTTACGCTGCGAGCGCCATAGTAGCACCATGCCCAGCGCCAGAAAGACGCCGTGGATCGGCCACAGACCGAGCGTGGCGGGCAGCGTCCCGGCGCCGATAGCATCCACCCCGGCCAGCAGCAGGCTTAAATACGCCACGTACAAAAACACCGCGGGCAGCAGCTTGGCAAAGCGCCCCTGGCGTGGATTCACCCGCGACAGCGGCTGCGCCACCAGCCCCAGCACAAACACCATTAGCGGCATCCCAACCCGCCACTGCCACTGCGCTTTGGCGGCGGGGTCGTCGCTTCCCCAGAGTACTGCGGTATTCTGGTATTCAGCGGACTCCACGTCACCACGCATCTCGCTTAGCCCCAGGCGAATGGTATAGCGCTCAAACGCCAGGTGCTCAGCGCGGTGCTCGCCCGGCGTCACCCCGAAGCGGTCGCCGTTCTCCAGCACCAGAAACCGGCTGCCGGTCTTGTCACGAATTGCTTGATAGCCGGACGCGGCGCGGGTGACGTAGTTGGGTACGCCTTCGTCACGGTCGCCAAGCTCATGGACAAAGACGTCCTGCATCTGCTTGCCATCACCCGAAAAGCCGCCAATATACGCCGTGCGCCCCTGGCCAAACGACTGAAATCGTCCGGGCGTCAGTATTGATGCATCCAGCCGGCTGCGCTGCTCCTGGATAAGCTCTTCATTCAGCATGCTGCCCCAGGGCGTCAGCCAGATGCTGCACACGCCGACCAGCACGGCGACCACGATCGAGGGCAGCAGTGTAATGTGCAAAAGCTTCAGCGGGCTGATGCCGCAGGCGACCATCACGGTAATTTCGCTGTTCATATAAAGCTGACCATAGGCCAGCAAAATACCCAGAAAAAATGCCAGCGGCAGCACCAGCTCGATAAACCCCGGCAGGTGAAAAAGCATCAGGTTGCCGAGGACCGTCACGGGGAAATCACCTTCCGCTACTTTAGAAAAATAACGGATAAAGCGCCCACCCATAATCACCAGCAGCAGGATGCCGGCCACCGCCGACATGGTGAGCAGCACTTCGCGGGTTAGGTAGCGAAATAAAATCAACGCGGTCTCCGGCCAGTCTCGCAGGTTGCCATGCAATGCACCCATGGCTTGGGTACACTGGCGGGCATTATCCTGATTCTCACAATGCTTGTCTTGTTTGGAGACGCCATGCAATTTTCCGTTCAGACGGCCAACCCCGCCAAAGCCGAAACCGCCTGCGTGGTTGTACCCGTATTCAAGGACGCGGGGCTTATGCCCGCCGCCGAAAAGCTGGATGATGCCAGCGAGCGCTTGATTGGCCAGCTGATGGAGCGCGGCGACTTTGACGCCGCGTTGGGCAACGTGCTGATGGTGCCCTTTGCGCCGGGGCTTTGCACCGAGCGTTTGCTGCTGGTGGGCCTTGGCGAACGGGAAAAATGCCGCGAAGCCGCGTTTCTCAAAGCGCTCGACGCCGCCTGTGAGGCGCTGATCAAGCTGCCCGCCGACGACGCCGTGATGGCTTTCGCCGACGTTCCGCTCGACGAACGCGACAGCGCCTGGAAAGCACGCAAAACCCTTGAGGCCATCGCCCGCGCCGGCTATCGCTTTGACCAGTTCAAGTCGACCCCGGCGCCGCCCCCCAGCCTCAAACATATCACGCTGACCGCGCGCGATAGCGACGACGCCAAGCGCATCGAAGACGGCGCGCGCATTGGCCGCGCCATCGGCGAGGGCGTCAACGCTACCCGCACGCTTGCCAACCTGCCCGGCAACGTCTGTACCCCGCGCTATTTAGCCGCCGAGGCCGAAGCGCTGGCGGCGCAGTCCGGCGGCGCGCTAACCGCCAAAATCCTCGACGAAGACGCGCTGGAAGCCCTCGGCGCGGGCTCGCTTTTGTCCGTGGGGCGCGGCAGCGTCGAGCCCACCCGGCTGATCGTGATGCACTATCGCGGCGCCGACAATCCCGACGAGGCGCCCCACGTGCTGGTGGGTAAAGGTATCACCTTTGACTCGGGCGGCATTTCGCTCAAGCCCGGCCCCGGCATGGACGAAATGAAGTTCGACATGGGCGGCGCCGCCAGCGTCTTCGGCACGGCCAAGGCGGTACTCGGCATTCGCCCCCGCCTGAACCTGGTGTTTATCGTCGCCGCGGCGGAGAACATGCCCGGCAGCGCCGCTACCAAGCCCGGCGACATCATCACCACGCTCAAGGGGCTGACCGTCGAGGTGCTCAACACCGACGCCGAAGGCCGCCTGGCACTGTGCGACGCGCTGACCTACGCCGAACGCTTTGAGCCGGCAAGCGTGGTGGATATCGCGACGCTCACCGGGGCCGTGATCACCGGCCTTGGCCACCACGCCAGCGGGCTTTTGTCCAACGACGACGATATTGCGCTGGACGTGCTCGATGCCGGCGAAACCGCCTGGGACCGCGCCTGGCACCTGCCGCTGTGGGACGAATACCAAGAGCAGCTGGATTCCAACTTTGCCGACCTGGCCAACATCGGCGGCGCGCCCGCGGGCAGCATTACCGCGGCGTGCTTTTTGTCGCACTTTGCCGACCGCTTTCCCTGGGCGCACCTCGATATCGCCGGCACCGCCTGGCACTCGGGCAAGCAGAAAGGCGCCACCGGCCGGCCGGTGGGGCTTTTGACCCAGTATCTGCTGGATCGGCAAAACGATGCTGACGTAGAACACGGCGAGCGCTAATATAGACAGCTGGGCGTCTTACGCGGCGCCCGTTGCTGGCATTGTCATCTTCCAGCAGCCACCCTTTTTCTGTCAGTCTTTTCACGCCGGCGCCGCGGCGCCGGTTTTAGCGGAGAATACGCCCGTGCCCTCAGATTCGTTTCAACTGTTGCCGTCCAACCAGCCGACGGCCGACCACATCCGCGCCAATATTCTCAAAGCCCCCGGGTTTGGCATCCACTTCAGCGACCACATGGTGCATATCCGCTGGACGCTGGATGCCGGCTGGCACGCGCACGGCGTACGCCCCTACGGCCCGCTAACGCTCGACCCGGCCGCCGCGGTGCTGCACTACGGCCAGGAGATTTTCGAAGGCGTCAAAGCGTACCGCCACGCCGACGGCTCGGTATGGACATTTCGCCCCGAGAAAAACGCCGAGCGCTTTCGCAAAAGTGCCCGCCGCCTTGCCCTGCCCGAGCTTTCCGACGACGACTTTATTGGCGCGCTGAAAGCGCTGCTGGCGCAGGATCACGGCTGGGTGCCGACGCCCGCTGACGCAGCCGACGAGTGCAGCCTCTACCTGCGCCCGTTCATGATCGCCACCGAGGCGTTTTTGGGCGTTCGCCCGTCTCACGAGGTGGATTTCTACGTCATCGCCTCCCCGGCGGCGGCCTACTTCAAGGGTGGCGTCGAGCCGGTCTCGATCTGGCTTTCCCGCCACCTCAAGCGCGCCGCTCCCGGCGGCACCGGCTTTGCCAAGTGCGGCGGCAACTACGCCGCCTCGCTCGCCGCGCAGCAGCAGGCCGAGGCCCAGGGCTGCAGCCAGGTGGCCTTTCTCGACGCGGCGGAAAACCGCTGGATTGAAGAGCTCGGCGGCATGAACCTGTTTTTCGTCTTCAGCGACGGCCGGCTGGTCACCCCGCGCCTGACCGACACCATTCTCGAAGGCGTCACCCGGGATTCGGTGCTGACGCTCGCCAAAGACGAAGGCCTGACGCCCGAAGAGCGCCCCATCAGCCTCGAAGAATGGCGCGCAGGGGCCGAATCGGGCGAGATCACCGAAGTTTTTGCCTGCGGCACGGCGGCGGTCATCACTCCGGTCAGCGAACTGGTCACCGAAGACGAGCGCATCCGCCTGTCCGCCGGCAGCGACAACGCCGTGGCCAAGCGTCTGCGCCGCAAGCTTTTAGACCTGCAGTACGGCCGTAGCGAAGACACCCACGGCTGGCTGACGCGGCTGGTTTAAACGCTCAAAGCAACGCTGCAGGGACCTTTATGGCGCGCATCGACTTTTATATTCTGCAAGACACCACCCTCGACGCGCGTCTGGCCTTTGCCTGCAAGCTTGCCGAGACCATCTGGCGCAAGGGCTACCGCCTGCACCTGCACTGCGCAGACCAAGCGCTTGCCGAACAGGCCGACGCGGCGCTGTGGAACTTTCGCTCCGATGCCTACCTGCCCCACGCCATCGAGGGCAGCGAGATGGCCACAGACGTCCCCGTGACGCTGGGTTTCGGCGAGCTGCCCGAGCCCCAAGGCGAAACTGCGCTGTTGAACCTGCACCCCGAAATTCCGGCAGGCTTTGAGCGCTACGCCCGGGTGGCCGAGATCATCAACCAGCACCAGGACGTATTGATGGCCAAGCGCGCCTGCTGGCAGCGCTACAAGGCGCTCGGCCACGCCGTGGTGCCCCACAAACTTGGCGCTTAGCTAAGCGCTACGCCCTCCATACCGCTTTCGCTACGGTGGATTTATGCTGCGCTCAGCGCTCGCGCGTTTCCCGTTAGCCACGATCGTTATCGCCCAGCTGTTCGGCACCTCGCTGTGGTTCAGCGTCAACGGCGTGGGCCAGGCGCTGCAGCAGGCCGTGGGGCTGAGCGAAAGCGATTTGGGGCTTCTGACCATTGCCGTTCAGGCGGGGTTTATTACCGGCACCCTGACCATTGCCACCACCGGGCTTGCCGACCGCGTCCGCGCCAGCCGTCTGTTTGCCGGCGCAGCGATGGCCGGTGCGGTGGTCAACGTCGCGTTTATCCTCGCCGCCGACCAGCTGGCCGCCGGCGCGCTGCTGCGTTTTCTTACCGGGCTGTGTCTGGCGGGCATCTACCCGCTGGGCATGAAGCTGGTAGTCAGCTGGACGCCCCGCCAGGCCGGCGCCGCCCTCGGCTGGCTGGTGGGCATGCTCACGCTGGGCACCGCTTCGCCGCACCTGCTGCGCGGGCTGACGCTTGCGCTGCCGTGGCAATGGCCGCTGGTGCTGGCCTCGCTGTTAGCACTGGTCGCCGCCGCGCTGATTTACCTGCTGGGCGTCGGCCCGCACCTTCCCCACACGCCGCCTCCCGGTCCGCCCTGGGCCGTGGCGCGCGCGTTCAAACAACGCCATTTTCGCGCCGCTGCGCTGGGGTATTTCGGCCATTCGTGGGAGCTTTACGCGTTCTGGGCGCTGGTGCCGCTGCTAGTGACGCGCGAGCTAACGCGTCTTGACGTTTCGTCTCGACGTCGTGGCCTGGCTCAGCTTTGCGGTGATGGCGGTGGGCGCGCCGGGCTGCGTGCTCGCCGGCAAGGCCAGCCGGCGCTACGGCAGCGCTTCGGTGGCGCGCGTGGCGCTGGCGACGTCGGGCGGCCTGTGCCTACTCTACCCGCTGCTGGGCAGCGCGCCGGCGCTGCTACTCATCGCGCTGCTGCTGGTATGGGGCGTCAGCGTGATTGCCGATTCGGCGCAGTTTTCCGCGCTGGCCTCCACCTACGCGCCGCCGGCGCGGCTGGGCGCCGCGCTTGCCGGCATGAACGCCATCGGCTTTGCGCTGACCATCCCCGCGATTGCGCTGGTGACCAGCCAATGGGGCGACCACGAGCTCGCGGTGCTGTGGTGGCTATTGCCGGGGCCGGCGCTGGGGCTCATCGCCATGCGCCAGGTCGCCGGCGTCGACAAGGCCTGACGCACCCCCGCATCACGCGCTATACTCGGCAGCATTTTTACGCTACCGCCCAATGACATGAATTCGATGCCCCGCCTCGGCGCGGCGTCTCTGCTGTGAGCTAATCCATGGACAAGACCTACCAACCCGAGACTATCGAAACCCACTGGTACCATCGCTGGGAAGCCGACAACCGTTTTGCCCCCTCGGGTCAGGGCGAGGCGTTCTCCATGATGATTCCGCCGCCCAACATCACCGGCAGCCTGCACATGGGGCATGCGTTTCAGGACACCATCATGGACACCCTGACCCGCTACAAGCGCATGCAGGGCAACAACACCCTGTGGCAGATCGGCACCGACCACGCCGGTATCGCCACGCAAATGCTGGTCGAGCGCAAGCTCGCCGCCGAGGAAGGCAAAACCCGCCACGACCTCGGCCGCGAGGCCTTCCTCGACAAGGTCTGGGAGTGGAAGGAAGAGTCCGGCGGCCACATTACCCGCCAGCTGCGCCGCATGGGCGCAAGCGTCGACTGGTCGCGGGAGCGCTTCACCATGGACGACGGCTTCTATAAAGCCGTCCAGGAAGTGTTTGTCCGCCTGCACGAAGACCAGCTGATTTATCGCGGCAAGCGGCTGGTCAACTGGGACCCCACCCTGCACACCGCGATTTCCGACCTGGAAGTGGAAAACCGCGACCAGCAGGGCAGCTTCTGGCACTTTTGCTACCCGCTGGCCGACGGCGTCAAGACCGACGACGGCCGCGACTATCTGGTGGTGGCTACCACCCGCCCGGAAACCCTGCTGGGTGACACCGGCGTGGCGGTCAACCCGGAAGATTCGCGCTACGCGTCGCTGGTCGGCAAATTCATCGAGCTTCCGCTGGTGGGCCGGCGCATTCCCATCGTCGCCGACGAGCACGCCGACATGGACAAGGGCTCGGGCTGCGTGAAAATCACCCCGGCCCACGACTTCAACGACTACGAAGTCGGCAAGCGCCAGAACCACCTGCTGATCAACGTCTTCTCGCAAAACGCCGAGGTGCTCGAGCGCGCCGAGATCTACAACCTCAAGGGCCAGCCCCAGCCCGGCGAAGACTCAAGCCTGCCGGCCAAGTACGCAGGGCTCGACCGCTTTGAAGCGCGCCAGCGGATCGTTGCCGACATGGACGCCGCCGGCCTTTTGCAGGAAGTCGAAGCGGTCAACAACACCCTGCCCTTTGGGGACCGCTCCGGCGACATCATCGAGCCGCTTTTGACCGACCAGTGGTTTGTCGCCGTGGAAGAGCTGGCCCGCCCGGCGATCAAGGCGGTGGAAGACGGCGACATCGAGTTTGTGCCCAAGAACTACGAGAACATGTACTTCTCGTGGATGCGCGACCTGCAGGACTGGTGTATCTCGCGCCAGCTGTGGTGGGGCCACCGCATTCCCGCCTGGTACGACGCCGACGGCAACGTCTATGTCGCCCGCACCGAGGCCGAAGTCCGGGAAAAGAACGGCATCGCCGACGACGTCGCGCTGAGCCAGGACGACGACGTGCTGGATACCTGGTTCAGCTCCGCACTGTGGACGTTTGGCACCCTGGGCTGGCCCGAACAGACGCCCGAGCTTGCCACCTTCCATCCGTCCAGCGTGCTGGTGACCGGCTTTGACATCATCTTCTTCTGGGTCGCGCGGATGATCATGATGACGCTCAAGTTCACCGGCGAGGTGCCGTTCAAGACGGTGTACGTCCACGGCCTGGTGCGCGACGGCCAGGGCGACAAGATGTCCAAGTCCAAGGGCAACGTGCTCGACCCCATCGACCTGATCGACGGCATCAGCCTCGACGACCTGGTGGAAAAGCGCACCGGCAACATGATGCAGCCGCAAAAGGCCAAGGCCATCGCCAAGGCCACCCGCGCCGAGTTCAAGGACGGCATCGAGCCCCACGGCACCGACGCGCTGCGCTTTACCTTCCTTTCGCAGGCCACCACCGGGCGCGACATCAAGTTCGACATGAGCCGGCTGGACGGCTACCGCAACTTCTGCAACAAGCTGTGGAACGCCTCGCGCTACGTGTTGATGAACGCCGACGGCGAGGACTGCGGCGTAGACGGTGAGGAGGTCACGCTGTCGCTGGCCGACCGCTGGATTTTGTCCGCGCTGCAAAAAACCGAGACTCAGGTCACCCGCTCGATCGACGACTACCGCTTCGACCACGCCTCCCATGCGCTTTACGACTTCATCTGGAACGAGTACTGCGACTGGTATCTGGAGCTGTCCAAGCCGGTGCTGTGGGAGGAGGCCGAAGGCATGTCTCCCGAAGCGGGTGCCGAGCTTGCCAAGCGCAAGCGCGGCACCCGCCGGACGCTTGTTCGCGTACTCGAAGCCGTGCTGCGCCTGGCCCACCCGATGATGCCCTACGTCTCCGAGGAGATCTGGCAGCGCGTGGCGCCGCTTGCCGGCACGCTTTCAGATACCCAGGCAGGCGAAGGCGACTCGATCATGGCCCAGCCGTGGCCCAAGGCCGACGAGAAGCTGATCGACGACGCTGCCGCGCGCGACATCGAGTGGCTCAAGGGCGTGATCGTCGCCGTGCGCAACGTGCGCGCCGAGATGAACATCGCCCCGGGCAAACAGATCGACGTGCTGCTGACCAAGGGCCGCGCCGAAGACGCCGAGCGGCTCGAGCAGAACCGTACCTTCCTGCTCAAGCTGGCCAAGCTTGAAAGCGCCCGCTGGCTTGCCACCCCCAGTGATGCGCCGCTCTCGGCCACCCAGCTGGTGGGCGACATGGAAGTGCTGGTGCCCATGGCCGGGCTGATCGACAAGGACGCTGAGCTTGCGCGGTTAAAAAAGGAAATCGACAAGCACGACAAGCAGATCGGCGCCGTGGAGAAAAAGCTCGGCAACGAAAGCTTTATGGCCAAGGCACCGGCCGCCGTGGTCGATAAAGAACGCGGCAAGCTCGCCGACGCCCAGGCCGCGCGCGCGCTGCTCGAAGAGCAGTGCGACAAGATCGAAGCGCTGTAACGCGCGCCGCAACGCCTGCTGAAACGCCCGCCCCGCGCGGGCGTTTCGCGTTAAGACGCGCGTACTTTACCCTTGGCGCCGTCAATCCGCGCACTATTCCTGGACTATAATACGGGTAAGATCTGCCACGCATTTCTGGCCTCGCATCGATTGACGCCGGATCAACAGGGAAGCGCTTATGTCTATTGCCATCACACCGCTTGAGGCGGCGCTCAAACGCGCCGGCATCGCCTTTCGCGCGCTTGAGCCGATGCCCGACACTGGCCTGGCGCACGACCACGTCTGGATTCACCGCGACGGCGGCGACTGGGTGGCACGGCTGCCCAAACAAAGCCAGATGAACCTCGCGCCCGACACCAACCTTGCCTATCAAGCGGCGTGCTACCGGCGAGCCGCCGAAGGCGGACACACGCCGCGCCTGCACGCCATACTGCCCCCCAGCGCCGATCTGCCCCGCGGCGGGCTGGTCGTCGATGCGGTACGCGGCCGGCCGGCCGTGCTGCCCGACGATTTATTTCGCATTGCCGCAGCGCTTGCCAGCCTGCACGGCCTGTCGCTTCCCGCGCCGGATAGCCGCGCGCCGCTGCTTGCCCCGATCAACCCCTGGCGCGCACTGTGCAATGAGGTGACCGAACAGGCGCAGTTTGTCGAAGCCGCCCAGCTGCCGGACGCCGTCAGCCGGCATATTCATGCCGAGCTCAACGCGCTGCCCACGCGCCTGGACGACACCGCTGCCTGCCTGATCAGCTTTGACGCCCACCCGGGCAATTTTCTGATCGATGAACAAGGCCGCGCGGTTCTCGTCGACCTGGAAAAATGCCGCTACGGGCTTGCCGGTATCGACCTGGCCCACGCCAGCCTGTATACCTCAACCACGTGGGATGTTAACAGCCACGCCTTGCTGGCCCCGGACGACGTCGCCCTGTTTTATCAGCGCTGGCACAGCGCCTTGGGCGGCCCCTCGCCCAGTACCGAGACGCTGCTTGCCTGCCGCCGCGCGACCTGGCTGTGGTCGCTGACCTGGTGTGCCAAGTGGCGCGCCCAGCATTTACAGGCACGCGATGCCAAACGCCGCGGCGAAGACTGGTCCGCCGAGCTGAGCGACCCCGCGCTGATTGCACACGTCCGCGAGCGCGTGGAGCATTATCTTTCGCTGTCGGCCATGAATGGCGTTGAAAACGAGCTGGACCACCTGGACGAGGTGCTTGACTAGGCCTCACCTGCTGATACAAGGAACGATACGATGCCCAACCGCCGCCCCTTTCGCTCACGATTAATTGCCGGGCTGTGCGCCGCGCTAGCGCTGCCTGCCCTTGCCGCTGCGCAAAAAGCGCCGGCCCCCGACGACTGGGACGCGGTGCTTGAGCGCGCCGACGGCCAAACGGTGTACTGGAACGCCTGGGGTGGCGATTCGCGCACCAACCGCTATATCGACTGGGTGGCGCGGCAAATGAACAAGCGCTACGGCGTCGACGTCGAGCACGTCAAACTCAACGACACCAGCAGCGCCGTGGCGCGGGTGCTGGCGGAAAAGCAGGCGGGCAACGACGCCGACGGAAGCGTCGATCTGCTATGGATTAACGGCGAGAACTTTGCCGCCATGCGCAGCCGCGACCTATTGTTTGGACCCTTTGCCGAGGCGCTTCCCCACTTTGCGCTGACGCGACCCGCCGACAATCCCGAGATGGTCACCGACTTCACCCTGCCCGTTGAGGGCTATGAGTCGCCCTGGGGCAAAGCGCAAATCACCTTCTACTATGATAGTGACGTTCTGGAGAGCAACATTCTGGACAGTGACGCGTTGGACAGCGCCGCCGCCAGCACGCCGCCGCGCAGCATGGCCGCGCTGCTCGAGTGGGCGCGCGCGCACCCCGGGCGTTTTACTTACCCGCGCATTCCCGACTTTACCGGCAGCACTTTTCTCAAGCAGGCGCTGATCGAGCTGACCGAACAAGACGCTGCGCTATACCGGCCGGTGTCAGACAGCGACTTTGACGCCGTCACCGCGCCGCTGTGGGACTACCTCGACGCGCTGCATCCACACCTGTGGCGGCGTGGCGAAAGCTTCCCCGCCTCCGGCCCGCGCCTGCGCTCGCTAATGGCCGACGACGAGCTGTCGCTGGCGTTTTCGTTCTACCCCACCGACGCCGCCGTGGCGGTACAGGAATACCAGCTGCCGCAAAGCGTACGCAGCTACGTGCTCGACGGCGGGACGCTGGGCAACGTGCATTTCGTCGCCATTCCCTACAACTCGCCGCACAAGGCCGGCGCCATGGTGTTGGCCAACTTTCTCCTCTCACCGGTTGCGCAGGCGCAAAAGCAGTCGCTGGACTACTGGGGGGATCGTACCGTGCTCGACGCGGCCCACCTGAGCGACGCGCAGCGGGCGCTGTTTGACACGCCCGCCGACAATCCCGCGCTGCCGCCGGCGAACGCCTTCAGCCACACGCTTGCCGAGCCGCACCCCAGCTGGATGGGCGCGCTGCAGGACGCCTGGCTTAAGCGCTACGGGGTGAACTGATCGTGCTACGGCTGGCCCCGCCGCTGGTTATCGCCCTGCTGACGCTACCCGTAGCGGCCGGGCTTACCATGATCCTGCTACCCGCCTTTGGCTACCTGCCGGCGCTCGACGGCGACGCGTTAAGCCTGGCGCCCTGGCGCGAGCTTGCAAGCCAGCCGGGGCTTTGGCGCTCGGCCGCGCTGAGCATGACAAGCGGGCTGGTCACGGCGTTTATCGCGCTTGGCGTGGTCATGCTGTTTTTGGCCGCCGGACGCGGCGGCCGGCTCGATCGCGGCGTTCGCCGGCTGGTCTCACCGCTTTTGGCGGTGCCCCACGCCGCGATGGCCTTTGGGCTAGCGTTCCTGATTGCCCCCTCGGGGCTAATCATGCGACTGGTATCGCCCTGGCTAAACGGCGTCCACCATCCGCCCGACGCGCTGATCGTCAACGATCCGCTGGGGCTTGCGCTAATGGCGGGGCTGATTCTCAAGGAGATCCCCTTCCTGCTGCTGATGAGCCTCGCCGCGCTTGCTCAGCTGCAGCCCGACCGGCGCATAGAAATTGCCCGTTCGCTCGGCTATGCCCCTACCGTCGGCTGGCTGAAAACGGTGCTCCCCGTGCTCTACCCGCTAATTCGCCTGCCGGTGTACGCGGTGATCGCCTACGCCACCTCGGTGGTGGATATGGCGCTGATTTTAGGCCCGACGCTGCCGCCCACGCTCGCCGTCTCGACCCTTGAATGGTTCAACGACCCCGACCTCAACCGGCGCTTCATGGCCTCGGCGGCGGCCGTGCTGCAGCTTGGCGTCACGCTTGCCACGCTTTTGACATGGTGGCTGGGTGAGCGGCTGGTGGCGTGGTGCCTACGCCCCTGGCTCACCGGCGGCGGCCGGCGGCGCGGCGAAGCCAGCTTGCGCCGCCTGGGGCGCACCGGGCTGGCCGGCGCCAGCCTAGCGGCCATTGCCTCGCTGGCCGGCCTGGCGATGTTTTCGCTGGCGGGGTTCTGGCGTTTTCCCGCTGCTCTGCCGCACACCTGGACGCTCGACCACTGGCAGCGCGTCGCGCCGATGCTTTCCGGCGCGCTGGGCAATACCGCGCTTATCGCCCTGGCCGCCACCGCGATGGCCACCGCGCTGATACTCGCCGTGCTGGAAAACGAACACCGGCGCAATATTCGCCCCGCGCGCGCGCTGTGGCTTCTCTACGTGCCGCTGATCGTGCCGCAAATCGCTTTCCTGTTCGGCCTGGTGGTGGCCGCCGAAAGCTTCGGCGTAGCGCCGCAGATCGGCCTGCTGATAGCCGGGCACCTGTTGTTTGTGCTGCCCTACGTGTACCTGTCGCTAGCTGAGGCGTACCGCCGGTTCGACCCGCGCTGGCTGGAAATCGCGCGCTCGCTTGGCGTCTCGCGCAACGCTGCTTTCTGGCGGGTGCGCCTGGCGCTTTTGGCCGCGCCGCTTTGCACCGCGTTTGCCGTGGGGCTTGCCATCAGCATCGGCCAGTACCTGCCGACCCAGCTGCTCGGCGCCGGACGGGTCAATACCATCACCACCGAGGCCGTGGCGCTGGCCGCGGGCGGCAACCGCCGACTCATCAGCGTGTGGGCGCTAACCCAGGCCGCCCTGCCGCTGGCAGGCTTCATGCTTGCCGCCGCGCTACCGCGAATTTTGGCCTCGCCCGGGCGCATAATGCCCAAAGCGCTGTCCTACACCTCACCTGCCCTTTCCACAGAGGAATCCACGCGTGGCTGAGACTGTTATTTCTGATCTGCCGGTAACAACACCGGCGCGCATCAGTATCGTAATGCCGGTATTTAATGAAGCCGCGACGCTTGTCGCCGCCCTCGAGGCGCTGCAGCCGCTGCGCCGGCGCGGGGTCGAGCTGATTGTGGTCGACGGCGAAAGCCGCGATAAAAGCGCCGTGCTGGCCCTGCCGCTGGCCGACACCGTGCTCACTAGCGGGCCGGGGCGCGCCGCCCAGATGAACCTCGGCGCCAGCGCGGCCGACGGCGACGCGCTGGCGTTTTTGCACGCCGATACGCGCCTGCCCGAAGGCGCGCTCGAATCCATAAGCCAAGCGCTTGCCGGCCGTCGCTGGGGGCGCTTTGACGTGACGCTAAAGGGGCAAAGCCGCTGGCTTGGCGTGATTGCGGCGCTGATGAACGCCCGCTCGCGGTTCACCGGCATTGCCACCGGGGATCAGGCCATGTTTATGACTCGCGCAGCGTTTGCCGCCGCCGGCGGCTTTCCCGAGCAGCCGTTGATGGAAGACGTAGCGCTCAGCCGGCAGTTGAAAAAGCACGGCAAACCCGCCTGCCTGAAAGCCCGGGTAACAAGCTCGGCAAGGCGCTGGGATAGCCACGGCGTGTGGCCCACCGTGCGCCTGATGTGGCGGCTGCGCTGGCGCTACTGGCGCGGTGAAAGCCCCGCTCAGCTGGCCCGGGAGTATCGCGATGCCCGCTGATAACGCCGCCGCTTTTGAACCACCGCTCGAGCTTCACCTGCTGGCCAAGGCCCCGCTAGCTGGGCGCGCCAAGACGCGGCTGATGCCAAGGCTCGGCGCCCAGGGGGCGGCAAGCGCCCACGCCGAGCTGGTCACCCAGTGCGTGGCCAACGCTTGCCGTGCGCTACCCGCCGCGCACGTTACGCTGTGGACCGCGCTCGACCACGCCCACCCACTGTTTGCCGCCTTGCAGGCACGCTTTGGCATCCAACTTGCGCCCCAGCCCGACGGCGATCTGGGCACACGCATCCGCCACGCGCTAACCGGCAGCGCAGGGCCGGCGATGATCATGGGCAGCGACTGCCCGAGCATTACCCCCGCGTTGATCGCCACCTGCGCGGCGCAGCTGGCTAGCCACCCGGTGGTAATTCTGCCCGCCGAAGACGGAGGCTACGGGCTGATCGGCATTCACTCCATCCCCCCCGCCGATACCCAGGCGCTGTTTGCCGACATTCCCTGGGGCAGCGGCGACGTATTGGCCACCACCCGCGAACGGCTTTCAACGCTTAAGCTTGACGCCGCCTTTCCCGCTACCGTCTGGGACGTTGACCGCCCCGCCGACTGGCAGCGCTTTCAGCATGAACGTCGCCAGCGGCACCTCCAGCGCGACGACGCCTCTCTTACCCTGCGCCGGAGACTTTCGTGAAACGCTACCGCCTGCTGCTCGTCGTCCTGTTGCTGATCGCCATTGGCGCCTTTTTCTTCAGCGGCGCTTACCAATGGTTCAGCCTGGAGACGCTCAAAGCCTACCAAAGCGATTTCCAGTCGGCCTTTGAGCGCCGCCCGTGGCAGATCGCCGGGGTCTTTTTTGCCCTCTATGTATTAGTCACCACAATGTCGCTGCCCGGCGCGGCGATTCTCACCCTGCTCGGCGGCGCGCTGTTCGGGCTGGGTGTGGGGCTCGTGATGGTGTCTTTTGCCAGCGCCATCGGTGCCACGCTGTCTTTTTTGATCTCGCGCTACCTGCTGCGCCGGCCGATCGAAAAGCGCTTTCCCCACCGGCTGGCCGTCATCAATCGCGGCGTCACCCGCGACGGCGCGTTTTATCTGTTCACACTGCGGCTGGTGCCGGCGTTTCCGTTTTTCGTCATTAACCTAGGTATGGGGCTGACGCGGTTGAAAACGTGGACGTTTTACTGGGTCAGCCAGGCGGGCATGCTTCCCGGCACCCTGGTGTTCGTCAACGCCGGCGGCCAGCTGGGCGAAATCGAACGCCTGAGCGACGTGATCTCCCCCGGGCTTGTGGCCTCCTTTGCGCTGCTGGCAGTGTTCCCATGGGTCGCGCGAAAGATCATGCGCGGCGCCCAGCGGCGCAAGGCCTACCGCGGCTTTACCCGCCCCCAACGCTTTGACTACGACATGCTGGTGATTGGCGCAGGTTCGGCGGGGCTGGTCAGCGCCTATATCGGCCGCGCGGTGAAGGCCAGGGTCGCGCTGGTGGAAGCAAGCGCCATGGGCGGCGACTGCCTCAATACCGGCTGCGTACCTTCCAAGGCGTTGATTCGCGCCGCCCGCGCCGCTCATGAGGTGCGCACCGCCCAGCGCTTTGGCGTCAGCGCCGGCGAGCCAACGATCGATTTCTCCCGGGTGATGGGGCATGTCCACCGGGCCATTGCCGCGGTAGAACCCCACGACAGCGTCGAGCGCTATACGCAGCTTGGCGTTGACGTGCATCAGGCCCACGCCCGGCTGAAAACGCCCTGGGAAGTCGACGTCGGCGGGCAAACGCTCAGCGCTCGGCACATCGTCATCGCCACCGGCGCGCGCCCGGTGATTCCGCCGCTGCCCGGCATTGATGAAGCCCGCGTGCTGACTTCGGAAAACCTCTGGGCGCTAGACGAGCTGCCCAAGCGGCTAGCGGTGCTCGGCGGCGGCGCCATCGGCTGCGAACTGGGACAAAGCTTTGCTCGGCTGGGCAGCCAGGTCACGCTGGTGGAAGGCGGCGAGCAGCTGCTCGGACGCGAAGACAGCGAAGTGGGCGAGCATATGACGCGCACCCTTGAAGCGGAAGGCGTGACGGTGCTGACTCGCGCGCAGGCGCGTAAGATCACCCACCACGACGGCCAACGCCTGCACCTAAGCACCGCCGGCGGCGAAGGCGAAGACAACGTTGCGTTCGACTACCTGCTGGTCTGCGTAGGCAGGCAGGCCAACGTCGAAGGACTGGGGCTCGAGGCGCTGGGCATCACCACGAAAGACAACGGCACCCTGGCGCTCAGCCGCCAGCTGCAAACCCGGCTGCCCAACGTCTGGGCCTGCGGCGACGTGGCAGGCCCCTACCAGCTGACCCACGCCGCCGCGCACCAGGCCTGGCACGCCGCGGTCAACGCGCTATTCGGCGAAATAAAGCGCTTTAACGTCGACTACCGCTTGATTCCCGCGGTGGTCTATACCCAGCCCGAAATAGCGCGGGTGGGGCTCAACGAGCGCGATGCCCGCGCCCGGGGTATCGCCTTTGAGCTGACCCGCTACGCCATGAGCGAGAGCGACCGCGCCATTGCCGAAGGCGCCACCGGCGGCTTTATCAAGGTGCTGACGGTCCCCGGCCGCGACAAGATTCTGGGCGCGACCATCGTTGCCGAAAACGCCGGCGAGTGGCTGGGCGAGTTCAGCCTGGCGATGAAGCACGGCCTGGGGCTCAACAAGCTGCTGGGCACGGTACATCCCTACCCCACGCTTAGCGAAGCCGCCAAGGCCACCGCCGGCGTATGGAAAAATGCCCACAAGCCCGAGCGCGTGCTGGCCCTGCTTGAGCGCTACTTTCGCTTTCGGCGCGGCACATGATGGCGCTAAGAAAAGGGCCAAAGAAAGGGCCAAAGAAAGGGCTGAAAAAAGGGCTGAAAAAAGAGCTTGTACTGATCGGCGCGGGGCACGCCCACGCCTTTGTGCTCGAGGCCTTTGCCCGCACGCCCGAGCCCGGCGTCAGCCTGACGGTCATCAGCGAAAGCCGGCTGGCGGCCTATTCGGGCAGCGTCCCCGCCTGGCTTGCCGGCCAGTGCCGACTGCGCGAGACGCAAATCGACGTCGCCGGGCTTTGCCGGCGCGCCGGCGCACGGCTGGTCGAGCAGCGCGCCGTCCACGTTAACGCCCTGGAACGCTGCATTACCTTAGAAAACGGCGAGCGCCTGAGCTTTGACCTGGCCTGCATCAACGTCGGCGCGACGCTGCGCCAGCCTCCACAACAGGGCAGCGAAGCTCTGCCCTTTCTGCTCGCTATGCGCCCGCTGGCAGCGCTTGCCCCGCGCTGGCAGACGCTGTGCACGCAGGTCGATAAGCTGCCCCGTGAAAGCGTGCAGCGGGTGGTTAGCGTCGGCGGCGGTGCGGCGGGGAGCGAAACGCTGCTGGCCGTGCTCGCCGCGCTGCGCGCGCGCCGCCCCGACGTTGGCTTTGTAGGGCAGCTTTTAAGCGCCGACGGCGCGCTGCTGCCCGGCGCGGGAACGCTGCCGCGAACGCTGCTGCGGCGTGCGCTGCGCCGCGCCGGCGTGCGCGTCCAAACCGATGTGCGCGGCGAGGCGCTCGGCGGCGGCGTGCTGACCCGGCAAGGCGAATGCATAGCGGCGGATATCGTGCTCTGGGCCACCGGTGCGGTGGGCCATGACTGGCTTGCCAAAAGCGATCTGGCGCTGGATCAGCGGGGCTTTATCAAGGTAGCGCCAACGCTTGAAGCGCGCGGCCAGCGGGGGATTTTTGCCGCCGGCGACTGCGCCGCCTTTACGCCGGCGCTGCCCAAGGCCGGCGTGTACGCCGTGCGCATGGGGCCGCAGCTGGCCGCCAACCTGCGCCGCGCCTGCCGCCACGAGCCGTTAGCTTCGTGGCAGCCGCCTCGGCGGGTGCTTTCGCTGATTGGCACCGGCGACGGCCGCGCCATTGCCAGCTACGGCGCGCTCGGCGCCTCGGGCAAGTGGCTATGGCGGGCCAAAAAACGCATCGATGCGCGCTTTATCTCACGCTTCAACCCGCCGTTTGACCGCATCTAGATACTTGGCGTCTGCCTAGTGCACTTTTTGCCAGCCGCCGATCACCCGGCTATCGGGGCCAAAAAACACCAGCCGGTCGTGGTCGATCAGGTAGCGGTAGGCGTTTTCCAACATATCGGTGACGCGCTTGGCGTCGTCAAGCGCGGGGCAGGCTTTGCGCGTGGTGGCCAGCTCGTCAAAGTCGATGCGCTCCTTGTCGCCAAGGCTTACCTTGCCGGTAAATCGGTTGCAGCCGTCGCTGCCGCTGACGCTGCCGTCCGGCGCAATGCGAAAATGCGCCGCCTCGGGCAGCTTAATGCGCTCGTGGGTGCCGAGCAGCAAAAGGTTAAAGCGCTGATCGATCACCTCGCCGCTCAGCGTTGGCGGATCGGCCGCGTCAGCGTCATCGGCGCCGTCTGTCGCCGGCGGCGCGCTGGAACAGGCGGCCAGTAGCATTATTGACGCCACCACGCCGGCCAGCAAGCATAGTTTGATGCGGCTAGCGCGCTTATCTTGAGCACCTTGTGTCATACGGGTTTCCTCGTTGTGGCGCGGCCGGCTACCAGGTGCCGGTGTTTTCCATGGACGCCCAAGGCTCGGCAGGGTCAAGCGGCTCGCCGCGTTGTAAAAGCTCAACCGAAATGCCGTCGGGCGAGCGCACAAAGGCCATGCGGCCATCTCGGGGCGGGCGGTTAATGGTCACGCCGTTGTCGTAAAAATGCTGGCACAGCGCGTAAATATCGTCCACGCGGTAGGCCAAATGGCCGAAATTGCGCCCGCCGGCGTAGGTTTCCGGGTCCCAGTTGTGCGTCAGCTCGATCTCCGGCGCCTGCTTTTCTGCCGAGCGGGTTTCGTCGTCCGGGGCGGCCAGAAATACCAGCGTAAAGCGGCCTTTCTCGTTGTCCTTGCGGCGCACCTCGGCAAGTCCCAGCAGGTCGCAGTAGAAATGCAGCGCGGCATCCAGGTCGCTTACGCGTACCATGGTGTGTAAATATTGCATACGAATCCTTCGCTTATAAGCTCAGGGGCGCCCCTGAGGCATGGGTTGATTGACGCTCAATAGCGGGCATCCGGGGGCTTTTTACCCGACGGCCAGTCATTCACCTTGTCAGCAAAGTCGGGGCGCGGCTGATGGGTGAAAAACTCCGCCACGTCGACGGCGTCCTGATCGCTCAAGACGTTGCCGTGCCCCCATAGCCCCTGGGTTTGAATCCCCATCGGCATATTGTATTTGATAAAGGCGGCGGCCTTGTAGGTCCGCGCCATACCGGCGCCGATGTTGAACGATTCCTCTCCCCAAAGCGGGGGAAAGACGACGTCGCCACGGCTATCCTTGAGGCCCTCGCCGTTATCGCCGTGACAAGTGGCGCATTGAGCCTGGTAAATTTGCTCGCCGCGGTCGGTGTCGGGGGTCAGTGAGGTGTCAACCTCGCCGGCGTTGCTGATGTCGACTTTGTGCGTCTCGGGCGTTTTCTGGGAAAGCCACTGCATATACGCCATCATCGCCAGCATCTCGGGCGAGTCGCGCTCTAGCACCTTGCCGTTCATCGAACGCTGAAAACAGCCGTTAATCCGGGCTTCCAGGTCAACCTCGGTACCCGAGCGCGGCATTACGCGCGGGTAGTGGTTATAGCTATTGATGTAGGGGTCGCCAAGCGGGATTTTGCCCTGCGCGATATGGCAGCTATTGCAGTTCATCGCAGCGCCCACGTTATCGGGCAGCAGCCGCTTGGTTTCATTGAGCAGCCGCTTGCCGTAGAAGATCTCGTCGGCGTTATCCTCATCCAGGATGGCCGTATCCTGCGGCAATACATAGGTGTCGATATCTTCGTTGGCATCATCGGCGCTAACCAGGTCAAACTCGGGGGCATTGCGCTCGACCGGCTCGGGGTCGGAGCAGCCGCTGATACCGATCGCGCATAGCGCCGCGGTCAAGGCCAAAAGCGGCATCCGGCAAGGACTAAAGCGGACAACGGCGGGCCGTTCACAGAGTGGTTTATTCACGCGGCTCTCCTTGTGCTGCGGCGCTTACGCCAAGGTCGGGAGGAAACTCCGTCGCGGTTTTGGGCTTTTTATTGAGGAAGTCACGCATTTTCACCACATCGTTCACATCGACCTCGCTGGCTTCGTTGGTCCAGCTGTTGCGGACATAGTTAACCACTTCAGCCACGTCATGATCGCTCAGATTGATGAACTCGGGCATGGTGAAAGCCATGCGATCGTGGGACGTATCGGGCATCCGGCCGCCGTTCAGGGTGATCTGGAGTACCGAGTCGGCATCGGTTGAGTAAACCGCGCTATTGCCGTCAAGCGCCGGGAAGATACGCGCGACCCCCTTGCCGTCGGCGCGGTGGCAGACCTGGCAGTATTCTGCATACAAGATCGCGCCGCGCGAGTCGTAATCGCCGTCGAGCAGCTTTTGCGTCGTCACATCCTCTTTGCTATCAGGCGCCGTCTCCTTACCCGCGGCGGGGCTCAGCGATTTCAGGTAGTGAGACATGGCGTCGATGTCGGCGTCCGTCATGTACTGGGTACTATGCTCCACCACGTCGGCCATCGCGCCGAAGGCTGCGCTGGTGTCGGTACGCCCGGTGCGGAAAAACTCACTCAGCTCGTCGGCCTCCCAGGTTCCCAGCCCGCCGTGCTCGCCGCGCAGGCTTTTTGCCCGCCAGCCATCAATGGTCGCGCCGGCCAAAAAGGCCTCCGAACCGCTGTTAGACAGGGCAACTTCCTGAAAACCAACACCCCGTTCGGTATGACAGGAGCCGCAGTGGCCAGGCCCCTCAATCAGATACTGGCCGCGCGCTAGCGGCTCATCGTCGGTTTCCGGCTCGAAGCTGCGCCCCGAGGCGAACAGCGTTTGCCAGTAGGCCAGCGGCCAGCGCCAGCTGAGCACGGGCGGCAGGTCGCTGTCACGATTGGGTTGGTTAACCGGCTCGACCGCGGACATGAAGTAGGCGTACAGGGCTGCGATGTCGTCATCCGGCATGATCTGGTAGGACGGGTACGGCATGGCCGGATACAGCGCGCTATTATCCTTGCGCACGCCGTGCTTGACGGCATTTTTGAAGTCATCGAACGTGTAGTTGCCGATACCGGTGTCGGGGTCCGGGGTAATATTGGTCGAATATATTGCCCCCAGCGGAGTCAGCATGGGCAAACCGCCGGCATAATCCTTGCCGTCAAGAGTGGTATGACAGGCAACGCAGTCAGCGGTCCGCGCAATATATTTGCCCGACTCGATGGCATCCTGATCGCTGATATCCACTTCAATATCGCTGCTGCTGGTGCGCCAATGGGGCAGCAGCTTGCCTAGCGCAAACGCTAGCACCAGCCCCAACGCCACGACGGCACCGATGCGTAATAGCCATTTCTGCATAAACCCGCCTCTAGAGTAAGAGATATACGTTCAAACGTATTGCTTATCTGCGCACCGCTAAGGCGCAATGCCTTCGCCACAGCCGCTGTACTGGTCGCCGTCGATCGACAGCGTGACCCGTGCAGGATGCGGGTTGCCGCTCATGTCGTCAAAGCAGGCGCCCGATTCGATGCGCACGCGAAAAAAGCGCGCAGCATCAGCGTTTTCCAACACGACGCGGCCGGCGGCGTTATCCATCACGCTCATCATGTAAGGCAGCGTTTCGGTCGTCTCGCCATAGTCGGTCGACAGCGTCAGCGTGGGCGCGTGAGCCTCCAGCTCGACCGTCCAGCCGGGCTCGTTGCCGTGGGCCACAAACATCACGCCGGGGTGGTCATCGCGAGTGCGCGCAGCGCGTTGTTGGCCGGCCTGGCACTGCAGCTGGCCACGCGGGGTTTCGACCTGGGCCTTGTCACCGCGATTCCAGAAGCTGAGCTCGCCGTCCTGATAGCGCGCACCGCTGGCGACCACCGCCTGGGGCAGGCGCCAGGCGCCGTGGAGCGACCACAGTCTGAGCGCTTCATCGCCAAACGCGGTGACCAGATTCTGCTTAGCCGGCGTGCAGCGCCAGGCTTCAAAGCGCCCGGCCTCGCCGGGAAACAACATTGGCGGCAACAGCGGTGCCGACGACACCGCCGACTCGCCCGTTGACGCCTGCGACGGGCCATCAGTGAGCGGGCCGGCAGATGAATGGCCTGCGCCCTGGGTCGCACAGCCGCTGATTAAAAGCGCAGCGGCGCCGAGCGACACTACGCCGCCGAGCCGGGCGATGTAATGGGGGGTTGGCATGGATTCTCCCTTGCTTATTATGTCGTGCTTAAGCGCGTTTATCGCCTTGTTAGTATCGCGCGAACAAGGCGGTTAGCGCCTTTATGGGCGCTTGAACGCCTGCAGGTCATCGGGGTTAAAACTTTCAACGTGCTCGGGCAGCTGGAGAGTTTCGCGCTTGAGCTTAACCTGCATTTTTTCCGCCAGGCGCTCGGCGTCATCGTCGGTGGTGCGGCCGTTAAGCTCGGCCAGCTGCGCCATGCCCTGATGGTAAAACGTGACAATATCCAGCGCCGTACGGCTGTCGTTCTCCATTTCGCGCCGCAGGGGCAGCAGATATCCGCTGACTTGCCCCAGGTGGTGTTTGAGCTGCCAGGTGTAGCGCACCTCGGCCATCCACGGGCGGTCCTTGAGGACGGCAAACATCGCGCTGGTAGCCAACAGCCCCAGCAGCACGCCCAGCGCGTTCAACGTTAGGGTGCTGCCAAACGCCGCGGTCAGCAGCATGGCAAACAGCATGCCCAGCACGAGGAATTGGCCCGCCATCACCAGGCTGATAATCCGCGATTTGCGGCGATACGCGTGGGCATCCTGGTGTTGCAGTATAAAACGTGCCATGGCCGGCCTCTCGGTGATCAACGATTTTGATACGCCGTCTGGATAGACAGAGGCGCCCATCATACGGCGCCTGCCGGCACAGACAAGCAGTACCCCGGCATTTCGTCCGGCCGGGGGTGGCCTTTTACCCCTGCATGCTGGCGCGCACGCCCTCTGCCCCAGCGGCTATGCCAGCTCGTCTGGCCCATAGATTAAGTTGATGAACTCATCGCGATCAATGGTTCCAAAGTAGGCGTATAAATCAAAATCCTTCAGCGCGTCTTCAATCGCTTCTTTGACATAGCGCACCCCAACCAGCGCCTCTTCGATGTCTTCAACCGGCTCTTTGCCAAAGAAATCCCCATAAATTTTGACATTCTCTATCGCCCCGCCTTTCTTGACCTTAATCCGAAAATCAACGATGCCCGAGGTAAAGTGCTGGGTTCTGTGGATATCGAAATCGGGTGACTTTCCGTAGTTCCAGTCCCAGGTGCCGTATTTTTGCTCTATCAGCCGGTTAATAGCCTGCCAATCGTCATCCGTCAGCCGATAGGTTTCAAACGGCTCGCTGCCCTGATGGATCGTGCTTAATATTTTTGCTTTAAACGCGTCGGTAGTCAGCGCCTGATCCAAAAATTCGGCGATATTCGCGACCCGGGCGCGGGCAGATTTGTGCCCCTTCGAAGTTATTTTGGTCATTTTAACGTCGAGCGCCTTGCTCACCTGGGACAGGTCGCAATCCAGCAACAGCGTGCCGTGGTTGAACATGCGTTTTACCGACGAAAACTGGGCATTTCCCGATATTTTCTTGTCATTCACCACGATATCATTGCGCCCCTGCATTTCCGCAGGGACGCCCATGTCATTCAACGCATCGATAATCGGGGTGGCAAACTGCTTGAAGTTGTTCAGCTTGCTGCTCGAAAAATCGGTCATAAAACTGAAGTTGAGGTTGCCGGCATCGTGATAAACGGCGCCTCCCCCCGAAATCCGACGTACCACCTTGATGCCGTGCTCTTCGATATACGCCTGGTTGATTTCTTCCAGGGTGTTCTGGTTGCGGCCAATAATAATGGAAGGCTCGTTGATATAGAAAAGCAGGTAGTCTTTGCCCACGGGGAGGTGGCGAATGCAGTGCTCCTCAATGGCCAGGTTGACGACCGGGTCGGTAACGCCTTCATTGTCTATGTAAATCATCGTGACTCACTTTCGGTAAAGTTCATGCCGCTACTCCCCGCCTACGGCTACCGCATGGCCGAGACCGTTGAGCGTTTTTTTGCCCGGCGTCTCATCGGGCCAGCCGTTCGGCGGCGATCTTCAGCAGGCGTTCGGTGGTATTCCAGTCGATGCAGGCGTCGGTCACCGATACGCCGTAGCGCAGCACGCCGTCGAGCGACTGCTTGCCTTCGTAGAGGTGGCTTTCGAGCATCAGCGCCGCCAGGTTGAGGTTGCCCGCCTCGCGCTGGGCGAGCACGTCGAGCATCACTTCGCTCTGACGGCGGTGATCCTTGCGCGCGTTGGCATGGCTGCAGTCCACCATCAGCCGCGGATTTTTCCCGGCGCCCTCAAGCGCGGCCGTCGCTGCGCGTACGTGCGTGGCCTGATAGTTGGGCTCGCCGCTGCCGCCGCGCAGCACCAGGTGGGTGTGCGGATTGCCCGGCGTTTGCTGCATGACCGGACGACCATCGACGTCCATGGCGAAGCGCTGGTGCGGGTGCGCAGCCGCGGCCATGGCGTCAACCGCGACCTGCACACCGCCGCCGGTGGCGTTTTTGAACCCCACCGCCGCGCCCAGGTCGCTTGCCAGCTCGCGGTGCAACTGGGATTCGGTGGTGCGGGCGCCGATCGCCACCCAGCTGAGCAAATCCTGCAGATACGGCGCCAGCATAGGCTGCAAAAGCTCGGTGGCTACGGGCAAACCGCGTTCGGCCACCTCACCCATCAGCTCGCGGGAAAGCTCAAGCCCCCGGGCGATATCGCCGCTGCCGTCAAGGCCGGGGTCGTAGGCAAGGCCCTTCCAGCCCACCGTGGTGCGCGGCTTTTCCACATATACGCGCATTACCGGCAGAATTTGTCCGGCGACGTCGTCGGCAAGCGCGGCCAGCCGCTCGGCGTATTCAAGCACGGCGCGGGGGTCGTGCGCCGAGCACGGCCCCACCACGACCAGCAGACGCGAATCCTCGCCCGATAAAATACGCTTTACCGCCGCGCGCTGGGCGCTAATTTGCGCGCTTAGCGCGCGGTTCAAGGGGTAGGCGACGCGAAGCGCGTCGGGCGTCGGCAAGGCCGTGGCAGGCGCGCTAACGGCGGTAGCAGGTTTAACAGCAGACACAGTGGCATTCATCGGTTAACGCTCCGTAGGCAAAGGACATCGTAGGCTTTCGCCACCCGAGTGCACACGGTCGGAGGTGGCAGCTGCTGCCGGCCGCGCGGGGCTAAATCGCCACCCGGTGTCGTACGCCGGATAGCCGTACAGAACGGGAGATTCGATATTAGCCGGTGCGCGGTGACTCATGGTGCAGCTCCTGGTGGTTAACCTGTATGGGTGTCTTGTGTGGCTTTCTTTAGTGGCTGTCTTGTGGGGGTATCCGCTGCGGGTATGCTAACGGTTGGCGCCTCGCCGGGCCTTCGTATAGACGCAAAAAACCCCGGCTGGGGATTACCCACCGGGGTTTTCGCGGCAGGCAACCCGTAGGGGATGCCCGTTGGCGCGACTCAACCGTCGGCCACGGCCACCCCTTGGCTAAACCAATACCCATAGGCAGACGCGGCGGCATTCGCCGTCGGGGAAAACGCTAGTGTAACGAAGCTGACTGCGTTCATAGCCTGTCTGCCTGGATTAATGGGTGTCACCCGTGCCTGTGCACAAGTGTCTGAATTAGCGGATTTCGCCTGCGAAAGCCAACGCCTGAAACGCCAGAGTAGCCTGTTTGCAGGCTAGCTGGCAAACACTTGAATCCAGCCAATGGTCGCCGGCAGGCAGCTCATGCTGACCAGCACGACCAGCGTCATCAGGATGGAAAAAAAGCCGGACGTATCGTGGTAATTTTCGTTTTGGGCCATACCAGCCTCCTTGATGTTGACACCCGTGTTGCGGACGACCATCCGCGTGTAACGCCTAGCTTAGCAAATTCCTGGCCGGCGTTTCAGGCTTTATTTCGCGGCGCGTAGGAAAACACGTCGGAAAATACCCGCGCCTGATCGATGCCCTTCTCTTCCAGCACATCCAGGCAGGCATAAACCATGCCAGGCGAGCCAGAGAGGTAAATATCATACTCGGCGGGCGTCAGCGCTGCGTCTTCCAGCGCCTCGTCGATGCGCCCCTGACGGTGACGAATACGCTCGCCTGGCGCCAGCGGCTCGTCGAGCGGAAACTCGGTGACCGCCTGAAAGATAAACTGCGCATAGGTCTGCGCCCAGCGCGTAGCCAGCGTTTCCAGATACAGCTCACGATGCTCACGGGCGGCCCACCACAGCTCAATGCGGCGCTCGGGGTTTTTGTTCAATGCGGCTTCGATAATTGCTTTCATTTGAGCAAAGCCGGTGCCCGCGGCAATCAGCAAAAGCGGGCGGGCGCTGGCGTCATCCAGCACGCAGTCGCCGCCGGGCAGGCGCACGGTAAGCTGGCGAGCCTCCAGCAGCAGCTCGCGCAGGCGCGCCGAGTTGCTACGCTCTGGCCAGTGCTGAACGTGCAGCTCCAGCCGACCGTCGCCGCTCGCGGCGCTGGCGATCGAAAACGGCACCCAGGTAGACTCATTCAGCAAAAGCTCCAGATACTGCCCCGGGGCGTGCGTCAGGGCTTCCACGCGCCCCTCAAGGGTGACGCCAAACACGTCGGGCGTCAGACTTTCCACTTCGGTGACCTGGCAGGTCATCGTCCTTGCGCTCATGCAAACCTCTTGTCCAGCGTCTCATCCAGGCGATGCGACAGTCAGATGTATAGAAATAATCAGGCGTACAAAACAATCATTTAGCAGCCGCTGCGCGCAGGCGGCAGCGGAATGCCAATGCCCAGCGACTCCCAGCGCTCGTCTACCCGGGCCTTGATCTCGGCGTCCATGGCGATGGGCTCGCCCCACTCGCGGGTGGTTTCGCCGGGCCATTTGTTGGTGGCATCAAAGCCCATCTTGGAGCCCAGCCCCGATACCGGCGAGGCAAAATCCAGGTAGTCGATGGGGGTATTTTCCACGATAGTGGTATCGCGCGCGGGGTCCATACGCGTGGTCATCGCCCAGATCACGTCTTCCCAGCGGCGCGCGTCGACGTCGTCGTCGAGCACCACCACAAACTTGGTGTACATGAACTGGCGTAGAAAACTCCACACCCCCATCATCACCCGCTTGGCATGCCCCGGGTACTGCTTTTTCATGGTCACTATCGCCATGCGGTAAGAGCAGCCCTCGGGCGGCAGGTAAAAATCCACAATTTCGGGAAACTGCTTGCGCAGGATGGGCACGAACACTTCGTTGAGCGCCACGCCTAAAATCGCCGGCTCGTCGGGCGGCCGGCCGGTATAGGTCGAATGATAGATGGCGTCGCGACGCTGGGTGATGCGCGTCACCGTAAATACCGGAAATGACTCCACTTCGTTGTAGTAGCCGGTGTGATCGCCAAACGGGCCTTCGGGCGCCATGTCATCGGGGTAGATAAAGCCTTCGAGAATGATCTCCGCCGACGCCGGCACGTCGAGCTCGGCGTGGCCGCACTTGACAAGCTCGGTGCGCGAACCGCGCAGCAGTCCGGCAAAGGCGTACTCCGAGAGCGTATCCGGCACCGGCGTGACCGCGCCAAGAATGGTGGCCGGGTCGGCGCCCAGCGCCACCGCCACGGGGAACGGCTCGCCTGGGTGGGTCTGCTGAAATTCCTGGAAATCCAGCGCGCCGCCGCGGTGCGACAGCCAGCGCATGATCAGGCGATTTTTGCCGATTTTCTGCTGGCGATAAATCCCCAGGTTCTGGCGTTCCTTGTGCGGCCCGCGGGTCACCACCAGCGACCAGGTCACCAGCGGGGCTGCGTCCCCCGGCCAGCAGTGCTGGATAGGCAGGCGGTCAAGGTCCACGTCATCGCCTTCGTAGATCACTTCCTGCACCGGCGCACGCTTGACCATTTTCGGCCCCATGCTCAGCACCTGCTTGAAGATCGGCAGCTTTTGCCAGGCGTCCTTGAGCCCCTTGGGCGGATCCGGCTCTTTCAAAAACGCCAGCAGCTTGCCGACTTCACCCAGCGCCTCGACCGAGTCTTCGCCCATGCCCAACGCCACCCGTTCGGGGGTTCCGAACAGGTTGCCCAGCAGCGGCATAGCGTGGCCTTTGACGTTTTCAAACAGCAGCGCCGGACCGCCGGCACGCAGGGTGCGATCGCAAATTTCGGTGATTTCGAGGTAAGGATCCACCTCGGCGCTGATGCGCTTGAGTTCGCCTTGCGCTTCAAGCGCCTCGATAAAGTCGCGCAGATCGCGGTATTTCACGACGGGGCTCCTGTGCTCTAAAGCATTGCCGACGGCGGCAGCGTTGCCGATGGGTACAGCGCTTGCCGGCGAATCAGTGTCCGGTTTAGCGGCGCTTCATCGCCTCGAAGAATTCCAGGTTGGTCTTGGTATCTTTCAAGCGGTCGATCAAGAACTCGGTCGCGCCGGTATCGTCCATCGGATTCAATAATTTACGCAGAATCCACATGCGCTGCATTTCGTCTTCCGAGGCGATCAGGTCTTCCCGGCGGGTGCCGCTGCGGCGAATGTTGAACGCGGGGAACACGCGTTTCTCGGCCAGCTTGCGGTCCAGGTGGGCTTCCATGTTGCCGGTGCCCTTGAACTCTTCAAAGATGACTTCGTCCATCTTCGAGCCGGTGTCGACCAGCGCCGTGGCGATAATCGTCAGGCTGCCGCCCTCTTCGATATTACGCGCCGCGCCGAAAAAGCGCTTGGGCTTTTCCAGCGCGTGAGCGTCAACGCCGCCGGTCAGCACCTTGCCCGAGCTTGGCACCACGGTGTTGTAGGCCCGGGCCAGACGGGTGATGGAGTCGAGCAGAATCACCACGTCCTTTTTGTGCTCGACCAGCCGCTTGGCCTTTTCGATGACCATCTCGGCGACCTGCACGTGGCGCGCCGGCGGCTCGTCAAAGGTCGAGGCCACCACTTCGCCGCGCACGGTGCGCGACATTTCGGTGACTTCTTCCGGACGCTCGTCGATCAGCAAAACGATCAGGTGACACTCGGGATTATTGCGTGTGATCGAGGTGGCGATATTCTGCAGCATCAGCGTCTTGCCCGCCTTGGGCGGCGACACTAACAGGCCGCGCTGGCCTTTGCCGATCGGTGCGGTGAGGTCAATGATCCGTGCGGTCAGGTCCTCCGTCGAGCCGTTGCCGATTTCCATGCGCATCCGCTCGTCGGGAAATAGCGGCGTCAGATTCTCGAACAGAATCTTGTGCTTGGCATTTTCCGGCCGATCGAAGTTGATCTGGCTGACCTTGAGCAGGGCAAAATAGCGTTCGCCGTCTTTGGGCGGACGAATCTTGCCGGCAATGCAGTCACCCTTGCGCAGGTTAAAGCGACGGATTTGTGACGGCGAGACGTAGATATCGTCCGGGCCGGCGAGGTACGAGCTGTCAGCGCTGCGCAGAAAGCCGAAGCCATCCTGAAGGATTTCCAGCACACCGTCGCCGTAAATATCCTCGCCGCTTTTGGCGTGCTTTTTGAGGATAGCGAAAATGATGTCCTGTTTGCGCGAACGAGCCAGATTATCAATCCCCATTTCGCGGGCGATCTTGAGCAGCTCGGGAACAGTTTTTTGCTTGAGTTCGGTAAGATTCATCGGTGTGATTAGAACATTGCTCATGGAAGCAAGGCGCTAGGCGCCAAGAAGAAAGGGGCGTGAAAAATCGCCGGTATGATGCGTTCAGATCCCGAGAAGGCGCGTATTCAATATGAAAGGGACCAGGCTGAACCGATAACATCGGGTTTCAGCTTGTAAGGTTAACGCCTGCTAAATACGTATGTTGCGTACACCCAGCGTTGGGAAAGCTGGATCAACGGGTCATCTGACGACTTGGGCAGCTGGCTAGCTCTCCTCCCGCGGCGAACCCCACGCCTGCGCAACTTCATCTCGCATAAAGTCGCCTCACGTAAAATCATCGCACACACAGTCGAAAACTTACGAAAAACGTCTGGGCTACATCGTCGGGAGGTTGGGTAGAGCTAGGGATGGTCGAAGTAACGCGGCGGTACGATCGACAAGGTACGTTATCAAAGCACGTTATCAAAGTACGATTGCGATGCGCCCTTCGGCTCAAACCAGTCACTCGATGGTAGTCAAGCCCCGCGGCAAACGCAAGCCTTTGACGATTGACAATTATGCAGGGGCCCCGCAACCTTGCCCTAGCCAATCGGAAGGACAGCTCATGCCCAAGGATCCTCTGCCCTTAGCCGCCGAGACCGCCGCCGCTTCTGCCCCTCGTGGCCGGCTACCTGCCCGCCGCAGAGCGCTATTTGCTGAAAACACCGCGCGTATCGCCGCCATTGATCTGGGATCCAACAGCTTTCACCTGCTGGTGGCCAACGTCATTAACGGACGCCTGCGCATCGTTACCCGACGCGGCGTCAAGGTTCAGCTGGCGGCCGGCCTCGACGCCGACGGCAATCTCGACGAGGCCGCGATGCAGCGCGGGCTCAAATGCCTGGGCCAGTTTGCCGTAATGATGGGCAGTATGCCCCGCGCCCGGCGGCGTATTGTGGGCACCAACGCGCTGCGCGATGCCAACAACCGCCACGTCTTTCTCCAGCGCGCCGAGGCGCTGCTTGGCTATCCCATTGAGGTGATTCCCGGGCGCGAAGAGGCCCGCTTAATTTATCTGGGCGCCGCCCAGGCGCGCGCCGTCAACGGCCGACGTTTCGTGCTGGATATCGGCGGAGGCTCCAGCGAGTGCGTGATTGGCGAGCGCCTGACCCCCCGGCTGCTGGAAAGCCTGCCGCTGGGCTGCGTAACGTTCTCACGACGTTTTTTCCCCGACGGTGCGCTCGATGAAACGCGCATGCGCGCCGCCGAGCAGGCAGCCCTTGCCCAGCTTTCGCGCCTCCAGCACTACCGGGAAAGCGGCTGGGATGAAGTCGTCGGCACCAGCGGCACGTTCAACGCGGTGGCCCGGGTACTCAACGCTTACGGCGATACGCCGGCCAACGGCGTGATCACCCGCGCAGGCGTTCAACGGCTGCGCGCACGGGTACTGCGCTATTCCCACCTGGATGCCCTGGCGCTCAAAGGGCTCAAAGCCAACCGCGCGGGTATTTTCCCCGCCGGCGTAGCCATCGTCTGCGCCATCTTTGCGACCTTTGAGATTGAGCAAATCCGCTTTGTCGACGGCGCCCTGCGCGAAGGCATACTCTATGACATGCTCAACGCGACGCCTGACGGCTAGGCGCAAAGGCCCACCCCGACGCCTGATAGAGCAGCGTGTCGGGGGCCTTGAGCACTGCAACGCAAGCCTCACCCGCCCACACCAGGATCACCGCACTGCGCTCCCACGGCGGTACGCCGGCCTCGGCCAGCAGCCGCTTGAGATCGCGCCGGCCGCGCCCGGCCAGGCGGATAACTTCGCCGCCGCGCCGCCAGGTAGCCGTCAGCGGCTGCGATGCGTCAGATGGCGTACCAAGCCATTCTATCAACACTTCTCCCCGCGGCGTTTTAAGCGGCGCGCGGCCGTCCCAGCGCGTGCGCCACTCAAGTGACGCGGTGTACTCAGCGGATAAGGTTTCCTTTAGCAGGTACAGCCGTCCGCGCCACAGCCGCGCGCAGGCGCCCGGCCAGGCCACGTGCACCTGGGCATCGGCGCCGGCATTCAGCTGCTCGAGCAGGGTTTCAAGCCGCCGCGCGGGCGGCGTGGCAAGCCCGAGCTGGCGGCAAAAGGTGCGCACCAAAAGCCGCTTTCGCGCTCGCGAGCGCGTGGCAAGCGCGGCGGCGTCGAGCTGATCGAAAGCGAGCGTGAGCGTGGCGAGCTCGTCGGTCGCGTAGGCCTCAAGCAGCGCGTCGGCGTCCTGCATGTGCCCGGCGGCGGCGCTAAGTGCACGTTCGGCGTGGGGCCAGCGCTCGGCCAATACGGGGAGCACCCGGTGGCGCAGGTAGTTGCGCTCAAAATAGGTGTCGGCGTTGGTCGGGTCGTCGCACCAGGCAAGTTTGCCCGCGCGCTCGAGCGCGCAGGCCACATCCATCAGAGCGCGGTGCGGCACTTCCAGCCACGGGCGCACCAGCGCCATGCCGGCGTTTTCGCGACGCGCGGGCATGGCGCCAAGCCCGCGCGTCCCGCTGCCGCGCAGCGCGGCCAGCAGCCAGGTCTCGGCCTGATCGGTAAGGTGCTGGGCCAGCCACAGCGTATCGCCGTTTGGCACGTGCTCGGCAAAGGCCGCGTAGCGCGCTTCGCGAGCAGCACCTTCTACGCCCTTGCCTTGGGCGCTAACGGCCACTCGCGCCACCGTCAGCGCAACGCCATGCCGCTGGCACAGCGCACGGCAGTGGTGCTCAAACGTCGTGGCGCCAGCCTGCAGGCCGTGATTGACGTGCAGCGCCTTCAGCGGGCGACCCTGCGCGCGGCAAACGTCGGCGGCAAGCGTCAGCAGCAAAGAAGAATCCATCCCGCCGGACAGCGCCACCCAAACGCCGCGCCCCGGCGGGATCTCCGCCAGGGCGCGCTCAAGCAAGCGCTGCAGGGGCATCTACCGCTCCCGGACGCAACAGGCCGCTGCGTACTGCATCAACGGAGCCGTTATGCGGGCGCGCCATAGCTCATCAGCCGCTCGTAGCGTCGCGCCAGCAGCGCCTCGGTATCCAGCCCTTCAAGCCGCTCGAGGCTTTGGCCGAGCGCTTCTTTCACCCGCTCTGCCGTTTGGGTATAGCAGCAGTGGGCGCCGCCCAGCGGCTCCTTGATCAGCGAGTCGACAAAGCCCAGCTCCTGCAGGCGCTCGGCGGTAATACCCATCGCCTGCGCCGCCTCGGAGGCTTTGGTCGCACTCTTCCACAGGATCGAGGCGCAGCCTTCCGGCGAGATCACCGCGTAGGTCGAGTACTGCAGCATGGCCAGCTCGTCGCACACGCCAATCGCCAGCGCGCCGCCGGAGCCGCCTTCGCCGACCACGGTGGAAATAATCGGGGTCTTCAGCCGCGACATCACCGCCAGGTTGTGGGCAATCGCCTCGGACTGGCCGCGCTCTTCGGCGCCGATGCCCGGGTAGGCGCCCGGCGTGTCGATAAAGGTGAACACCGGCAGGCGAAAGCGCTCGGCCATTTCCATCAGCCGGCAGGCCTTGCGGTAGCCTTCGGGGCGCGGCATACCGAAATTGCGCCGCACTTTCTCTTTGACGTCGCGGCCTTTCTGATGGCCGATGACCATCACCGGCTTGTCGTTCAGCCGCGCCACGCCGCCCACCAGCGCGGCGTCGTCGGCAAAGTGGCGATCGCCGTGCAGCTCGTCGAAATCGGTAAACACGTGCTCAAGGTAGTCGAGCGTATAGGGCCGCTTGGGATGGCGCGCCAGCTGCGTCACCTGCCAGGGCGTCAGGTCCTTGAAGATGGACTCGGTCAGCTTGCGGCGCTTGGTCTCCAGGCGTTCGATTTCATCGGCGAGGTTGACCTGACTGTCGGTACTGACCAACCGCAGTTCTTCAATTTTTGCCTGTAACTCGGCAATCGGCTGTTCAAAATCGAGGTAGTTGGGATTCATGGACGGTGCCTGTAAAAAAAGCCTGTAAAAAAGCCTGTAAAAAAGCCTGTAAAAAAAAGCCTGGTCGGATCGAGCCTATATGGGGAAGTATTATCGCAGCTTGGCCCCGCCACGCAAGGCGGGCGCACGGCGCGACTTAGCGGTAACGCAGCTTGACGCCGGCCTGGCCCTGAACGTCGCGCAGCGCCAGCAAAAGATCGTCGCTGGGCGCCACCCGCCACGTTTCATCGAGCGCCAGCCACGCCGTGGCCTCGGGGTGGCGGTACTGCAGGCGCACCGGCAAACCGCCGGCGTCGCGGTGTGGCGTCAGGCTATCACGCAGGCTTCCTACCAAACGACCGTTGACCCGGGTGGCATCCAGCGCCACGTCCACCGACTGCCCGTAGCGCACCCGCGCGGTAACCATCGGTGTGACGTCGCGACCGCGCAGTTTGAGCCCGCCCGAGTAGTCGTCGGTGGACACTTCGCCTTCGACGATAATGATTTGATCGGTCTCGATCTGGCCGCGCAGCGCCTCGAACGCCTCGCCAAACAGCGAGGCCTCAATGCGTCCGGTGCGATCGTCCAGGGTAATGAATGCCATGGTATCGCCGCGTTTGGATTTCATCGTGCGCACGCCCACTACCAGCCCGGCCACGCGCTGGGGCTCGCGCGACGGGGATAAACTGCTGATACGGGTGGAGACAAAACGTTTGAGCTCGCGCTCGTATTCGTCGATCGGGTGGCCGGTCAGATAAAGCCCCAGGGTATCTTTTTCGCCGGACAGCCGCTCGCGGTCGGTCCATTCGCGCACGCCGCGGTAGTCGGCGTAGACGTCGCGCTCTTTTGCCGGCGCGAACGCCTCGCCAAACATGTCGACCATGCCCAGGTTCCGGTTGCTGTGGTTCTGCGCCGCGGCCTTGAGCGCATCTTCCGTCGAGGCGGCCAGCAGCGCTCGATTATCGCCCAGCTGATCCAGCGCACCGGCGCGGATCAAGGCGTCCAGCGTGCGCTTGTTGATGCGCTTGGGGTCCAGTCGACGGCAGAAATCAAACAGGTCGGTGAACGCCCCGCCGTCTTCCCGCGCTTCCACAATCGCGCCGATAGGGCCTTCGCCCACCCCACGGATCGCGCCCAGGCCGTAGACCACGCGCGCCTGCGTATCCACGGTGAACTTGTAGCCGCCGACGTTGACGTCCGGCGGCGTGACGGTCAGCCCCAGATGGCGGCACTCTTCGATCAGCGGCACGACCTTGTCGAGGTTATCCATTTCAGTGGATATCACCGCGGCCATAAAGGGCCCGGGATAATGCGCCTTGAGCCAAGCCGTCTGGTACGACACCAGCGCGTAGGCGGCCGAGTGCGACTTGTTGAAGCCGTAGCCGGCGAATTTTTCCACCAGATCAAAGATGTTGCCCGCCAGGTTCTCTTCGATGCCGTTGTCCGCGCAACCCTGCATGAAGCCGGCGCGCTGCTTGGCCATTTCTTCGGGCTTTTTCTTGCCCATCGCGCGGCGCAGCATGTCCGCCTGGCCGAGGCTGTAGCCGGCCATGACCTGGGCAATCTGCATCACCTGCTCCTGATACAGGATGATGCCGTAGGTCGGCGCGAGCACGGGTTTCAACACCTCGTGCTGGTAATCCGGGTGTGGATAAGACACTTCGGCGCGGCCGTGCTTACGGTTGATAAAGTCGTCGACCATGCCCGACTGCAGGGGGCCGGGGCGAAACAGCGCCACCAGCGCGATCATGTCGTCGAGCGAGTCCGGCTGCAGGCGCTTGATCAGCTCTTTCATGCCCCGCGACTCAAGCTGGAACACCGCGGTAGTTTCGGCCTTCTTGAGCATCTCGAAGGTGGGCTTGTCGTCCAGCGGGATGGCGGCGATATCAAGCCCCGCCTCGCCCTCCACGGCGCGCACCTTGTCGACCATCTCCAGCGCCCAGTCGATGATCGTCAGGGTGCGCAGGCCGAGAAAGTCGAACTTCACCAGCCCGGCGTCCTCGATATCGTTCTTGTCGAACTGCACCATCAGCCCGGAGCCGTCTTCGTCGCACAGCAGCGGCGAGAAATCGGTCAGCTTGGTGGGCGCGATCACCACCCCGCCGGCGTGCTTGCCGGTGCCCCGGGTGGTGCCTTCGAGCTTTAACGCCATCTCCCAGATTTCTTCGGCGTCTTCATCGGCGGCGATAAATTCCTGCAGCGCGGACTCGGCTTCGATGGCCTTCCCAAGCGTCATGCCCACTTCAAAGGGGATCAGCTTGGAGAGCTTGTCACCCAGCGAATACGGTTTGCCCTGGGCGCGGGCGACGTCACGCACCACGGCCTTGGCCGCCATGGTGCCGAAGGTGACGATCTGCGAAACGGCGTCGCGCCCGTAGCGGCGGGCGACGTACTCGATGACGCGGTCGCGCTTTTCCATGCAGAAATCGACGTCAAAGTCGGGCA
>JAKDRW010000012.1 GCA_030454225.1 Vreelandella subglaciescola | reverse complement strand
CTAGCTCATCGGCGGAGGTTTTTCCGTTCAGTGCCTGGCTCAGCTGGTTTTTCAGCGAGTTGGGGCTTCTGTCATTGCCCGATGCATCTTCCAGCCTGGCGCAGTGTTGGTACGGTGCCTGCGGCTTTAGCGCGCACAGCAGCCAGGCTTCAGATTTCGGCTTGGGAAGCATAGCCACGCCATCGTCAAAGCCCTCCGCCGCAAAGCCTGCCAGCATGGAGTCGTATTTGGCCTGCCACTCCCCACGATCGGCGGATGAAATACCGTCGGCATCGCGAAAAAGCACGGCAACTACCCGATCGTTGACGTCGTCAGCCAGTGCCACCGCACATTTTGCCAACGCCCTGGCGTTGTAAAAGTAGTAGGCGGTCTCACCAGGGGTTTTCTTGCCGCGCAGACGCATGGTCTTACCGGCAGACGTAGACTTGTAACGAACCAGATGCTGCTTGGCGACATAACGTACCAGTCCGTTTTCCAGACAGGAAAAATCGTACCCCTGGCAGCGCTCCACCCATTGGTCTACCAGCCATGCCATAGGGCCCGGCTTGAAGGTTTCTGCATCGCAGTATGCAGCGGCCGGATAGCACACGCCAATATCGCTTGGGCCTTCACCGCTAAAGAGCAGATGCATCCGTGCCCTCCTGCTGATCCATTGCCTGAATCTCGCTTTCCAGCTCGGTCAGGTGAGTATCAATAAACGCTTCGCCGGGGCCCATAAAATGCAGTTTTTCCGCCAGCGACGGTATATCGAACAGCCGAATGGCCTGCGTGGCCCCTTGGGCATTTTTATACAGGTAGACCACGCCCTGCTTGGCGACATCATCTGCCAAATAGTTGAGAATCACCGGGCTATGCGTGGTCACCATGACCTGATGCTCACTTTCAACCAGCGCATCCACCAGAAACTCGACCAGCTCCGGGTTGATGCCGTTTTCAATTTCATCGAACAGCAAAAACTGCTCGTCGGATACCAGCTGAGACAGCACGGCGAGCAGGCGCAGCAAGCCATCGTTAACGTGGCGCGCCGGCGTTTTCAGGGCTTTTTGCGCAAATTGCTCGGTAATATCCAGGTGTTTCCAGCCCGAGCGCAGCGAGCGGATATCGATGCTGGCCAGTTGCGGATAAACGGCTTGCAGCCGTGTCAGCAGATGCTGGCGGGTATCGCTGCCCTGCTCGTGTAAAAAAGCCGACAGCTTTTGCCCACCCAGCCCCAGGTGGCCGGCAGAATCCCGTGTGCGCTGGCGCAGGTGCTCCGGCGAAAGCAGATCCAGCGAGCGGATATTGACAAGCGATGCCTTGAGCGCCTGCAGCCCGGGTGCCAGCTGCTCATACTTCAGCTGGGAAAGAATCGATCCCTGGTAGTCAAACATGATGGTGTTCTTTTCCAGGCGCACACCCTCTTTTTTAGTTTTATTGATGAAAAACTCACCATCCTCAACTTTCAAAATTCTTAAACTATTACACCACACCTCTTCCGCTGTGCAGCGCAATGACTGTCGGTTAAAGCTGGCCGTCCATTCAATCAGGCCGTGTTCCTGGCTTTGCAGCTCAAGCGTAATATCGATATTTTTCTTGGCGGTAAGCCGGGAGCCTATGTCCCCCGGCTGCCACTGGCGTTGAGCCAGCCAGTCGTCTATATCGCCACGCATCTGCTGGGAGATAAAATCCAGCGCTTGCAGCACCGTCGACTTGCCCGCACCGTTGAGCCCTACCAGGCAGGTGAACGCCGTCAGCTCCAGCTTAAAGTTCACCAGCGACTTGAAATTATCGATATAGAGGCTTTTTATCATGTCGGTTTAACTCCCGTGACGTTCTTCACCTCGGCCAGCAGGTCGCCAAACTTGCCGTAGTTGACCTTCACACCGTCATCCAGATCCAGCGAGATGCGCTGGTCGGCGTAGTGGCGCAGTTTTTCGTCGAAGGCGTTGAGTTCGGTTTGCTGTTTGTAGAGTTTGCTCAGCTCTTTCTCGATGCGCTTGGCTTCGGCGGCGGAGGCGCTGGTGTCTTTGTCTTGCTCTAGCCGTTCGGCGTGGCCGGCGAGGCGGTCGATGAGTGGGATGACGTAGTCGGTACGCATCTGCGCCAGGGTGCTTTCATCGTAGCGGTGCAGGTACACCAGGCACTCGAAGGCTTTCTGCTTGCCGGAGCTGAACAGCCAGTAAATCGGGCGCTTTTTGTAGGTGCGCAGGTGATCCTTGAAGAACTGGGTGCTCAGGTAGCGGCGGATGGTGTCCTGCGCGCTTTCCCCTTTTTTAGGCCTGATGGCGTGCAGGCAGAGGCTTTCGGCGACGAAGTCGAGGTTTTCCTGCAGGTGCTCTTCGCCCCACACCACGCGGACGAAGTCGCGGAAGCGGTTGGTGGCGTCGTCGGGGAACCACTCCTGATCGGTGAGCGGAATGATGGCGTTGTCGTCCGGCGCGAAGCTAGGCGCAGGGATCTGTGCAAGATAGTCTTGGATGGTTTCGCCTTGGCTCGCGAGAATTAAGCCGGACTTTTCCAACGAGTAGCGACCCATCATACAGCCAATTGCATAGCTCACCAGCTCTTCTGTAGTGTCAGACTGAACAAAGGTTAGTAACTCTTTTTCCGACCGGCTTTTACCGTACCGATAATAAGGGTTGCAAGTTAGAGTTATCTCCTCCATCGGGACGTCTGGATCAAGACTATCTTGAAGGCTGTAAGCATTGATAAAGCTTTCATTGTTTTTTTCTTCGATTTTTTTAAGCGAAGACGTCCTTTCTTGGGAGATTTTTAGAAACTTGCAAAATGCTTCTTTAAGCAACGCACCTCCACCATGATTGTTTTTTACCAAAGGGTTTTCGGTAAAATATAATGAGCACTCATAATCATCCCAGTCCGACTTTGATATAACCACAGCCTCTTTCGCGTATTCTTTATTTTCTCTTATAAATAATGCAGGAAGCCCTTTTATTATTCCCGTGGTTACATTTAGCGTGCCTCCTTGCAAGCTCAAGAGGTAGGTGAAGAGCTTGCTACAAAGCATCGCATGGGCGACATGCAAGTCTTCGCCAAATATCGAAGGGGCCGCATCATTAAACGCAGAGGTATCGTCTCGCCACCTAAACGAAGTGATGCCAGATCCAACTTTATTCCAAGAAATTGCTTCTTTGAAAAAAAATTGAGTGTTTTGAGGTCTAGACTTTAGGCTTCCATCAGGGTTGCGGTGATTTTTTATAGCATATCCATCATCCTCCCAGTTCATTACAAACTCCCCGTTCCCATACCACTTTCTAAAAGATCCGGCCTTGTCTGTTTTCACCCACTTTTCGTCCCCTTTTTCCAGTCTCACTTTGGATACGCTAACTTCCCAATGTCGACGCAAAAACAAATCATCATCACGAGTTCCGAGCCCCTCTCTGATTTCGAACTTACCCCCAAGCGAAATGTTTTCAAAAAGCGCTATCGACTTCTTTTCCGCCCAATACGTTATAGGGGCGCCTGGTATTTTTTCAAAATCATCCGGCTTGGCTGTGTAGAACCAGCCGCAGTCGCGGTTTTGGATGGCTTCGAGCGTCTTCGGGCCTTGATTTACTGCACCTCGGAAGTCCGACAAGCGAATATAGCTGCCGGTGTAACTGGCGATATGGCCTTTACTCAGCGTGAAGGTACAGATAGGCACCGTTGCACCATCAAAGCCGGAGTACTCCAGCTGCACCAGACTGGTGATGACTTCCTCATCGATCAGCCGTTTACGCAGCTGCTCGTAGCTTGAGATGAACATCCACACAAAGGGTGTCATAAAACCAAGCTGGCCATGATCTTTGGCGAAAGCCAGGTTACGAACAATAAAGGCCGAGAACAGGTCCTTCTCGTAGCCTTTGTAGGCATCTTTAAGGTATTTCTTCACTGCTGGTGTTTGATACTTTCCACCCATATACGGCGGATTCGCGACTACGGCATCGTAACGCTGGGCGAGTAACCACGCCTGTTGCACGATGGGTAACAGCTGCTTGGCGGCGGTTTTTTGCATGGTGTCGCCACCGTCGGCAAGCTCAGTGAGCTCCCCCAGTAATGTCTTGAGCGGGGCTTCGAAGCTGTTGGGAACCTCGATCAGCGAGCCGAAGGTCTTGGCCTCCGCAAAGCGCTCGATCAGGTCGACGATGGCCTTGTAGGTGCTGTCATTACTGGAAAGCTCAGCCTGTTCGCTCTCAAAGAGGCTCTGAGACTGGCCTTGGTGCCAATCGCCAGTGAGGTTCAGGTTATTCCATAGCTCGTTGGCATTCAGGTGCTGGGTGCTTTGTAGGGCCAGTACGTTGAGCCGCGCCTTGTTGTCACTGCTGTCACCCATGCGGCTGAAGATGCGGCGGTCGTCTTCGCGGGCTTTCATCATCAGCGTGAAGCCGGCCAGCTGAGCGGCGCGGTCGTCGATATCCAAACCGAACAGGTTGTTTTCCAGAATCAGCTTGGGAATATCGCGGCTGCGGTAGCCGCGCTCGGTGTAAATCGCCTTCAGCACGTTGTAGGCTTCGACCAGAATATGGCCGGAGCCCATGGCGGGGTCTAGCACCTTGATGGCTTCGGGGTCGATGCTGGCCGGGGTGATGGCGTCCAGCTGGGCCTGTACCTCGGGCTCCTGCTCGGCAGGCTCGATGTAGTACGGCATCTCGCCCTTGAGCGGCGAGTCGGGGTAGGTTTGTAGCCACTGGCGGCCAATGGAGTTCTGCACGAGATACTGCACAATCCAGTTGGGCGTAAACAGCTGGGTGGCGGCGGGAATGTCTTCGCTTTTTACCACCTTGCCGATCACCTGATCCTTCTTTTCGCTGATGTAGAACTGGTAAAGCCAGCCGATGACTTCAACGTCTTGCCAGTCTTGCTCAGGAATCGCCTCGACCAGCTCGCGGATCAGCGAGTCGGTCTTGGTCAGGTTGTCCGGCAGCAGCAGCTCGCTGGCGTCGTCCAGCGGTTCAAACAGAAACGGCATGGCCGTATGCAGGGCGTGACACTGGGCCAGCAGCAGCTCGCGGTAGAGGGTTTCATCCTGGGTGCCATCGAGCTTGAGCTCGCGCACCCGGGCAGCGTCAAGCCCCGGCAGGTCAACTTCCAGGCAGTCGTCAAGCAGCTCTAAGCCGCCCTCGCGCTCGGGGTGGGAAAGCACACGGCGGCCATGATCTAGATAGCCTTTCAGCTCCATGAAACGGATCGCGCACAGGCGGTTGAACCAGCTATACGCCGCCTGATCAATGGCCTGTGCAAAGCCCTGCTGCTCAACCCGGCGGGCCAGCTGCTCGCGCGGGCCCTGCACCGCCCTGGGGTGGCTATGGGTCTGGCCGTCCGGCAGGGTGATAATCAACACATCGCCGCGCACCTCCGCGGGCGCTACGTGGCCTTCGCCCTGCGTGCCCGGGGTAATGCCGTAGCGCGCCGCCTGGCGAGCCATGGCGTCGATAAAACCGACCCGTGCCCGGGGCGCGTACTTTTTGATATTGGCGGTGTTCATGGTTGTTCCTTGGTGCTTTTGTTCATGCCAGCCGGAGCTGGTCCCGGGTGACAGTCGTTGAGATTGTCGGCGTCAGAGCGTTGCGAGATACGGCCCAACCCTTCTCCAGCCATCAGCAACGTCAGCCAGCTGGCATCGTCATGCAGTTCGTCTATGGGTCGGCCTGCTTCAAGATGCTCTTGCCAATAACCGTCGGTGCCGAGCAGTAACAGCTGGTCTGGCATTAGCGTATGTGTCTGATAATCGGGGGGCCGGAAGCGCCTGGCATTCAAACTACGGGTTAGCTGCTGATGGTGGCGGCTTTGCTGTTCGCTGGCGCATGGGTGCGATATGCCCGGCTGCTGCGCCAGCGTATGCGGTCTTGTTAACCGTTGCGAATGCCCCTGCTGGCGCACACCAACACAGCAATCACCGCAGTGCCAGATCTCAACCGTGCGTGTTTTCCAATCAAGCCGGATCATGCAGTAGCTGGCGATATCATGGAGGAAGGCATATCGGAGCCGTGCTTGCGCCTGCTGGAGCCGCTTATTCAGCCGTGCCGGTGAGCATGGGGGCAAACCGGCAAGCGCCTGCCACGCAGTGTCAGCCCAGTGCCGGGCCAGCTCTGCGCCTTTGGGGCCTTTTTCAGCGCCGTCGACCAGCACCGCCATCACATGGTGGCCTCGCTGGCCGATGCAAGCCGCATCGCTGTTTTGTCGTCTCTTGTTGCCCTTCTGGCTGAACCACTCGGCCTGCATCAGCCCTGCTCCTCGGCCAAGGCTTCCAGCCGCTCGAACAGTAACGCTTCGCGGTCAGAATCTCCCGCTTGGCTCTGTACGGCATAGGCGAAGTCTTCATCGTCAAGCAGCAGCGCAAGCTCCGCGACAATATACGCCTGCAGCGCGCAGTCAGCCGCCCGTATTTCATCAAGCAGGCCGGAACGCCCATCTACAAGGTTAAGAATATCTTCGATATCGTGACTCGACAGCGGATCACCATCGCCACGCCCCTTGTAGGCTTCCAATTTGGTTGCCACAAATAAAGGCGGCGTCACCACGCGGATGGACAACTCATCGTCAAGCCTAACCGGTTCCGCGCTTTCCAGTGCCTGCTGATACCAGCGGTTGCTAAAGCCCAGCACCTCGGCGTTATCAGGCATTAAATCTACCCGTAACTCGCCCAGCTTCATGGCACAGATGGGCATATCCTCATCAATGGGCGAGGGCTCCTTGAAGCCGTGCTGTTTCAAGGTTTCCTTGAAGGTTTGCAACGTGGCGTAAGTCATCACGCTGATAATCAGATCTACGTCATCAGTGCTGCGCACCTGCTCACGGGTGAAGGAGTCGGTCAATAGCAGCCCTGTCGTACAGCCGCCCACGAAGGCCACTTGATCACGCAGTTCAGGCCCCAGCGCCTCGGCTACCCGGCGCAGCATGGCGCATTGGTCGTCAAATAGGCTCAACCGTCACTCCAGGTCATTTATTTCAGGTATACCGACAGCTGCTCGGTAGCCAGCTTACTTTCGCGAGGGTTGCCTAACCGAATGGCATCCGTCAGGGCCAGCATGGCATATAGCTCTCGATCTCGGCGCACCGCATAAGGCGCGCTCTTGAAAAGCGGCGCGATGGCTTGCCCTTTACTGTTGCCGCGGGCGTCTGGCCACACCATCAGCAAGTCACCCGAGCTATACAACTTACCTTCCAGCACGGGCGCACCAAAGGTAGTGGCAATCCCCCGCGTTATTTCCCCCGGCCTTGCGGGAAAAACGTAGCGCAACCCATGCACGATAAAATCACACAGCGCGCGAGTGTTGGCGCGTGGCACACCGGTTTTGCGGTCTTTACGCATCAATCCAACGTCGAGACAGCGCTGCAAGGCAAGGCTAACCTGGCTTTTGCTGATGCCGGTCTCTGCTGCCAGGGCGCGTACGCTATAGCGAGCAAGCAGCTGCTCGTCCTCAACGCTTGAGACATGGCCATCGGACAGGCTGGCATACCGCTCGACCTCATCGTTATCCAGCGCCCAATCCCGCCAGTCATTGGGGAGCGCTTGCGCCCCCCGGCTCACGCTGTTGTCACGCGTCTGCCGTTCCGTGTTTCTCAGCGCCACCAGCTTTAGCAGCAAACCAATATCTTGACTTTTCATACTTCTTTTACCTCCACCGCCCCACGTCCTGGGACTCGGGACACCAAAGGGTAGGTTACATATGTTTGTCAAGAAACGCACCCGCCTATCGCAAACGGATCCTCTTCTCCGCGCGAATGGCGTCGTCCAGTTCTTTTCTCAGTGCCTCAAGAAACGTATCGACTTCCTGTTGGCTCTCCAGGTAGACGCCTTCGTGAGTGCGGCTTAGCACATCGCTGACGCTGACGCTGGTGACGGCTTTGGGCAGCGCCACTGGCTCGGGTTCGTGAACGGCACCGATATGTCCGGCATCACCGCTGTGGGGGCCGGTAGCACCATTGCCTGCCGAGGTTGTGCCGGTGTCGGGGTGGCTGGCGTTATTCGCCTTGCTGTTTGCCGCCCGCTGGCGCTCGGCTTCGGCCTGCTGTTCACGCTGGAGCGCATCGAGGCTTTCCTGCTCGCGGTCGTTGGCGGTATCGCCTTGCAGCAGGTAAATCTGTGCAATGCCGGATGCCGCGTCGATATCCTGCTTGAGCAGCTGTAGCGGACGCAGCAGGCGGTTACTGAGTTCCGGTGTGCCAATGCCGCTTTTGACGATTTCAGCGCTGATCCGGGCAATACGCGTATCGACCAGGCCCGCGGCATGCTCGCGCTTCTGCTTGAGCAGCCGGGTATTGGTCGCATCGACGGTCTGGATCAGCCCGGCGACTTTCTGCAGCATGCCGTAGGGCGCATCCGCGGTGTAGATGCGGTCCAGCTCGGCCAGCGCGGCATGCGCCTCGGGTTCTTTTTCCAGCGCCGTGCGGTTGGGCGCGAATCGATTCAGCGCCTGCTGTAGCTGCCCCCACACGGTGAGCTGTTTGGTAAAAAACTCGTGGAGGTCACGATAGTCTTCTTCGAGATCTAGCAGATCTTCCTGACGCTCGGCCACCGCCTTGAAGAAATCAAAGCTGTCGTCGATGTGCAGCAGACGTTCGACTTCCTTGAGGGTGCTGTCGATCGTGGCGCGCCCGGGGAAATGCCTAACATCGGTTTTGCTGCGGTAGGCTTCCAGGTCTTTTTGCCAGCCGTTGAACTGCTCGGTATAAAAGGCGTAAAGCTCGGCCTCGGCGGTGGGCCCCAGCTTGGCAAAGAGATCCTTGGTGAGGTTGCGCACCTGGCGTAGCACGGCGTCGTCGGTCTGGCGCTTTTTATGTATGCGCACCTCACTGCGCCGGCGGCTGTTGTTGAGCAGCTCAAAGGCGTCCTTGCCGGCAAGCGCTGCACCCGCTGTATGGAACGTGATACGGCCCACGGCGTACAAACGGCCCAGCACCAGCAGGGTTTCATCGGTCGGCCAGCCAAAGGGGCGATTGCTGAAGCGTTCCAGCAGCGGAGTAAGTGGCACCGGCTCGCTGCCGTGCAAGCCGATGTACTGCTCGACTTCGCGCACCGCCTGGGGGTTGGCCTCTGCGCCGTCCAGGTCAATGGCCTGCTGGCCCATATCGTCGGCGGTCATCACCGCCAGCAGCTCACGCGCAGGGTCCGGCGTGAACGTGTCCAAATAGCCCAGCTTGGTGTAGGTATTTTCCAGCAGATACTGGCAGGCGTCGTCCAGGCGGCTGGCAAGCTGGCTGCCCTTTAGCGCCAGCTTCTGGCCCAGAGCGTAAACGTCGGCTTCCAGCAGCATATCTTCCAACCGTACTAGCAGGTGCTTGCGGCGTTCCTGATTTTCGCGCCCGCGATCGGCCAGAATGCGCTCGATGCCGGTATCTCCCGACGCCGTGTTCAAGCGAATAAACTTCTCGGTCTTGATGTAGGTACGCAGGTCGTCGAAGAAGGCTTTACTGTCGCCCAAACGCATCAGCACCTGGCCACCGTCTTCGCCACTGCGGTGGAGGCAGCCGCCCTCGCCGCTATGTACCGAGTAGCGATGACCGTAGTCGATGTCCAGCGGCGATACGACCTCAACGCGCAGCTGGCCTTGCAGGCGACCGTCAATGGTATGGCCGTCCAAGTAGCGGCCGATGCTGTAGTCGGTTTTGTTCAGCGGGTAGCGATACTTGTTGCGGTCGCGCAGGCGGTCGCGATAGATCATGTCCGCCAGCAGCTTGTTCTCGTCGCTGCTGGTAATCTCGGTGGCCTTGATCTGGCGCGTGATATCACGTTCTTCGTTGGTGAGAAACAGAAACTCTTCGCCGTTGCGAGTAACCAGACTTTCTTTTTCCAGCCTCGCCAGCGCGCCTTCCAAACGTTCACGCAGGGCCAGGCGGTCGGCATCGATGTGGGTGATGGAGAGCGTCACCAGGTTATCCAGCGTGCCCTTGATCAGATCGACATAGCGAATCATGAATAGCGTGCGCAGGATCTCGACATCAACGTCATCCAGCGCGGCGTTCTCGGCGGCTTGATCGATGGTGCGCTTGACGGCGGTATCCAGGAAGCCTTCCACGGAGCGATAGAAGCTGTGCATGGGCACCAGCGTGCCGACGGGCCGATCACTGACCGCTTTGGCCGCCATCTGAAAGGCGTCCAACATCGAACGTTCGCCGTAGGCCAGGTGCGCGCCGGTGGCACCGACTTTACGAATCTCTTCAAATACCTTCTGCACCAGCTGGAAGTGGTACGGCACGAACGGATAGTTGGCGATAAAGCTGGCTTCATCTTCCACGTTTTTCAGCGTGGGGCCGGAGCGGTCGAAGGTGAGCTGGTTGCGTAAAACGATGCCCTGCTCGTCATACACCTGTGCCAGCTCATCGGCGGCGGCAGGCGTCTTGGTCAGCAGGCGCTTGCGAATCACTTCGTCAGAGTTGGAGCTGGACAGCGATAGCCGCGTCTTGAATCGCCCGGCAATCTTGGAAAAGTCATTGGCCTTGGCTGCGGTCATGTCGCCGAGCACAGCGTCCATGTCGGCCTGGGAGGTCACCACGATCCAGGCGCGGCCGCCGCAGATGGTGCCGAGGTTTTCGGTCAGAGTTTGCAGCGTCAGCATCAGGCGAGTATCGCTGCCGATAAACTGCCCGACCTCATCCACCATAAACACGATGCGCCGGCCGGCGGGCTGGGCATCCAGATATTCCTTTACCCAGCGGCAAAAGCTCTCGACCGAGACGCTAAAAGCGTCTTCAGACTCCTCAAACCATTTGTGCGCGGCCTCCGCCGATAGGTCCAGCGCCTGGCTTAACGCCCACTCGGTATCGTCCTGATTAAACTGGTAGCCGTCGCGCTCGTCTTCCCAAGCCTGGCCACTCGCCTGCTTGAATGCCTCCTTGAAGCGCTCCAGCACGCCACGCTTCACCAGGTAGCGCTCCATGTGCGCCAAGTGCGGGTAGTCACCGCTGAAGCCCATGTACTCGTTGAACACGCGCAAAAATACGTTAAGGATCGGGTTACCGTCGTCGTTGGACCCGGCCTTGCTGTCGATATTGAACAGGATGACGTCTGCCGGCTGCTGCACGGCATGCTTAATATTAGCAACGGTAAACGTGTCGGCTACTTTTCCCGCCGTAAAAAAGTCAGCCGCGTGGCGCAGGTTACCCGCGTCATCCTCGGCCTCGACGTTGGCCAGCAAGTACGACAGCGCCTTGAGAAAGTGCGATTTACCCGAGCCGAAAAACCCCGAAATCCATACGCCGACGCGATTGGCGATGGACGGGTCGTCGAGCCGCGTGGTGTAGGAGTCAAAAAACGCGCGAAAGTGCTCTTCGAGCTCGTTGGTGACGACGTACTCGTCCAGCTCCTGATACACCGTTTCGCGGTCGTTCTGGTCGGCCTTGACTACGCCGTTGATGGAACGATGCAACGGCTTGAGAAAAAGATCCTGAATCTGCGTGGGCATAAAGTGACATTCCTTGGAGACAGCAGGCTTGGAGCAGTACGCTTACGGCACCAGCGGAAACGCTCGGTAGTAAGGGTTGCTGGTAAGGCGTTTAAACAAAGACAGCTGCTGGCCGTCGTACGCTCCGGGGTAAAACAGCACCAGCGGTTTGTGCCCCAGGCGTCCATGTAGCGCATTGAGCAGGCTGTGAGCACGCATGATCGGCCAGACGCTGCCGACGCCGGACACCAGTACCATATCAGGGTCTTCCGACAGCGCGTGTCGCATTAAATAGGGGGCAAACTTATCCATGTGCAACGGGCCGCGTAGCGCCTTGATCAGCGCCGCGTCGCCTTTTGTTTGCTGCATGGCGATGGCTTTATCCAGGAAGTTGCGCTCCAGGAGGTAGTCACGCAGCACGCTCAACAGGTTGACGTGATCCACCGTTAGCTGGCCATGCTGGCGCGCCATGACCCCCTTGAGAAAGCTGACGTACTCGCGCACCTGAAGCTCATGCTCCGGCGGGTAGTCAAAGATCCAGAAACCCAGCTCGTTACCCAACCCCTGCCCTTGCAAAAACGCCTGGCCGGTAATCTTTTCGGGAATCTGGTTCAAGCGCTCTTGCAGCCGAGCATCTATCGGGTGCGACGTAGGCGCAGTTGCAGCCGTTATGGACGAATGGGACGAAGGCATCAATGGCGTCTTCCTGACACGGGTGTATAAGCGAGTTAGCGAGGGCGCAAGGCGAGCAGACCGCGGCGAATTCTGTCCTGATGGTGACATTCAAGCAATGCCAGCACGTCATCGCGCACCACCAGCGGCTGTAGTAATCGACGGCGATTGTCGGTGATGACGCCCACTTCGTACAGCATACGGAACGCCACCTGCCGCATTTTTTGCCGCGACGAGGCCGCCCAACCGGTAATGGCCGGATCACGATCGCTACGCTGGTCCAGAAACTCCTCCCACTGCCAGGGCGCTAGCGTCTCAGCCTGAACCACAAACGCATCGGCGACCACGTCTTCGATAAACTCCAGCAGCAACAGGTTACGCGCCAGCGCGGCACAGAACGCAATTTGCGTGGCGAGCCGCTCATCGCCATCGCGTAGCGCCTGCCAAAACGGCGACGGTAGCCGTTCCAGACGCTTGCGTATCGCTTGGGCGATACGCTTGGCCGTTGCCGGACGCGCCTTTTGCAGGCAGTTATCCTCGATAATCGCCCTCCGCCAGGCGTCATCATCAACGTCAGCCAGCATAAGCTCGGCGATGATACGGCTTTCGCGCACCATCAGCGGACCGCCAATAAGGTCAGAATCGTAGTGGAATGCTGAAGCGGATGAAGGCATAGGAAAATAGCTATTTAGCGTATGACGTGTAATGACCCGCTATATTAACATTAACTCCGATTTCATACCTCGCGATCCTCATACTACCCAGCGGCTGATTGCTTCTCGTCTGCCCCATTCTTTTCAGCCCGGCGATGGGCTGATGCACAACGACGCGAGTACCACAGATACGCTATAGATGCGCTCGCAGAACGGCATCATGCCCTCGCACCGGGTCATTACTCGTGGACAAGTACGACACCCGCGCGGCAGCACAATATTTCCCGTCGGAGGCGTTTTTCCAAGGGTATGACACCGCTGCACGAGTACCGTACCTGAACACGTGTATGGCTTTCACACGGCATCATGCTTCCGCGCAGGTAGGATACTGCTGCGCGGGTATCGTACTTCCACGCCTGCCGGCCCTTCGCACGCTTCAGCGCCAGCTTCTCCATAAACCATCCGCCCCTGGCATCGTTGCCATTCCGCTATATACTGTTTAAATTAACAGCATCAAATCGGGAGATTCTCCATGTCGCTGCAACACTGTGGTATCTGCACCCCGCAGCCATCCACTCTGCCGCTGCCTCACCCGCTGGCATTGACGCGCGCCGGCGTGTCGGGCTTTCCCAGCCCTGCACAGGATTACGAAGGCCGCACGCTCGATCTGAACGAACGCCTGGTGAAACGCCCTTCGGCCAGCTTCTTCATGACCGTCACCGGAGACAGCATGGAGCCGCTGGGCATCCATGAGCATGATCTGCTGCTGGTGGATCGCTCGATTGAGCCGCGACCCGGGCATATTCTGGTGGCCATGGTGGAAGGCGAGATTACCGTCAAGCGGTATGAGCTCAAGGGCCGTCGGCCCTACCTGTGCTCGGCCAACCCGGCCTATCCGCCGATTCCGCTGGAGGCGCTCGACTGTCAGGTGTGGGGCGTGGTGCGCTCGGTCATCCACGAATATCCGGTATAGCCATGATCGGCCTGGTCGACTGCAACAATTTTTACGTCAGCTGCGAGCGAGTCTTTCAACCCTGGCTGGAAAGGCTGCCGGTGGGCGTGCTGTCGAATAACGACGGCTGCATCATTGCCCGTTCCAACGAGCTCAAGGCGCTGGGCGTCGCCATGGGGACACCCGCCTTTGAGCTGAAACCCTTGCTGCGCCGTCAGCCTATTCATCTGCTGTCTTCCAACTATGAACTCTACGGCGACATGTCCGGTCGGGTGCAGGCCGTGCTGGAAGAGCTGACGCCTGGCGTAGAGCCCTACTCGATTGACGAGATGTTTGTGCGGCTTGACGGCCTTGAGCCGGCTGCATTGCGTCGCCACTGCCATGACATTCATCGACGAGTGCGACAGTTTACGGGGATACCCGTCGGCGTCGGCGTGGCTCCCACGCACACCCTGGCCAAGCTGGCCAACCACGCCGCCAAGAAGTGGCCGGAATATCATGGCGTTTGCGTGCTCTTGCCTGATAGCCCGCAAATTGATGCCCTACTGAGCCGCACCGCAGTGGCTAATGTATGGGGCGTGGGACACAGGCTGGCAAAACGGCTGACGCTGCTGGGCATAGAGACGGCCCTGGATCTTGCCCGAGCAGACCCGTCCCTGCTGCGCCGACGGTTTTCCGTCACGCTTGAACGAACAGCGCGTGAGCTACGCGGCGTAGCCTGTATCGAAATGAACGAGGCAGACCAATCGCGCCAGCGCATCATGACATCGCGCTCGTTCGGCACGCCGACGGCACAACGTGAAGAAGTACATCAGGCACTGCGATATTTCGGGCAGCGCAGCGCCGAAAAGCTGCGGGCACAAAACAGCCTGGCTCGCGGTGTGTACGTCTTTTTGAAAACCAACCGTCATCGTCCAGACCTGCCGCAGTATGCCCCCGGAAGATTTATTGAGCTTTTACGCCCCACCGCCGATACCCGCGATATCCTCGGTGCCGTCAGCCAGGCATTTCATGCCATGTATCGGCCGCGCTACCGCTTCATGAAGGCCGGTGTGATGCTGCTGGATCTGGTTGATATCGACCAACAGCAGCTTTCACTGCTGGATACACGTCCTGCTACTGCAAGCCAACACAGCGCGCAGCTGATGGCTACGCTGGATGACCTGAACCAAGCGCATGGGGCCGGGCACGATCACGTTCGGCACCTCAACCCCCACTGCCGACTGGCACTTGCGCTGCGCTCACCGTTCGCCACGCTTCAGCACGCGCTGGAAGGAGTTGCCGGTGGCCAAGGCTTAGATAGGCAAGCGCCTTCAGTCCGTGTACCGCACGGCTTTCAGTTGGGCCTTGCACATGGATTCTCCCTGCCTGCCACACAACGTGATGGCACAGGTGCAGCAGGCTTCGCTTCTGGCCATGTGGCTACCACCCCAACACCACCTCCACCTGCTCATCCAGCCGCTGTTTGACCGTTCGCCAGTCGGGCATGTGGTCGTCAAGCAGGCGGTAAAAGCGCGGGCTGTGGTTGTGTTCGGCCAGGTGGCATAGCTCGTGGAGGATGACGTAGTCCACCGCGCGGGTGGGGGCCTTGACCCAGGGGAGCGTGTTTGTCACTTGCGCCAGCCGGCGTTCAAACACCTCAGTGGCGCGGGTGCGGTACCACCGGTTTACGGCCCTCTCTATGCGTGGTGCGTTCAGGTCTGCGCCCTGCACACGTAGCTGGCCGCGGATGAGCTTGCAGGTCACGCCTGGCTGGCTTGCATCAGGAATGACCTTGAGCACGTATCGCCGCCCCAGATACGGCAGGCTTTCACCGCTGACCCACTGGCGGAGCTCGGCGGCACGCTTCCGCACTTCGATTTCGTCCAGGTGCTTGAGCACCCAGCGGGCGCGGCGCTGCACAGCGGCTTTGATCTCGGCAAACGGGGTTCCCGCTGGCGCTTCCACTTCGACATCGCCATTCGGGTGGACGTGAACGCGAATCGCGGCCTTTTGCCCTGCGTTCAGCACGGCAAGACGAAAGCGAAAAATACGCTCTCCGTAACGCACGGCGTAAGTTTGCCCGGCGTCGCGCTGGGTGTGGCTGATCGAACTCATGGCCGGGCCACGCCGCTGCGAATAATCTGCACCACGTCGTCCAGCACCCGCTTGGCGGCGTCCAGCCCGATCCGTTGAAACAGGCGGGGCAGCAGGTTCTGGCACACGTCCTGCTCGATGGCGGCGGGGTTCAGCGAATTTTCCGCCACGGCGCGATTAACCGCGTCGTCGATGGCGTAGGCCTCGTCAATCAGCGCGTCGCCCTGCTCGGCCTCCAGCGCGGCGAAGTCATCCCCCAGCGCCAGCTTGAAGGTGCCGTAGTAGGCCTGGGCGTGGGGGTGGCCGGCAAACGCCTCAGTGGGAATGCCCGGCACCTCGCGGCTTTCGACCTGCGCTTCCAGCTCGCTGAAGAGTTTGAACTGCGCATGGTAGTCGAACATGGCATCGGCCTGCTCGATGGCTTCCTGCAGCAGCGCGGAGAACACCTTGCGGGCGTAAGGATCATCGCCGAGCTTCTCTTCGATGGTCTTTTTGGTGCGGGTTTTGATCTTGTCGGTTTCGTTGCGGGTTTTGTCCTCTGACCAGTAGTCCGAGTGTGCTTCGTCAACGGTTTCAATCAGAACCGGCTTCCCGCTCGGGTAGACGTCTACCCCGGTGACGTGCTAGTCGATCAGCTTGCGGATCTGGCTTTCGTAGGCGGAGTAATCGACGGTTTCCTGGGCGTCCATGCGCACGATCCTGCACAGCTCGGCAAACCACTTGAGGTCCGCCTTGTAGCGGCGAATATCGTCTTCGCCAAACGCCGTGTCGGCGAAAAACCCCTGGGTAGACACGCGGTTTTCAAGCACATGCCAAACGCCGTGAGCGCTTCGTAAAAGTCTTCGCGCACGGCCTGGCGGGCGTCCACCTCTACGCCATCCTCGCCGGTTTCATAGCGGGGCATGAACACCTGACGGTACGGCTCCGGGTCGAGGCGGTTGTCGATATGGGTAAAAAAGCTCAACAGCCGCTCGTGAAGCCGCGGCAGCTTTTTGTACTCGGTATCCACGTTGGCATAGAGGCCGTCGATGTCGTCCACGGCAAAACCGCCCTGGGTCCGCTTCTCGAAGTCCTGATACTCCTTGAGCGTGGTATCCAGCTCGCGCAGGATGCCGCGGTAGTCGATCAAATAGCCAAACGGCTTGTCCGGGTGCAGCCGGTTTACCCGGGAGGTTGTGGCCCTTGAGCGGCTTGTCGATGTAGAGCACGGCGTTGCGCGGCTCGTCAAAGCCGGTAAGTAGCTTGTCCACCACGATGAGAATATCCGGCGGGCCGTCGCTGCCGAAGTCTTCGATCACGGCCTTTTCGTAGTCTTCGGGCTCGCCCTTGACGTTGTGCTTCCACCACTGCTGCACCAGCGGCAGCTGGGCTTCTTCTACCTCGGCGTGGCCTTCTCGGGTGTCCGGCGGCGAGATCACCACTGCGCTTTTCACCAGCCCCCAGTCGTCCAGCTGCTGCTTGTAGCGGATGGCGCTGGTTTTGCTGTCGGTGGCCAGCTGGCCCTTCAGCCCCAGGCCGGGCTTTTTGAAGGTCTCATTGAAATGCACGCTGATGTCGAAGGCGTTCAGCCGGATGCGATCTTGAGCAGAATAGAGTAGTAGTTGGACTCTGACGCCACGTAGCGGCCTTCTTCGTCCAGCAGCCACGGCACAATCTGCCCGGGCGGCAGACTGGCGAACTCAGGGCGATGACAAATCTCCAGCACCTGCTGACGTTCCTCCGGCGATAGGGCATGATGCGGGACAGGCCGCACCGCTTGAGGCCGGCGATTCTGGTCACCCCGCACCCAGCGACGATATGTGTTGGTGCCGATACCAAGTTCAGCGCATGCTGGTTGCAAGCGTGCTCCTTGCGCACGAGCTTCATCGATCAACTGTATGGCGTCCTGGCGATCTGTGGTGCTGATCATTCGTCCTCGTCCCCCCAGATCGCTCGGGCCTTTTTTCGCAACGTCAGTAGTGCAGCGGTTTCCGCCAGCGCGGCCTCCTTGCGGCGGAGCTCGCGCTTGAGTTCCTTGTTCTCCTGGCGCTCCGCCTTGCGTGCCTCACCCTGCTGCTTAGTGGCGGCATCGCTTCGGTCGTTAGCGCCTTCACAGCTCGCACGCCAACGCTGGATCTGCTCGGGATGGAGGCCACGCTGCCGGCAGTATTCAGCACGCTCAGCCTCGCTGAGGGCCGCTGTCTCCAGAACAGCGTGGAACTTGTCCTGCGAGCTCCAGCCCTCGGGATCATCGCTCTGGTCAGGTAGCAAACGGCCTGCTTGCCGTGCTTTCTTGCGCCAGTTGTACAGTGTCGCCGCGGAGATGCCTTCTTCCTGGGCCACTTCTGCCACCGTGCGGTTGTGCGGCGGGAGCAGCTTCTTAAGGATGGCTTCCCGGCGCTCGTCGGAGTACTTCATCAGAACCTCATCACGCCCCATATGATTCAGAGTCTAACAGCCGCTGAAACCCCAACTAGCGTGACAGTGGGGGATCGCGTCTGGGTCAACATCCCCAAAACCGGCTACGTCGGCGTTGGCGAGGTGATCGGTGAACGCCGCCGGGCGGATGAGTTCCACTTCGCCACCCAAACCGGCCACCAGTCGCTGCTGGATCTTATCGAGCACGACGACTATCCGCAGCTGTATCGGCATACCGGCATGAAGGATGATGAAAGCGCCGAATTTGTTGTGCCGGTACGCTGGCTGTATACCGTCAGTCGCACGGATGCCTTCAGCGAGGTTGGCTTGTTCGGCAACCAGAATACCGTTTGCAAGCCCATCACGCCGAAATGGTCGCATACCGTGGGCCGGCTACAGCAGGCATGGCGGCTCGATGAATAGTAGGATTTATTAAGTTTTTACGCCCCACCGCTGACCGACGCATCTCACTGCCAGCGTCAAATAGAAAGACGCCTTCCCATCTCGCCCCCTTCGCAGTTCGAATAATTCCTGCTGACGCTAACATTTTGACAACCCCGAAGCTCCTCGGGGTTGGGCGGCCCAGTTTCCACACGAGCCGTAAAATTCAAGGATTTCCCCGCCTCCATCATAGGTGACAAGTCGTCTACTGAAGATCGTATCTACTGCAGACGACTTATCATCTTTGAGAGACCTCATCTCCTCTAGATGACTTTTCGTCTAGAACACATTTCACCAAGGCTTAGGTAATGGAAACCCCACCCACACTCGACTCTTTATCATATAAAACAAATCTCATGGCCAGATCAATGATATACCATTCAAAAACGTTATAAAAAACCCATCACTTCATCACAATAAAAAACATATTTAACATAATCAAAAAACGAATCGCGAAAACTAAAACAATCCGCATGGACGCATACTCAAAATTCGGGAAATTATAAAATCCACAACTACCACATAAAGATATAACAGCTTAAAAATTTTAACATGGTGTAAAACACACCAACATTAAACGCTAGCAATGGCATAACACAAACTGAGAAAGGCCCATCGAACATTTAAGCAGCATAGAAAAAATAGAAAAATCGTCAGCTCTGGTTTTTAACCTTTAAAAGATGCCCCACATGCGCCATGTGATTAATAACCCTAAACGCCCATAAGTTATAAAAAGCATAGGGAAATATACATGCAGCCAAAATCTGACTATTTTTATCAAAAGCAATATCACTCTTATAACATTACTTATAGTTATCGAGACCCTGCATTCATATAAAAACGTGGCAATGGCTAGCGACAGCTTCAATCGTACCGCCGCACGACGTAGCAACATGCATTTCGAAGCACCTTGTCTCAAAAAGCCCCAGGAGCCCTTCTGAGGGGTTTATAAAATATCCTTTGGGGGTGGGCTATCACGACTCATTAAAGCAAACCAGGGAGCTTTTGAACCGATTTAGCGGCACCCTTGGCCACATACCAAGCTATCTCGGATAGATCACAGCCATCGAACCAATCGGCCATGTCGATCTTGCCACTTCAACCCAGGCTCTGAAAACGATCATCGCACAGCAGATCTCCCGTGCCTGCCTCGTTCAGCTGAATTCCGCAGCTGATTTTACCCCTGCCCGCAGGGAGGGGGAACGCCTTGCAGGCCAGTTAATAACTAACTGGCGGGTGAATATAGAATTTGGCCTATTTTTGCCCTGTCCAGAGCTTGAATACAGATATTCACGACCTGGGTTAGCCGGTCATCAACAGCAATTCGCTCGACGTTTGCCCGCCAGTTAGTATACAGGCCCACGAACGGTTTCCCCGCCAAGCTGCGGTGATGTTGGCACAGCGTGAGCGATTCTTCTCTGCTCGACATTCGCCCGCCAGTTAGTATACAGGCCCACGAACGGTTTCCCCGCCAAGCTGCGGTGATGTTGGCACAGCGTGAGCGATTCTTCTCTGCTCGACATTCGCCCGCCAGTTAGTATACTGGCCTGCGAACGATTTCCCCGCCAAATGAGAAAATACGTGTCAAAAATAAAAATTCAGGCAAAAAAGACATTCATAACTGCGCTCATCATACGCTCTAAAATACTCAATTTTTCACAAAAAACACACCAAAATCGCACTCAAAATGCAGCTAAAAATTGTTAAAAAGCCAGCCTTTATAGAAAAACAAAGGGTTGGCGGTCTCAATGACCAAGTGCAACACATAACCCATCAGGTACGGTGTTGCCATGACCTACTGCTACCGCCATCTCACTGCTGAAGACCGAGCCGCCATCATGATGATGCGAGCCACGCACTCGATCCGGGCCATTGCCGCCCACTTGAGCCGTGCGCCGAGTACCATATCGCGGGAACTCGCTCGCCACACGGTCAGCTCCTCCAAGGGCTACGATGCCAGCCTGGCAGGCTTTAGAGCATGCTTGTCACGTCATCGACCCCGCCGCCAAGCCAAGCTGCACGCCGGCGGAGAATTGTTGGAAGTCGTGGTCTACCTGCTGCGCAAGTACTGGTCACCGGAGCAAATAGCCCGCACACTGAAGCGCATGTCTCCCAACGATTCACGTCGACAGGTCTCGCATGAGGCCATCTACAACGCGCTCTATCTAATGCCCCGCGGCAGCCTCAAGAAGGAACTCATCGCCTGTCTGCGGCAGGGCAACGGCAAGCGTCGCTCACGCCGTCGTGGCAAGGATCGACGCCAGCAGATTCCCGATTTGGTCAGCATCCACCTGCGCCCGCCTGAGATCGAAGATCGCCTGATGCCTGGCCACTGGGAAGGCGATCTTATCATTGGCGCCAACAATCGCTCTGCCGTGGGTACGCTGGTGGAGCGCAGCACTCGGCTGGTGCTCCTGGCGAAAGTGGACGGTACCACGGCCACGGCGGCGGCCGTTGGGTTCAGCGATAAGCTCAATGAGGTGCCGCGAGCCTTGCGCCTGTCCATGACCTACGACCAGGGCAGAGAGATGGTGAAGCATGCCGAGATCACGCAGAAAACCGGGACGGCGATCTACTTTGCTGACCCGCACAGCCCATGGCAGCGGGGCTCCAACGAGAACACCAACGGGCTGTTGCGCCAGTACCTGCCTAAGCCCACGATAACCGGCTGGAAGACAACCTGACCATCAACACCCGCACCGGCTACGCGTTGATGCAGTCCAAGCGTCTCAGCGTGCTCAACAACCGCTCGGAAAACGACCTGCGCTACGGCATTTTGCTCAACAACATTACCCACTCAACGCTGCGCGGCAACCGCATTAGCCGTATCCGCCAGCAGGCAGGCGCCGGTGCCGTCAGCGGCAACGACGGCAAGGCGCTGTTTGTCTACAACGCCCAGTACAACCGTATTGAAGCTAACCGCTTCGCCGACAGCGACATCGGCATCCACCTGACGGCCGGCTCGGAGGACAACCGCGTCACCGGCAACGCCTTCGTCAACAACCGCCAGCAGGTCATGTACGTGGGCACCCGCGCCCAGCAGTGGAACGGCAACTACTGGAGCAACTATCTGGGCTGGGATCTGGCCGATGACGGCGTGGGCGACACGCCCTTCGAACCCAACGACGCCATGGACCGCCTGCTCTGGCGCTACCCCGCCGCCAAGGTGCTGATGGACAGCCCCGCGGTGCTTGCCCTGCGCTGGGTACAGCGCCGGTTTCCGGTGTTTCGCCCCCAGGGCGTACGCGATAGTGCCCCGCTGATGCGCATCCCCGACGCCGTCACAGCCGACCCCGCCATACAAGGAGCGAATACGCCATGACGCAGGTGATCAAGTTTCACGAGGTGACCCAGCGCCACGGCGCGCTGACCCGGCTGGACGCGCTGAGCTTTCAGGTCACCCGGGGAGAAGTGCTGGCACTGCTGGGCCACAACGGCGCCGGCAAAACCACCACCATGCACCTGATTCTCGGGCTGCTCTCGCCCAGCGCCGGGCAGGTGGCGGTGCTCGGCGGCGCGCCCGACAGTCGCCACGCCGCCACGCTGCGCCAGCGGCTTGGCTACCTGCCCGAAAACGTCAGCTTCTACGAGGCGCTCAGCGGGCACGAGGTGCTGGATTATTTCGCCCGGCTCAAGCGCGCCGACCGCCAACAGGTCAGCACGCTGCTGGAAAAAGTCGGCCTGGGCCACGCCGCCCAACAGCGCGTCAAAACCTACTCCAAAGGCATGCGCCAGCGCCTGGGGCTGGCGCAGGCGCTGCTGGGCGAGCCCTCGTTACTGCTGCTGGATGAGCCGACCACCGGCCTTGACCCCGCCGCCACGCGCGACTTTTACGCCACGCTGGGCGAGCTGCAGGGGCGCGGCGGCACGGTGGTGCTGTCGTCCCACGTGCTGCCCGGCGTGGAGCCCTACATCGACCGCGCGCTGATTCTGGGCGGCGGCCGGCAGCTGGCGCTGGGCAGCATCCACGCCCTTCGCCAACGGGCCGCCCAGCCGCTGATCATCAAGGTGCGCGGCCGGTTGGAAAGTGACGCCTGGCACACCTGCGTCAGCCATCCGCGCTATACGCAACTGGCACAAAACGCCGGCGAGGCCACGCTGGCCGTGCCCGAAACGGCCAAGCTTGACGCCCTGCGCCAGCTCACTCACCTACCGGGCATTGAGGATATCGCCGTGGAGCCGCCAACGCTTGAGCACCTGTACCAGCACTACTCGCAGAGAGGCCATCAATGAACGCCATCATGATTATTGCCGGCAAGGAGTTTCGTGACGGCCTGCGCAACCGCTGGGTGGTGTCAATCACGCTGGTGCTGGCGGTCATGGCCGTGGGCATCGCCTGGGCCGGCGCGGCCGCCAGCGGCGGGCTGGGCTTTACCTCGCTTGCCAGTACGCTGGTCAGCCTGACCACGCTGGCGGTGTTTCTGATTCCGCTGATTGCCCTGCTGCTGGCCTATGACGCCGTGGTCGGCGAGCGCGAGGCCGGCACGCTGCTGATACTGCTGACCTACCCCATCAGCCGCACCGCATTATTGCTGGGCAAGTTTTGCGGCCACGGGCTGATTCTGGGGGCGGCCACCGTGCTGGGCTTTGGCATTGCCGGCGTAACCATCGTGCTGGGCGCCGACGGCGTAGCGCTGGGCGAGCTTGCCGCGGGCATGGGGCTGTTGATTGCCAGCACCGTCCTGCTGGGCTGGGTGTTTATCGCCTTTGCCTACCTGATCAGCGTCGGCGTCAGCGAAAAACCGCGCGCGGCGGGGCTGGCGCTGGGGGTATGGTTTTTCTTCGTGCTGGTGTTTGATTTAGCGCTTTTAGCGCTTTTGGTCAGCGTCAAACAGGGCGGCGACTGGCTCGCCTGGCTGCTGCTGTTGAACCCCACCGAGTGCTTCCGGCTACTCAACCTGGCGGGCTTTGAGGCCGCCCGCGAACACGCCGGCGTCACCGCCATCGCCGCGCCGGGCGGTTTTCATCCCGCCGCGCTTACTGCGATTCTGCTGGCCTGGGGCGCCGTGCCTTTGGCGCTCGCGCTGTGGCGCTTTCACCGCCGCGCCGCCTGAGCCCCCAGACGCTTTCTATCAAGGAGAGACACATGCCGCGCTTGCCACGCTATTTCATCCTCGCCGGATTGCTGGCAGCCTCGCTGATGCTAAGCGGCTGCGGAGACTCAACGCCCAAAGCGCTGGCCGCGCCCGCCCCCATCACTTCGGGCGACAGCTGCCACGTCTGCGGCATGACCATTACCGCGCACCCCGGCCCCAAGGGCGAAGCGTTTCTGGGTAATGACGCCGCGCCGCTCAAGTTCTGCTCCACCGCCGAGCTGTTCACCTTCCTCAAGCAGCCGGAAAACGCCGCACAGCTCTCCCACGCCTACGTGCACGACATGAAGGAGACCAGCTGGGACAGCCCCAGTGACGACGCCTTTATCCGCGCGGCAGACGCGGTCTACGTGATCGACCACGACCGCCGCGGCAGCATGGGCCACACCCTTGCCCCCTTCGCCGACAAAAACGCCGCCGACGCCTTCATCGAAGACCACGGTGGCCACGTTATCGGCTATGACGCTATCGACCTTGAGCTGCTTGCCGAACTTGGGTGCTAAAGCAGCTCCTCAAAACGCGCTGGACGAGTCATCGGCAGCATCTGGTTCATTCAATCGTCGCTAAATAAGGCGCAGGTTAAACACGTTGTGAAAAATGCCGTTTATTGGTAACGTCACCGGCAAAATATGCACACTATGTGCACAGGCTGCCACGATAGCAGCCTGTCAGGAATTCAAGGATGATGCCACTTGCCAATACTGCTGTCCTCACCGCGAGTATGCTCGTTTAATACGCCTCGGCTGTGCTGCACATACGTAGCGCCTGCTGCACGCTTATGCCATGAACAGGCTTCATGGGAGGCGTCATGAGCACACTTTTGCTGCGCGGCGGTAAAATCGAAGACTTTCGCGCGCTGGGCGATACCGGACAGCCTGCCTTTCAGTCGGCGCGCCAGCTGCGCATGGTGATTGCCCGGCAGCTACGCGGTAAAGAACAGCATTTGGCGATCCCTCAGCGCGACCAGCAAGGCACCGACATCGACTGGTACAGCCCCGTCAAGGGGCCGGTTACCGCCTGGCAAGATGCCAGCGAAGCCCAGCGCGAAAGCGGCCGCACCCAGCTGGCCGCTTTTCAGCAGGAGCTCAAGGATCTCCCATCGCCGGCGAACGCCGCCTCTCGGGATCACGCAGTGTTTTCGCGCCTGGCCCAATGGGTCTGCCACTTTCCCGATGAGAGCCATGTCTTTCTGGTGGGCGACACCCCGGTGCTGACCTTTTGGAGCTTCATCCACGCCGAGGCCAGCCGTCGCACCAATCCGCTAAACTGTCTTTATCTTGGCGAGCCTACGCCCAAGCCGGTAATACCGCCGCCTCCGCTTGAGCCCGAACCCGAACCCGAGCCTGAGCCTGAGCCGCTGGCGGAACCGGCACCGCCGATCGAAAAACGCCGCTCCTGGTGGCGTCGCTGGTGGTGGCTGCTGCCTCTCCTGCTGCTGTTACTGCTATTGCTACTGTTGGGGCTGCGCTCCTGCTCTACCCCGCAGCCAGGCATTTCCAGTATTGGCACGCCTAATCTGTCGGCGCCGGATATCTCTACGCCTAACGCTTCTCTGCCATCTTTGCCAAACGGCGGTATGCCGCGCATGGCCGTGCCGTCTGGCGGCGGCAACCTATCCATGCCGGCCTTCGGCACCGCCGGCGGCTGGAGCCTGGGGAATATTCCCTGGCCGGCCATCGGCGGGCTACCCAACATCGCCGGCATGGGCAAGGCACCTGGCTTTTCAGGCATGCCGGCCATGCCTGGGCTCGGCGCTAACGGCGCCATGAACGGCGCTCCCGGCGGCGACCTGCCCGCGCTCGGCCAGGGTATGTCCGGCATGGGCGGCAGCACGAACAACGGCGCGGATAGCGCCCCAGCCAATACAGCAGGCGGTACACCGCCGCCGCCGGAGCTTGAGCCGCTCAGCATCCCCGCCGACGCCGAAGACGGCAAAGCGACGTTTCTCAACGGCGAGTGGGCCGCCGCCGGGGTGATGGACATTCAGGGTAGCCGGCCGCTCAAGGTGTCGTACGCGTTCCAGCAGGGCGAAGGCGACATGCATATTCGTCGCGGCGGCAAACATGGCGTGACCTGCGAAGGCGCCGTCAACGCTGAGCTGCTACCCGAGTCGCTGGACATCAATGCCGGCGAGCAGGCGCTGTGCAGCGATGGCAGCCACTACGACATGCCCAGCGTGACCTGTAATCGGGAAACCATCGAGCAGGAAGACAGCATGGCCAACTGCACGGCTCGCTATGACGATGAGCTATTTCCCATTGAGCTCTGGCAAGTCAACTAACAGGACGATGACTGCATTATGTTGCCCGATATCACTTCGTTTGAAGACGTTGTCACTCTCGTCAGCCATTCCGGCATTCAATTCTTGGATTTTGGTCTGACCCTCGACCCCGTCAAAGAGCCGGCCGGCGAGTTTGTCTATCTAAACAGTGCCCGCCAGTCATTGGCCCGCCTAAGGCTGGATCCGAAAGACGACGCGCTGTTCTACCGCACCGGCCCAAGCGAAGTGCAGTACGTGAGAACCCCGCAGCTGGACATGCCCATGGCCCAGAGCCTGGCCATGCTCGACCGCACCTGGCTGCCGCTGCCGGCGCTGCGCTTTCGCCCGCCACAGCGCTTCGATAACGGCCCCGGCAACTGGGCACGCATGCGGATTGCCGCGTTGGACACGCCCGACCTGCACGGCCACACCCACCGCCTGACGCTGGCCTTTGACACGCGCACCATGCCGCGGCTGGAGCACACCGCCTACCTGTCACCGGTGGATGAAGACGTGCACGCCGGTGCCAGCTTTCGCATCGCCACCGATACGCCGCAAACCGACTGGTTTACTCAGCAAACGTGGGTAAGCGAATGGCTAACCGAGCTGTTTCATGATGCCAACTCGCGCATGGATCACCGAGACCGTAGCGAAGCGCTCAATAGCGGCGAGCATATCGCCCACTATCTCAATCTGCTGAGCCTTCTGCATACCAACGATGACCTTGAGCAGTCCCACGTACGGCTGCCGGAATTTCGTGTGATAGCCCAGTCGGAAGCGCCGATTCCGGTCGACTTCGTGCTCGACGTGGGTAACTCGCGCACCTGCGGCATCATGATCGAAGACCACGGCCAGTCGGGCGCCGGGCTGCAGCATAACTACACCCTGCATCTGCGCGACATGCTCGACCCCGAACGCATCTATACCCAGCCGTTCGAGAGCCGCGTGGAGTTTTCCCAGACGTTTTTCGGCAAGGATCATCTGTCGATCAAAAGCGGACGTCACGACGCCTTCCTGTGGCCCACCATTGCCCGGGTCGGCATCGAAGCCGGCCGCCTGGCCAGCCGGCGCAGCGGCACCGAAGGCTCAACCGGCCTTTCCAGCCCCAAGCGCTACCTGTGGGACACCACCAGCTATGACCACGGCTGGCGCTTCAACAGCGCCTACGTACACAGCGAAACCGAGCCTTTGGCGACGGCCGCCCCGTTTTCCAACCTGATCAACGAGCTGGGCGATGCGCTGTATGCGCTGCCTGAAGACCAGCAGATGCCGGTGTTCAAACCGCACTACTCGCGCAGCTCGCTGATGACGTTCATGCTCTCCGAAGTGCTGACCCAGGCGCTGATGCAGATCAACAGTCCCGCCCAGCGCATGCTGCAGGGGCATACCCAACGCCCGCGCCAAATGCGCTCGATCACCATGACCGTGCCGCCGGCCATGCCCCAGGCGGAGCGCAGCCTGCTGGAATCGCGCATGCGCCAGTCCATCGCGCTGGTATGGAAAAGTCTTGGCTGGCACACCGGGGACGAAGAAGACAACCCGTTCGACGCAAGCCAGGCCACACAGCTAATCGTGCCCACGCCCCAGCTGCGCATCGAGTGGGACGAGGCCTCCTGCGGCCAGATGGTCTACCTGTATACCGAAGTGCAGGAAAAATTTGCCAGCCACCCGGAAGAGTTTTTCCGCACGCTGGCACGCCCCGGCCGCCCGTCGGACGAGCTGATACGTTTGGCCACCATCGATATCGGCGGCGGCACCACCGACCTGGTGATTAACGACTATACCCTTGACCGCCGCAACGCCAGCAGCACCGGCAGTAACGTGCGCATCGACCCCAGCCAGCGTTTTCGCGACGGCTTTCGGGTGGCCGGTGACGATATTCTGCTCGACGTTATCCAGCAGTTCATCCTGCCAAGCTTCCATGAAGCGTTGAAGCAGGCCGGCGTTGAGTCCCCTGATGCGATGATGGCGCAGCTGTGCGGCCAGGACGGCACCAACGCGCAAAAGCGCGTGCTGCGCCAGCAGCTCAATCTGCAGGTGTTTGTCCCGCTGGGGCTGTCCCTGCTCGCGGCCTATGAGTCGTTTGACCCCGAGCACCCCGAGCCGGCCACCACCCAAAGCTATGGGCAGCGGCTCAAAGAGCACACGGTAACCGAGGCCGTCGTACGCTATGTAGAAGACGCGGTACGCAGGGAAGTCGGCCACGGCGCCCGCTTTGATCTCCGCGATATTTTGCTACATACCAGCCTGGATGACGTGCACCGGGCAATATTGAGCGGCCAGTTCAATATTTGTAAAACGCTGGACGCGCTGGCTGAAGTCACCTTCCAGTACCACTGCGACATGCTGCTGCTGACCGGCCGGCCGTCGCGTCTGCCGGGCATTCAAGCCTATATACGCCAGCTACAGCCGGTGCCGCCCGGGCGCATTCTGCCGATGCACAACTACCACACCGGCGGCTGGTATCCCTTCCATCGCAACGGCAAGATCCAGGATCCCAAGAGCACTGCCTCCGTGGGTGCCATGCTCTGCCAAATGGCAGCCAAGAGCGATCTGCCACGATTTTTCTTCAACGCCGGGCACCTGCGCCCCTACTCCACCATGCGCCATATCGGCCTGATCGATCACAACAACAACATTCCAGACGCCGACGTCATCTACCGCGACATTCAGACCAGCGACGACGGCAGCGCCATTGAGCTGCCCGAAGTCGACGAGCACGGCGAACGTATCAGCTTCAAGATGCCCGGGCCGCTGAATCTCGGCTTTCGCCAGCTTTCGTCGGAGCGCTGGGCCGCCTCGCCGCTGTACACCCTGGGCTACAGCGACAGGGGCCATGACAAACTCGCCAAGACGCCGTACGTGCCGGTACTCACGGTCACCCTGGCCGTGGACGAGCGGGCCAGCAAAGGCAGCCTGATCAGCGACCAGTTAAAAGTCGACCACGTAGAAAGCGACACCGGTGATTCCTTCAGCGCCAGGGACTTGTGCCTGCAGCTGAATACCCTCAACGACGCCGGGCTGGGCGACACCAGCTACTGGCTGGATAACGGGAGCGTAAAACGCACATGAGTCAACTTACCCCCGAACAGACACGACTAAGCCTGCACTTTGACGCACTGCACCAAGGCGCCGGCGAAGCCATTGGCTGGCTTGAAGACGTACGCCACAGCTCGCCGCGCGTCGACAGCGAAGCCGATGCCATGACCATGGCGCTGTATCGCGCACGCAACCAGGCAACGCACCTTTCGCAGGTGGCGACGACACCGATGACCGTGGGCTTTTTTGGCCTCTCCCAAGCGGGCAAGTCCTACCTGGTGTCGGCGCTGGCGGCAGGCGCCGACGGCGCGCTGAAAACCCGCTACGGCGGCCGGCAGCTGGACTTTCTGGAAGACATCAACCCGGTAGGCGGCGGCAAGGAAGCCACCGGCCTGGTCACGCGCTTTAGCCGCGCGGCGCGCTCCGGCGAAGGCGACTTTCCGGTGGCGCTGGAGCTATTCAGCGAAGTCGATATCGCCAAGGTACTGGCCAACGCCTGGTTCAACGATTTCGATCATGAGCGCGGCGCTACGGCCGACATCACCGCCACCGACGTACGCGATCATTTAGCCCACTTTGCGCCGCCATCCGGCGAAACCCAGCCGGGCATGACGCCCGAGGCGGTAGTGGAGCTGCAGGACTACCTTCAGGAAAGCTTCCCCAAGTCGCTCCAGCCGCTGCCACATCACTACTGGCCCAGCGTACTCGCGCTTTCGCCAACGCTGGATAGCTCTCAGCGCGGCGAGCTACTGTCTTTGCTGTGGGGCAAAAACCCTCAGTTTACGCGGCTTTATCAAACGCTTGCGGGTACGCTTGGCCGGCTGGGGCATACCGCACGCGTTAACGCACCGCTAAAAAGCCTGGTCGCAACGGCTGACGACACAGGCCCCCACCGCAGCATCATCAACGTCGATTCGCTCGAACACCTGGAGCTGCCAAGCGATACATCGCTGCCGGTTTGTCCGCTCAGCGACGGCGATGCCCAGACGCCGGTGGACATCCCGCTGGCCCAGCTGGCAGCGCTTACCGCCGAGCTCATCGTTCCGCTCACCGAGCCGGCGCGCGACCCACGGGTCGAGGCGCTCGATTTTCTCGACTTCCCCGGCTATCGCGGCCGGCTCAACCTCATCGACGTCGGCGAACCCGGCGGCCAGGACGGCCTTGCCCAGCTGTTTCTCCGCGGCAAGGTGGCGTACCTGTTTGAACGCTACACCGACACCCAGCAGATGAACGGGCTGGTGGTCTGCACCAGTTCGGAAAAGCAAAGCGACGTCTCCGATGTCGGCCCGGTGCTCGACCGCTGGATCGAAAAAACCCAGGGTGCGACTGCCGAAGACCGCGGCACGCGCACCCCCGGGCTTATCTGGGCGCTAACCATGCTCGACAAGCGCATTACCGCATCGCTTGGCCACAGCCAGAGCCAGCTGGAAGAAGGCTTCGAGGGCATGATCAAGATGACGCTGCTGGAGCGCTTTGAAAGCTACGACTGGCTGCAGGAGTGGTCGCCGGGGCAGGTCTTCAACAACACCTTCCTGGTGCGCAAGCCGCACATGCCAGCCGCCTTCCTGACCTTGGAAGACGGCTATGAACAGGCCATTGCGCCGGACGCCGCCGACTCGCTGGCGCTAATGGAGCGCACCTTTATCGACAGCCCCGGCGTCTGCCGGCATATCCATCAGCCTGCCGACGCCTGGAAGGCCATGCTGGCCATCGGCGACGGCGGCATGGAGCGCATCAGCAACCACCTGGCCCTGATTGCCGGGCTCGATTACAAGCTGGCACGGCTTGATGATCAGTTGGAAAGCACCCTCGACGCGCTGACGCACCACGGCCTGGGCCGCTGGTACCACAGCGATGGCAGCGGCGAGCAGGAGGCCAAAAACCGCTTGTCCAGCGAGTTCATGCGGCATCTGCAAACGCCGGCTCTCAGCGAGCTGTTGCACTACATGGCACTGCCCGACGCCACCCTGCGCGACCTGTACCTGAGTGACGACGACAGCCCGTCCACAGAGTCAGCAGAAGACGCCAAGGCCAAAAGCCCGCGCAAAAGCCTTTACGGCAACGCCGGCGGGGGTTTTTTTGGCCAGCCGGCCGCCGCTGCGTCCACGGCCCAGACGGCCCCGGTACGCGAAAGCGCCGACCACCGCTTTGCCCGGGCGGCGTTCAACGCCTGGGTGGAGCACATGCGCGCGCTTCCCCGGCGTGACGGGCTGCTCCACCTGCTGGAGCTTGACCAGATGCAAGCCACGGTAGAGAACCTCTGCGACGAGCTGATTACCGGTGCCCACCGACTGGGCGTTCCCGAAAAACTCAGCCGGGCCCTGCTGCAGCGCGTACAAAGCGGCGCCCGCCGGGATCGCCTGGTCGACCGGCACGTACTCACCGCCCAGCTGATTATCAACGACTACGTGGCTTGGCTTGGCCTGCAGGAGCTGCCCATGGATCAGCGCCCCACGGACGACATGGTCAGCGGCGCCCCCCTGTTTGGCTACGAAGCGGACGTCGTCCTGCCCGGCGAGCAGCCCACGCTTCCGACCGCCCCCACCGACCAGGCGAGCAAATACCTGGGCCATTGGCTGCAGGCCGCTTGCCATCTGACCCGCGAAAATACCGGGCACAGCAGCGGGCGCGAACTGAGCGTGGCGCAGAACGAGCGCCTGGGCCGAATTCTCGACACGCTATCCGGCCGCCCGGTGGCTAACGACACGCTGACCCACAAGGAGCCTGCGCATGGCTAAAGTGACGCTAACGCCGCTTGAGCAAAACATTCCCGGCCAGGGCAACCTGACGCTTACCGGCGTAAAGGGCGTCGAGCCGGTCTCAAGCCTTGCCATTCAGCGCAACCAGGACGAGCTGTTCCTGCAGCAGAACGGTACCTGGGAGAGCCAGCCGTTCAAGTTCGCTCTACCGGCTGACAGCGAAGCGAGCAGCCAGGCACAGGCGGCAAAAGTCGACGCCAGCATTGTCGACCCGCTGCTGGAAAGCCCTAACACCACTTACCGAGCGACGCTGTACGACAGCCATGGTAATAACGTCGACCAGGCCAGCATGAAAATCAAGGGCCAGCTGATGGCCTCCAGCGCCGGCGGCAGTACGCCGTCCAGCGGCGATGAAGCCGCCTCGCTATCGCCGGCCGACCCTACGCCCGCTGCCGCACCCGAACCGCTCGAGCCCGAACCGCCGGCACCTGAGTCGGAGCCCGAGCCCAGCGAAGCGACCGCCGAGCACGACGAGCCGGCCGCTGCGGAAACGCACACGCCAGCGTCCGCGCCGCCAAAGCCGCGCAAGCGCAAAATCTGGCCTTTTGTGCTGATCGGCATACTGCTGCTGGTCGCCGCCATTATCGGCGGGGCTTACCTGCTGGGTTCCGGCGCGTTAAGCATGCCCGGCGGCGGCGAGCCCGATGCGCCCGCGGCGAAAGACAGCGCCAAGCCTGCTCCTGCTGCCGAAGAGCCAGACAGCGCGGCTCCTTCTGCCGATACGGCACCAGACAGCTCGGCTAACGCCGCGTGCAGCGCCGAGCAAATGGCGGCCAGCGACGCGCTGCCCTTTGTTCAAGACTGCTTGGCCAGCCAGCCGGACGACATCATGCAGGTCATCAACGCCGCCAAAGCCGGCGAGCACTGCGATATTGCACGGCGTATTTACGCCAACCAGGCGCTGGGCGGCAACGCTAACGCCGCGCTGGCGTATGCCCAAGAGTTTGACCCGGGCAGCCACCAGGCCTCGGCCTGCTTCCCCGAGCCGGATACGGAAACGGCGGTGTTCTGGTATGAAACCGCTCTCGAGATCAACCCCGACCAGACAGATGCCAGCCGGCGCCTGCAGGAGCTGAATCCATGAAACGGTCAACGCCACGTTTACATCGCGCTCTGGCATCAGGCCTGCTGAGCCTGTCGCTTGGCGGCGCGGCCGGGATTGCCATGGCCGCCGATGACGCGCCGCTGATCATGGCGGGCAAGGACACCCTGCCCCAGCGAGCGCTGACCACGCCGGGTTGCCATTTACACCAGAAGGCCGGCGGCCCGGCCGGCGAAGCGCTGCCGGCATTCAGCCGTTTTTACGTCTATCAGCGGGCCAAGGAAAACGGCGACAAGTGGCTCAAGGTAGGCCCGGATCGCTACGGCAACGTTTCCGGCTGGCTGCCTGAAAGCTGCACCGTCGATTGGAAAATGCAGCTGACGCTAGCGTTTACCAACCCGGCCAACCGCGACCGTCTGCTGTTTTTCAAGCAGCGCGACGCCCTGACGACGATCTTTGATGAGTTTGAGCCGTCGGCCAAGGTGGCCCCGCTGCGCGCCAGGCTTGAACGTGATGAGCAGGTGCCTGCAGTGCTGGCCCAGGAGCCGGAATATTTCGTCGACCTGCAAGAGCAGTTTTATCTCCTGCCGATTCTCGAAGGCCAAGAAGTGATGACCGAGTCGGGCTTTAGAACCCGGCTGCTGAAAGTCGCTTCGGTGAGCAAGCAAGACGAGCTGATCGACGACGCCTCGGAAGCAAAAGCAGACAGCCAGGCCGACGCCGCCGCCCAGCTGCAGGAATTTAACGCAAGCGTGGTGTTTGTCATCGACTCCACTGTATCCATGGGGCCTTACATCGAACGCACCAAAGACGCCGTCAAGCGCGTTTACGACAGCCTGGAAGAGAAGCACCTGACCGACAAGGTCCGCTTTGGCATGGTGTCGTTCCGCGATAGCGTCGAGGCCACGCCGGAAATCGAATACACCACCCGATTGTTTGCCGACCCCAACGACACCCAAAGCGGTGAAGACTTCATGGCCCAGGTGGCGTCGCTGCAGGAGTCCAGGGCATCTACCGTCGGCTGGGAGGAAGACGCCTACGCCGGGGTGATGCAGGCCGTGGAGGATATCGACTGGAACCGCTTTGGCGCTCGCTACGTGGTGCTGATTACCGATGCCAGCGCCGTGGAAGGCGATAGCGAAAGAAGCTCCACCGGCTTTAACGCCGACCAGGTGCGCCTGGAAGCCGGCCGTAAAGGCATCGCGCTGTATACGCTGCACCTGCAAACGCCGGAAGGCGAGAAGCTCGGCGACAACGCCACCGCCGAGACTCAGTACCGCAATCTCTCCACTTTTTCCGGCACCAACACGTCGCTTTACTACCCGGTAGATGCCAGCAATCTTGAGCTGTTCAGCCAGCGGGTCGACACCCTGGCCGCCGCCATTACCGAGCAGGTCCACAGCTCCTATATGGGCAATGAGGCCATCGGCAGCACGCTCAACGCTGAGCCGGCAGCGGCAGACGACGACGCCGAAGCGCAAAAAATGCGCGAAGACACCCAGCTCATCGGCCACGCCATGCAGCTGGCCTACCTGGGGCAGGTCAATGACAGCCAGGCGCCGCCGGTGTTTGAAGGCTGGATCAGTGACCGCGATCTGATCGATCAAAACGTGCCCACCACCGAGGTGCGGGTGCTGCTGACCAAAGGTGAGCTGAGCGATTTGAGCGACGTGGTCAGCGATATTCTCGACGCCGCCAACGCCGGGCTGATCTCCCCTACCGACATGTTTGCCCAGCTGCGCTCGGTCGCCGCGGCGGCGGGTAACGATGCCAGCCAGGTCGGCCAGGAAGAAAGCCGCCAGCTGGGGGAAATGGGCCTGATGGGCGAATACCTGGAAGACCTGCCCTACCAGAGCGAAGTGCTGAATCTGGACGAGGCGCTATGGACCAGCTGGTCGGGGCTGCAGCAGGAGCGCTTTATCCGCAACCTGACCACCAAACTGCGCCATTACCAGCGCTATAACGAAGACGTGGATCGCTGGGTATCGCTGGCACCCGACGCGGACCCGCGCGAAGACGTCTACCCCGTCCCCCTGGAAATGATGCCCTGACCGATCATGCTTTGCGTTCATGACCTGCACATCACCCGCGGCCAGGGTAGCGAGCGCCACGCCGTCGAGCTGCCGCGCCTTGAGCTGGCCGCCGGCGAGCTGATCGCCGTCGTCGGCCCCAGCGGGTGCGGCAAAAGTACGCTGCTGGAGGCGCTGGGGCTATTGCTTGCGCCCGACCGGCTGGCACGCTTCACGCTGGGCGAGCCGGGGCGCGACCTGGCGGCACTGCTGCGCACCAACGCTACCGCCGAGCTTGCTCAGGTACGGGCGCAGGACATGGGATTCATGCTGCAAAACGGCGGTCTGCTGCCCTACCTCAGCGTGCGCGACAACATCAGCCTGCCGCGCCGGCTGGCGGGTATGGCGCCGGGCAGCGAACGCATCCGTCATGCCTGCGCCACGCTGGGGCTGGACGCGCTAATGAACAAACGCCCGGCTGCGCTTTCCATCGGCGAGCGCCAGCGCACCGCCTTTGTGCGCGCCATCGCCCACGAGCCGCGTATCCTGCTGGCCGATGAACCCACCGCCGCGCTGGACCCCCAGGCCGGCAGCCGCCTGTTTGGGCTAATGACATCGCTGGTCGAAGAGCTGGGCATGACCGCGCTGGTGGTGTCGCACGATCGCCAGCTGGTGGCCGACTTTTCGCTGCCAAGGCTTACCGCCGAGCTGACCACGGAGGGGTGCCGGTTTGTCGATACTCGCTAAGCGTACCGCACTGATAGTGCACCTGGCGCTTCAGGATTTATGGCACGAGCGCAAGATTTCGTTTTGCATCGTTGCATCGCTGGTGGCCGTTATTGCGCCGCTACTGCTGCTGTTTGGCCTCAAGCACGGCGTGGTCACTCAGCTGCAGGAAGAACTGCTGCGCGATCCGCGCAATCTCGAGGTACGCATGCTCACCAGCGCCAGCCACGACGCCGAATGGCTCAACGCGCTGCGCCAGCGTGAAGACGTCGGCTTTGCCGTCGGCCAGGTGCGCTCGCTCAATGCCCAGGCCGATCTGTACACCGATGCGCGGCAGTTTTTGCACAACGTCGAGATGATTCCGTCGGCGGCGGGCGACCCGCTGCTGGCTGATCTTGAAGCAGTGCCGCAAAGCGCAAGCATGGTGCTCAGCGCCTCCGCCGCGCGGCGCCTTGACGTATCAGCGGGTGAGGGCCTGACCCTTGGCGTTAATCGTCGCCGGGACGGCAAGCGTGAGCGCGGCCGTCTGGACATCCGCGTCGCCGGGGTGCTTGAGCCGGCACGCTACTCCCGTCCGGCGGCGTTTGTCGACAGCCAGCTGCTGGTGGAGCTTGAGCGCTTTCGCGACGGCCGCGCCAGTGAGACGCTCGGCGTGACCACCGGCATCGCGCCCGGGGATACCCCCGTGCGCTACGCCCGGGCGCGCCTTTATGCCAGCGACATCGACGTCGTAGAAGGGCTGGTGAAAGCACTGGAAGCCGAACATATCGACACCCACAGCCGGCTGGCCGAAATCCAGAACGTCAATGCCATCAACCGGCTGCTGGGGCTGATCTTTCGCGTGATCGCACTGACCGCGCTGGCCGGCTGCCTGGCTTCCATGGCCGGCGCCTTCATCGCCAACATTGACCGCAAGCGCCAGCAATACGCCGTGCTGCGCCTGCTGGGGCTGCACAAGACCGGCATCGCTTTGCACGTTATTGCCCAGGCAAGCCTGATGGCGCTGCTGGCGTTCGTTATCGGCCTGGGGCTTTATGCCGCAAGCGCCATGCTGTTCAACCAGCTGCTCGGCGCCAGCGATATCACCACCGGCATTGCCGCACGCCTGACGCCCCTACAACTGCTTGCCGCCCTTGCCCTAACGCTTGGCGTTGCCCTGCTTGTCGCCCTGCTGGGCGTGGTCCGCGCCTTCCGAATTCAGCCAGCGGAGAGTTTACGTGAACTTTAGTCCTGATCCTGTAAAGGCCTGCGCCAGCCCGCGCATGGCCGCTGCCCTGCTCGCTTTGTTCGCAGCCCTGCCGGCCGCAGCACTCGGGCAATCAAACGCAATCGACTGGCCAGAGCGGCTGTATAACCCAAGCCCGGCAGACGACGATGTGATTCTGCCGCTGCCGTGCCAGGGCGCCATGGCCTTTCGCCGCGTCTACGTGCCGGGCACCCAGCCGCTGGACGACCACGCGATTCAAATCGGCCAGGACGGTACCGGCTGGGAATACGTCGAGCACAGCCGTCCGGCCTTTGTCGCCGGCAGCTTCACCTCGGATCAGGACGCGACGCTGCGCTACTACCTGATGGCCAAGTACGAGCTGAGCGAACTTCAATACGCCGCGCTCACCGCCGACGAGTGCCCCAAGCCGTCGACTCGCAAGCGCCTGCCCCAGGTATCGCTGAGCTGGTTCGACGCCATGGACGCAAGCAACGCCTACAACCTGTGGCTGCGCAAGAACGCCCGGGACGCGCTCCCCGAAGAAGACGCAACGCCGGGATTTGTGCGCCTGCCCACCGAAGTCGAGTGGGAATACGCCGCTCGGGGTGGGCTGGAAGTCGACACCTCGGACTACCGCGGCCAGCGCTACCCCATGGCCGACGGTCTGGGGGCGCACGAGTGGTACGCCGGCGCACAGTCATCCAACGGCCGCCTGCAGCTGGCCGGCCTGCTGGAGCCAAACCCGCTGGGGCTGCACGACATGCTGGGTAACGCCTCGGAAATGATGTTCGAGCCTTTCCACCTCAACAAGCTTGACCGCCAACACGGCCAGGCCGGCGGCTCGGTGGTCAGGGGCGGCAACTTTCTCAGCACCGCCGGCGATATTCGCACATCGCTACGCCGTGAAGCCGCCTATTACAACGACGCTGACCCGCAGACAGAGCGCGTCACCGGGATGCGCCTAGTGATGGTGGCGCCGTCGATCACCTCGCGCGAGCAGGTCAACGAACTGGAACAGGCCTGGCAGTCTCTCGGTCGCGATGACGCTACCGATGACGACGGCAAAGACACCACGCTGCAGCTGGCAAGCCTGGCCTCAAGCGTTGACGACAGCGAACTGCAAGACGAGCTCAACGCCGTCGAACAGCAGCTGCGCGCCAGCAACCAGCGTCAGGAAGAGGCGCGCAATCAGGCCATACGCGCCAGCCTCAACCTGGGGGCATTCCTCTGCACCAAAATGCAGGACGACGGCGTGTTTTTCGACTTTCTGCAGAAAAACTACCGGATGAACTGCGAAGGCGAATCGCCGGATGCCAGCTGCGGCGTGCGCAAGGAGCGTCTCGATCAGCAGCGTCAGCGTCTCGACGGGCTCGGCAGCTACTACGCCAGCAGTCTGATTGAGTCGGCAACGCTATACGGCCGGTCGCGCATCGAGCGTCAGGTAGACGTCTTTGCCGACATGCTCTCGCATAACGCCAAGCTCAGCGGCCTGGAGCCCTATCTGCACACCTACTGGGAGCATCAGCGCGGCTATCTTGAAAACCAGCGCATTACTGCCGATGCCTGGCTGAAAGGCTGTAAAAACATGGCAGAACAGTAACGCAATAACGATCAAGCGATCACATAAAAAAGGGAACCGCACCATGAATAAAACCACCCGCATGCTCAAAAAGCTGCTGCTGACGTCGGCCGTCGCCGGGTCGCTCGCTCTTGCCGGCTGTGCCTCCACCGGCAGCAGCCTGCTTCCGGGCAGCTCCAGCAACAGCGCTGACTCGCGCCTTACCCAGGGCAACGACGCCGAGTTTTTCAGCAAAAGCGGCTTTCAGGCCTGTGCCGGAGGCGCTGCCGTCGGCGTAATGGGCTGCATGCTCAGCAATTCGGGCAATAAAACGGTCTGCGCTGTGGCGGCCGGGATCGCCGCCTGCGGCGTGGCCATGGGTTCCAACTACTATCTTGACCAGCGTCGCAGCGAATACGCTTCAAGCGAAGAGCGCCTGGCGGTCATGAGCCAGGATATTCAAGCCGATACCGCCAAGGTGGTAAAGCGCACAGAGACGGCACGCCAGGTCATGGCCGACGATCGTGCGCGCATTGTCGCCCTGCAGGACAAGATGGAAAGCCAAACGCTTGAGCGCGAGTCCGCCGAGCGCGAGCTGGCCGGTATCGACAGCAACATCGAGATCCTACGCCGCGACGTCAGCAACATGGAGAAATCCGTGGCGGAATACCAGGACGTTGCCGCGCAGGAACGCCAGGCAGCCTCGCCCGAAGAAATCCAGCAGGTCGAGCAAAACATCGGTCAAATGAACGACCGCGTGCTGGCCCTTCAGCAAGAGGTCGATGACCTTTACCAGATGCGTTCCGCGATTACCCTGGGCTAAGGAGCCGGTTATGCAGCTTAAACTTATTGCCATGGCCGCCGGGATGAGCATCCTGGCGGGCTGTGCCACAACCTCGGATGGCTGCGTGGCCTCTGACGGCGATGCCAGCCTGGTGACCAAGCTGTCTTGCGATGTGGGCGGCGGCTACCGCGCACGCGTCGATGCCAACGAACAGCAGGTACTGCTCGATCGCGAAGAAAACGCACTGCTACGCGACGTGCTTGAGCAAATCGAGGCGCAGCAGCATGCGACGCAAAACGAGCTGAAAGTGACTCGGGCCGAACAGGATAATCTTGAGCATTCCATGCGCTGGTTGATTAGCCGATTGCAGCAGCATACCGGCGAGCAGCTGGGTCTCCAGCAACAGCTCAACTCGCTGGAAGATAAAATGCAGCAAGGCCCGCAGGCCGGCGACAGCCGCAGCTTAGAAGAAAGGCAGGCACACTTGAAATCTCTGCAGTCCCAGGTCAGCCGGCTACAGGAAAGTCTGGGTTACTGAAATACACCCAGCCACTGCCAAGCCCCTCCTCCCGGGGTTTCCGGGGGGAGAGTTACGCGCACCGCATTATCAACTCAATCGCTAAAAGGATTTTTTCTTAATGAACCAGGAAAACACCACGCCCAACGCGGCCGCGCCCGATCATAACGATATTGGCAACGCCATTTTACCGGCGCTCATCAGCGCGCTATTTGTCTGCATCGTGCGCTTTTTCACCATTCCGTGGTCAATCTGGAAGGGGGCCGCGCTGCGGCTTTCTGAGATGCGCCAGCCCAAAAAAAGTGTCGAAGATAACGCCGTTCGTTCGGAGTTCCCGGTACTCGACTGGTTCCGTGCGTCATGGGATGGGCTTATCTTCCTGTCCTGGTTCGGTGGCGTCATCATCACCCTGCTTTTTACAGCCTTCTCCGCGTTTACCTTGGCGAGCAGCCCCTACGGCCCCGGTATGGGTTACGCTTTTTGGGTGCTGATTTCCGGGCTGATTTACACGTACTTCTCCGTGATTGTCATGTCGCTGGCAAAAGAAGGCCTGATTCTCATGCTCTCGATTGCGCTGAACGTTGAGCGTCTGGCCAACGCCCGCAAGCACTGATGATATATCGCCCTCCACCGTGACAAAGGCTATAGCGCAGTCATAAGGAGGGCAAATAAGCAATGCATCCACCGTCAAACGCCGACTGCCTTGCCCTTTGACCGTATGGCAGGCGGCCTGCCGTCCATTACTCACCGCTCTCCCGCTGCTCGCTCAGCCTGCGGAACTCTTTCCGCATCTCGGTCTTCTGACACTCGGCGGGCCGTTGAATTCCGGCACCTCGACTATAGCTAAGCCAGGCTCAGCGCCTCACCCTGCTTATCAAAGGCGATAAACGAGCCGACGTTGCCCATCTGCAGCGACTCGGTCATTTTGGTCAGCTGCTTCTGGATTTCGTCGTCGTCCTGGGGGTCGTCCATGCCGGCGACGAAAAACAGCTCCCACTCGGCACCGGTCTGCTCGGCTTCTTTAAGCAGTGCGTTCATATCTTCAAGCTCGTCCGGGGTTTTATCGGCGCAGACGGTCGGTACCAGCACGCCACCCTCGCCCTGCTCGAACTGGCGGCGCTGATCGTCGTCGGGGAAGTCCGGCAGTTCAGCCTTGGCAAATACCAATAACAGCCGCTGGGGGCGGGGCTGGCTGCGCGCCTCGCCGAGAAGTTCGTTAAAGCTGGAAATGGCCATATTGGCCTCCTTATCTCACTTAACATGAATAAACGGGTGTGAATAAAAACAGACTCTAATGGCTGGCACCTTCTTCATAGCGCGTCTTGTTCCACACGTTATATTTGCCCGAGGGCTTGCTCATGGGCATGCGCTCAAGCTCTTTTAGCGTATCGCCATCGTAGACGATCACCGCGCCGTCGTCTTCCCAGAGGCTCAACAGCAAGCTTCTTGTCCGGCTTTGCATGTCGATGATCGACATTTAGCCCCCACCCAAATACGGCAACGCCATCACCCGCTGGCCATTTTGCTACCTTGCGCCGTAAAGACAGCGTCCGGCCACGAAGGTCATTTGCGGGCGCAGCTCGTCGTCAAGCAGGGCTATATCCGCATCGAAACCCACGGCTAAACACCCCTTGCGGGCGTGCAGCCCGAGCACCCGGGCCACGTTGCCCGAAATCAGCCCCAGGGCCTGTTCCAGCGGCAGCACCTGCTCGCGCACCAGACGCCGCCAGTCCGTTATCAAAGCGGTGTTGCGCGCTACCCGCATCCCTAAGTACTCGCCCTTGGCATCGAACTCCGGCAGGCTGCCGTTGCAGTCGGAACTCAGGGTAATGCGTTCTGCGGGGACGCCGCGCTCGAGCAGAAAAGCAACCGCGTCAAACGCTGAAAGCCCTTCGCCAGCGTCCTCGAAAGCGGTCACATCCACGCAGGCATCAAGAGTCAAGGCATAGTCTGCGGCCTCTTCGAGCAGCGCGCGATGACGGTTCACATGGGTAGGAATGACCTGATCCGCGGGAATCTCGGTCTCGGTCAATAGACGGCGCAGCGGCTCCAGCCCGCGTTTGCCATCACCGAGATGAAAATGACAGATACCGCGCTTACCCGCCAGCATGGCGCCCACCCGTACGTCGCTCACCAGCCGCTCGATCTCGTCCTGGCGCGGCTGGCTCGAGCGATGATCCGAAATCGCCAGTTCGCCCAGGCCGATGACCTCGGGAATCCAGGCCAGGTCACGCTGAAGATCACCGGTCAAGGTCGGCGGCGGCACGCGATACGCCCCGGTGTACATATAGGCCGAAATGCCTTCCGCCCGTAGCCCGCGCACCTTTGCCAGCAGATCCGCCGGGCTGCGGCTGATGCCATCTGTCCCCAGCACCCCCACCACCGTTGCGATCCCCATGCTCGCGATCTCATCGGCGGTGATCTCCGGGCAGCGGGTGCCGCAACCGCCTTCACCGCCGCCCCCGGTGACATGCACGTGCTGATCGATGAAGGCCGGCACGGCGGTCAGCTTCGGCACCTCTACCAGGGTCACCGGCCAGCCTTCTGGAATGGCAAGATCGCGCCCCAGCGCGGCGATGCGACCGCCGGCAATCAGGATATCCGTCTCGTCGGCCGGCGCCGGTGTGTAGAGTCGACCAACCCGCAGCAGGGTCAGCAATGGCGTGGCTTGATCAAGGGGCATGGCGCGGATCGCCTGTAGTGTGGGAGGCAGAGTATCTATGGCGTCGTTGATGGTCCGCCATCGTCGCTCGACGAGGCCGATGAAAATTGGCGCCCCTTGAGGTGTTCGATGGCGCCGTCGATATCATCGATCAGCAGCACCAGCAGATCGCCCTCGTTGGCTTCATCGAACGCCCTGATGACGGCCCGGTCTTCCTGCATGACGATCTCGACACGGCAGGTGCCGGCAACAGACTCAGCGCCATCGCGCAGCAGAGCGGCGGCTTCCCCGATGGCCCGCCCGCGCGGGTCGGTCTCGTAGATGAACACCTGATCGTGCATTCTGGCGAGATGAACGCCGAGATCGAACAAATCCTCGTCCCGACGATTGCCCGGGGCGCTTGCCACGCCGATGCGGCGACGCGCCGGAATACGGCTGACGAGCTCACTCAGCGCCTCGAGGGCCGGCACGTTGTGACCATAGTCGATCAGCACGCGGATACCGTCCGCTTCGATAAGATTGGTACGCCCCGGATTTTGCCCCGGTGTCGGATGGAACGTCTGCAGCCCCATCTGAATATCGCCAATGGAGAGCCCCAGGGCATAGGCGGCAGCGCTGGCGGCCAGCGCATTGGCGACGTTGAAGTGGGCGTGGCCTTCGAAGGTGAGCGGCACATCGACCACTGAAATCACCTCGGCCTCAACCTGGCCCTGGCGCAAAACGATACGCTCGTTGTGTACGGTGAACGCCACGCCATGCTCCTCGACATGCTGACGCACGGCCGGCGAGCCCGGATCCAGAGTAAAGAAGACGACATTGCCCCGGGCCCACTCCCGGCTGTCGAATACGCGAGGATCGTCGGCGTTGAGCACCGCCGTCCCCTCGGGGCGAACCGCGTCAATCACCACCGCCTTGCATCGCGCCAGCTCATCCAGGGTGTGAATATCGCGCTCGCCCAGATGGTCGCTGGCGATATTGAGCAGCACGCCAACGTCGCATTCATCGAAGCCCAGGCCGCGACGCATGATGCCACCTCGGGCCACCTCAAGAACGGCGTACTCCACCGTGGGCTCGCGCAGCACGCTGGCCGCCGCCTGGGGGCCGCTGTAGTCGCCGCGCAGAACGACATGGTTGTCGATCTCGATGGTGCCGGTGCAGGCCATGCCGACATTACGGCCCGCCTGGCGCAGTAGATGCGAGAGCAGGCGTACCGTGGTGGTCTTGCCGTTGGTACCGGTGATCGCGACGATGGGGATGCGGCCGTTGTCGTCGCTGACCGGGAACAGCATGTCGACCACCGGTTGGCCGACATCGCGCGCCTTGCCGTGGGTCGGCGACAGGTGCATGCGAAACCCCGGCCCCGCGTTGACCTCGACCACCGCCGCGGACTGATCTTCCAAGGGCCGGGAAAGACTCTCCGCCAGCAGATCGATGCCGATGATATCGAGTCCGACCAGGCGCGAGATGCGCTCCGCGACATAGCGCACCTCGGGATGAATATCGTCGGTCACGTCTGTCGCAGTGCCGCCGGTGCTCAGGTTCGCGGTGGGCTTCAGAAAGATGACGGCATCCTTGGGGATGACGCTGTGCAGGGTCAGGCTTTGCTGACCGATCAAGCGTAGGGACTGCTCATCCAGCTCTATCCGGGTGAGCAGATTTTCGTGACCGATTCCGCGACGCGGATCCTGATTCTCTCGTTCCACCAGCGCCTGCAGCGTGGCAATGCCATCGCCAATCACATGGGCCGGGCGCCGCCGCGCCGCGGCGACCAGCTTGCCGTCAATCACCAGTAGTCGATGGTCCTCGCCGTCGATGAATCGCTCGACGATCACCGCTGGATTGTGCCTGGATGCGATGGCGAAGGCCTCCTGCAGCTCGGCATCGTTCTGGATATCCGTACTTACCCCACGGCCGTGATTGCCTTCCAACGGTTTCACCGCGACGGGATAGCCAATCGACTCCACCGCCTCGAGCGCCTCATCGAATGAACCACAAACACGGCCATAGGGCACCGGGATTCCGGCATCGCCGAGCAACTGTTTGGTCCAGCCCTTGTCACCGGCGATGCTATGGCTGATCAGATCGGTACGACCGGTGACCGTTGCCTGGATGCGCTGCTGACGATGGCCCTGGCCCAGCTGAAGATAGCTGCTGTTCTCGCTCAGACGCTCCCAGGGGATCCCGCGACGCTCCGCGGCATCAACGATCGCCGCGGTGGACGGCCCCAGCATATGATCATCACGCACCTTCTTCAGGCGATCGATGATTGCCCCCATGTCGATATTATCACCGCTGTACAACCGCTCGACGAGCGCCACGGCTTCGACCCCGGCCGCCAGCCCGCAGGCTTCGTCCCGGTAACGGTAGACGACGTTGTAGATACCGCTGTCGTAGGAATCCACCGTCTTGCCGTAACCCAGCGAGAAGCCGATCAGATTCTGCAGCTCGATCGCCACATGCTCAACGATATGTCCCGCCCAGGTGCCCCGGGCCAGCCGCTCCAGAAAACCGCCAGGACGGCCAACGGAGCAGCGGTGCTCCTGCAGCGTAGGAAGCAGCCCGCCGATACGCTCGACGATATCGGGCTGGGTATCGCTGGGCCGCTCCTCGAGTTCGCCAATATCCAGGCGCATATAGATAGCCCGGTAGCGGCTGTAGTAGTTGGGGCCTCTAAGCGCTCGATGCTCCAGGATATTCATTGGCGTTTCTTCAGCAAGGCGGTGAGCTCGTCGGCGACGAGATAGCGCCGCGCATCGATATCAAACCCGTGACCGCTGACCATGGCATGAAGAATCATGTTCTCGACGGCGACAGGCTCCCCCATCGACAGATCGGCAATATTGGAGCTTGCTATATCCCGGCTGTCGATGATGATGACGTGCCCCGGGCCGATGGCTTCGAGGATCCGATTCGGATGCACGATCACACCGGCATCCTCGCCCAGACCTACTCCCAGATGCCCCGGGTTGGATGCCCCGACTTCCATCAGGCGCGAGAACCGCCCGCGTGCAAGGAAGTGGCTGTCAATGATGAGACCGTCGACCAAGCCGAGGCCGAAGGCCATGTTCACGGCGCCCTTGCGCAGGGCATCCGCAGCGTCACCGTTATAGATCATGGTGCCCGTCAAGGCCGCCGCACCCGCGCTGGTGCCCGCAATCACCGCGCCGTCCATCAGGCGCTCACGAATGGCATCCAGCGCCGCCGAGCCGCCGATCACATTGGTCAAGCGCAGCTGGTCACCGCCGGTAAAGAAAATCACACCGCTCTGGCGAATCAGCTGGACGTTGTCGGGATCGGAGGCCTGCCTGCGGTTCTGTATATCCAGCGCATGAACGCGGCTCGCCCCCAGGCGCTCAAAAGCAGCTTGATAGGCAGGCAGTACCTGCTCGGGGATACCACTCGCAGAGGCGATGACGGCGACTTCATCGCTGCCTTCCGGCGCCAGAGCAAAAACCCGTTTCAGGATTTGCAAATCCGACGTCTTATCCTCGGCACCGCCGATAGCCACGATGTGGCCCGCGGCGGTCGAGAGT
>JAKDRW010000054.1 GCA_030454225.1 Vreelandella subglaciescola | reverse complement strand
CGTTCATGTTGGTCGAGGTGCCGGCGCCGCCCTGAATCATGTCGACCACGAACTGGTCGTGGTGGTTGCCGTCGATGATGCTCTGGCAGGCGTGGACAATGGCCTCAAAGCGCGTCGTTTCCAGGTTGCCCAGCTGGTGGTTGGCATCGGCGGCCGCCTGCTTGACCATCGCAAGCGACGCAATCAACCGCGGGTGGTGCGCCAGGGGCACGCCGCTAAGGTGGAAGTTATCCACCGCGCGCAGCGTTTGAATGCCGTAGTAGGCGTTAAGCGGCACGGCCAGGCGACCCAGCAGGTCTTCTTCTTCACGGGTGGCGCCGGTGCTGTCGGGAACGGCATTTTCTTGCGCAGAGATTTTTTGTGACACGCTCATTATAGGGATCTCTTGTTGATAAAAATGGGGTGGCGAACGGGCCGCCAAGAGAAGAGTGAGCAAACATTATCACAGCCGGGGTCTCTGTATCCAATTTTGTCATGGGTTATGCGTCTAATGAATAATGCAGCGTGCAGGAGGAGGCGAAAGCAGAAGCGAAAGGGGAAGTGGCAGTAGAAGCGCTCGCTTTAACGCTTGCTGGCGACAAAAACCTGCCGCGTATCAGGCGGCAGGTCAGAGGAAAGGGGGCTTGGCGGCGCTATCAACCCTTCACGCATGGCGGACGCGTTGACGCCGCTTCGTGTATTAGCTATTAAGCAACCAAGCATAGCGCAAGTGTGAAAAGCCCGCCAAGCCCGCATTAGCGTATTTGGCCCGGGCTATGTCCAAGCTAGGTTACTTGGCATTGGCAGCGCTGTTGCGCGCCTCGTGGGCCAGCAGCCATTCCTTGCGGTTAAGACCACCTGAATAGCCGGTCAGCCGGCCGTTGGCGCCCACCACGCGGTGGCAGGGCACAATGATGGCCAGCGGATTCTTGCCGTTGGCCATGCCTACCGCTCTTGACGCGGTGGGTTTGCCAAGCGCTTCGGCAATGTTGCCGTAGCTGCGCGTTTCGCCGTAGGGGATATCCCCCAAAGCGCCCCACACCGACTGCTGAAACGGCGTGCCGGCAGGCGCCAGCGGCAAGTCAAACACGCTGCGCGCCCCGGCAAAATATTCCGCCAGCTGGGTTTTGCAGCGCTCCAGTAGCGGGTGTTTGCGCCGGGTGCCCAAAAGCCCGCGGGAGAACTCGATGCTCGTCAGGCCGTCATCGCTTGCGCAAAGCGTCAGGCGACCAAGCGGCGAGTCTTGTGGGGGCTCAAAGTAATCGAGGTACATGCCGGGCTCCTGATTTTGCGCTGATCTTTAGCATAGTGGTTTATACGCGAGCGGGCGCCGTTTTATGCGCGGCATAGCCGTCTTTTTCCAGGCGTTCCCATACCGGGGCTTTCTCGGTCTCGGTCATCTGACTCCAGCAGGCAATTTCATCCAGCGTGCGCCCGCAGCCCCGACAGGTCTGATCAGATTGACGCATCTGGCAGATTTGTACGCACGGTGACAGCGGGCGCTGGGGGGGTGTTGCCGGCATTGTCATTCGTCTCCTGGTGTTTGTCGCTACAGCTTGACCTTGCCGCGCAGCGCCTTGGTCTTGCCTTTGCGCGTTTTGCTATCCACACGCTTGCGCTTGGCGTTGCGGCTGGGTCTGGTGGGGCGGCGGACTTTCTGCTGCACCGTCGCGCGTTTAATCAGCGCTTTCAGGCGCGCCAGCGCATCCTCTTTATTCAACTCAAGGGTGCGGTGCTTTTGCGCCTTGAGCACAATCACCCCGTCGCGGGTAATGCGCTGATCAGACAGTTCCAGCAGCCGCTCTTTATAAAAGGCCGGCAGCGTCGAGCGCGCAATGTCAAAGCGCAGGTGGACGGCCGAGGCCACCTTGTTGACGTTTTGCCCGCCGGCTCCCTGGGCACGGATCTGCTCGATCTGGATTTCCCAATCGGCCAATATCACGTTGTTGGATATACGTAGCATGGTTGGAAATACGCCGTATAGCGCCTCGCCGGTCATAAAAGTGGTCACAATTTAACACGATACGCCGGTACGCGCCTGGTTGAAGCTGGCGATAAGCGACCGCATACACAAGAGTAGTCACGCAAGAGTAGCGGCGCTTGTCATCGGCCGCATAAAAAGTGAAGAGACAGGAGGCAATATGACGACATTGGTAATCGGTGCCAACGGCCAGATCGGCAAGCAGTTTTGCCAGCGTGCTAAAAAGGCGGGCGAGCCCATCAAGGCGATGGTGCGCCGCGAAGAACAGGCAGGCTGGTTTGCCGAGCGCGGCATTGACACGGTTGTCGCCGATCTGGAAGGCGATTTCTCTCACGCGTTCGAGGGCTGCGAGCAGGTAGTATTCAGCGCCGGTTCCGGCCCCGATACCGGGCCGGATAAAACCCTGATGATCGATCTTTACGGCGCCATTCGCGCGGCAGATATCGCCGCGGAAAAAGGCCTCAAGCGCTTCATCATGGTCAGCGCCATGCGCGCGGAAGACCCCATGGCCGCGCCGGAAAAGCTGCGTCCCTACATGGCGGCCAAGTTTGCCGCCGACGCGCACCTGCGGTTAAGCGGGTTGCCCTACGTCATTCTCAAGCCCGGCCGGCTGAGCGATGACGCGGCCACCGAGCGGTTTGCCGAAAGCGTTGACGAGGCCGGCAACAATCAAATGTCACGCGGCAACGTGGCCAGCGCGCTGCTCTACGTCGTGCAGTACGCAGCGCTTGCCGACACGGAGTTCACGCTACTGGACGGCACGCGTAGTGCTGCCGAGGTCATGGCCTGATCAGCTCTGCGCCAGGCGCGCCTTGAGCGCCTTGAGGAAGCTGTCCACCCGGGCGGCGTTAGTGCCCACGTCGCTTTTGCCCAGCCGTGAGGCCGAGCGCATATCCACCCGCGTGGCGCCGTCTTCCTCGCCAAGACGCACCACCACGTCGTCCTTGAAGCCGAACCAGCGGGTGGTGGCAGTCGCTTCGATGCGGTCTTGGCTGACATCAACAATTTGCCAGCCGGCTTCCTGCATTTCTGCCTGAACGGCGGCCAGCACCGTGCTCGTGGGCGCGTCAAGGGGTAGTGGTTGAACCTCCGGGTAAGCGGCGCGCTGCTGCCTGGCGGTGTCCTCGCCGGGGTAGTCGACTTCGTTGGGCGCGGCTTCGCGAGCGCTGGATACGGCCTCGAAGGCCGGCGGGTTGTCCATGTCGGTGGTGATGTCGTGAATCGCCGGTACCGCTTGGGCACGCTGCCAGTGCTGCCACGGCACATAGAGGATAGCTGCGGCGGCCACGATGACCAGCACGGCGGTAAAGCCCGGGCCAAAGCGGCGTTTGAGCGCGCTGGCAAGCAGCGTAATCAGTCCCACGGCGGCGGCCGCTACCACGCTATAGGTGGCGTAGCGCAGCAGGCTGAAGGCTTCGCCCAGCCCCAGCATGTCCGTGCGGTACGCGGGGCCTGCTGCGGCTACCAGCAGCGCGGCGATAACCAATAAAATGACGCTGAGCCATGCCAGCCGGCGCGGTATGGCGCTTTTGTGGGGGCGGTCGATAATCGGTTGCGTTGCCATCGTCAGTCCTTGGTCGGTGTGGGGGTAAGTGACAGCCCTAAGCTATCAGATTAACGCCCGTACAGCTTGGCAGTGGGAGGGCAGGTTTGCACAGAAAATCAGCCGGATAATACGCTTTTGCTAGATCGCTTGGGAGGTCTAGAATAAACGCCACGCCGCTATCCCGGCGGCACTTGTCATGACTTGAAGGTACTACCATGAACCAGGTGAAAGCCTACGGAACACACGCGGCAGATGCGCCGCTGGCCCCGCTTGAGATAGAGCGTCGCACGCTGCGCGCCGATGACGTCGCCATCGACATCATGTACTGCGGCGTTTGTCACAGCGATCTACACATTGCTCAGAACGACTGGGGTACTACGCGCTATCCGCTGGTGCCGGGGCATGAAATTGTCGGCAAGGTCACCCATGTCGGTAATGATGTCACTCGCTTTGCCCCCGGCGACCTGGTCGGCGTGGGCTGCATGGTGGATTCCTGCCGTAGCTGTCAGGCGTGCGCTGAAGGCGTCGAGCAATACTGCCTGAACGGCGTCACCATGACCTACGGCAACGACGACCGCCATGACGGCAGCATGACTCAGGGCGGCTATTCCACCGATATCGTGGTCAGCGAGGCGTTTGTGCTGCGCATGCCCGACGGCATCGAGCTGTCTTCGGCCGCGCCGATTCTCTGCGCTGGCATTACCACCTATTCGCCGCTGCGCCACCACGGCGTAGGCAAAGGGCACAAGGTCGGCGTGATCGGCATGGGTGGCCTTGGCCATATGGGCGTGAAGCTGGCCCGCGCGCTGGGTGCCGAAGTTACGGTGTTTACCCGCTCCGACGCCAAGGTGGCCGAAGCCAAAAGCAACGGCGCCGACCACGTTGTGGTCTCGTCTGATGACGCGCAGATGGCCGCTGTTGCCGAGACGTTCGACTTCATGCTGGATACCGTGCCGGTGCCCCACGACGTCAACCCCTATCTGGCGGCGCTCAAGTATGACGGCACGCATATTCTGGTCGGGCTGATCGGGCCGGTTGATCCGCCGATTGGCGGCGGCAACCTGATCGGCAAGCGCCGGATGATCGCCGGCTCGCTGATTGGCGGCATTGCCGAAACCCAGGAGCTACTGGAATTCTGCGCCGAACACGGCATTACCTGCGACGTGGAAATGCTGGATATCCGCAACATCAACGAAGCCTACGAGCGCATGCAAAAAGGCGACGTGCGCTACCGCTTTGTGATCGATATGGCCACCCTCAACGGCGCGGCCTAGGGTTATGTTCGCTGACGGGTCGTCGGGGTAAAACGCCCACCGGCCAGGTTGGCGTCCTTTCGCTACCGGGACTAATTTGAAGATGATGTTCGACCGCTAATCAAAACTGATGCGTCCCGGTCTGTCGCGGGGCGCTGAATAGGAAATAATACATGCGCAAATTTATCTCTGGCATTGCTGCAGCAACTCTTCTCAGCAGCACAGCCATGGGTGTTCAGGCCGCAGAGCAAAATGTCATTCGCCATAAACTGCCTGATTCTGATTTCCCCATCTCGCAGGCGGTTGAGGTGCCTGCCAATAAAACCCTGGTGCACCTGAGTGGCCAGGTACCCGTGGCGATTGATGACACGGCCGAGGCGGACTCTATGGCCGCTTATGGCTCGATGGAGGAGCAGGCCACCTCGGCCCTGCAAGCGATTGAGGACACCCTGAAATCACTCGATCTGAGCATGGCGGATGTCTACCGCATGCAGGTGTTTTTGGTCGCCCAGGACGGCGAGGTCGATTTCACCGGCTTTATGGACGGGTACACCAAGTTCTTTGGCACCGAAGACCAGCCCAACCTGCCGGTGCGATCCGCCGTTGAGGTCGCTGCGCTGGCTAATCCCGGGTGGTTAATTGAAATAGAAGTTTCGGCGGCTCGCCCGTAACAGCGGAAGGTCCAGATGCAACGGCCTCTTTTAACTGCGGAACAGGCGGCGTGAACTATCGTTTTTTCATCAACATGGCCGCGCTCAGCGGGGGCAACCTGGGGTTTGGGTTAATAAACTAGTGCGCGTCGTGCCCAAACTCCTCAAGCACTTCGCCGAGCGTCGTGGGTGCGGCCGGCTTTGCGGGTTTCTTCCAGAATGCGATGCTCGTAGCGCCGGGCAATAAACGCGCCGGCGAGAATCTGGATCTGGTTGTAGCACATGATCGGCAGCACGATCATGCCAAAGCCCGGGTGGCCGGCAAACAGCACCTTGGCCATGGGCAGCCCCGAGGCCAGGCTTTTCTTCGAGCCGCAGAACACCACGGCGGCCTCGTCGGCGAGGCTAAAGCCAAAGCGCCGCGAGGCTACCTGGGCGATGACAATAACCACCGCCAACAGCAGCCCGCACAGGGCGATGGCGGCAAAAATCGCCAGCAGCGGTAGCTTCTGCCACAGCCCGTCAACCACCGACTGCGAGAACGCGGTATACACAATCAGCAGAATCACGCTTTGGTCGTAGCGCCCGGTCAACGACTTATGGCGGTTAAGCAGGCCGCCGATCAGCGGGCGCACGGCCTGACCGGCGGCAAACGGCAGCAGCAGCTGCAGGAAAATATCGCGCAGCGCCTCGCTGACGGCAAAGCTGCCCCCCGACGAGCTGACCAGCAGGATCAGCAAAAACGGCGTCAGCATCATGCCGAAGACGTTGGACGCCGCCGCGCTGCAGATGGCGGCGGGCACGTTGCCCCGCGCCATGGCGGTAAAGGCAATCGACGACGATACCGCCGAGGGCAGCACGCCGAGATATAGAAAGCCCACGGCCAAGTCTTCCGGAATTAGCTGCGGCGCGAGCAGCGTGGTGGGCAGTACCAGCAGCGGAAAGACGATAAACGTCAGCGAGGCAATCACCAGGTGCAGCCGCCAGTGCATGGCGCCGCTGAGCACTTCGTCCCGGGATAGCGCCGCACCGTGGAGAAAAAACAGCAGCGCCACGGCAAACACGCCGGCGTGGTCGAGCCAGCCGGCAAGCGGCGGGCGGGCAGGTAAAAACGACGCCAGCGCAATGGTGCCCAGTAAAATTAGCGTAAAGGGATCAAGACGGACGCGCATGGGCGGCTCCTTATTCTGGACTGTCGCTCAGGGCGTTTAAGCTGGGTTCGAGCATGGCGCGCGCGTTGCGCTCTGCAGCGTCGGCGTCGCGCGCTTCAATCACGCTCAGCAGCGCTTGGTGTTCGGCGTGGCTGGGTTCGGGCAGGTGGCGGTTGCGTTCGGTCTGCTCGATGGTGTGCACCACGGAATGGGCAAAGTAGCGGTACAGCGTGGTCAGCGCCGCGTTGTGCGCGGCCTTGACCACGGCCAGATGAAAACGCTCGTCGTGTTCGATGCGCGCCTCGACGTCATCGCCGGCCGCGTCGCGTGCGGCCAGCGCGCTGTGCATGGCGGCTAAATCAGCGGCGCTGCGGCGCAGGGCGGCGAGACGCGCGGCGTCGGTTTCGAGTAGCTGGCGCACTTCCAGCTGGTCGCGCAGGCGGGCGCGCTCGACCTCGCGCAGGGTGTCGCCGGCGTCGTGTATGGCGCGCACAAAGGTGCCCGCGCCCTGGCGGGTTTCCAGCATGCCGGTATGCGCCAGCACCCGCACCGCTTCGCGAACGGTATTGCGGCTGACGCCAAACTCGCCGGCCAGCTCGGCTTCCACGGGCAGGCGTTCGCCTACCGCCCAGCGGCCGCGCTTCAATGCCTCTTTGACGTTTTCGATTACCCCGTCCACCAGCGAAGGCCGGTGGTGAATGTGGTGGGCCATACGCACCTTGGGTCATGGGATGATTGGGTCATCCTATGACTTTATGGTAGCGAAGGCTAGCCCATGCCGCTCATGCGAACGACCCGGCGCGATACCGTTCCTCGAGTATAGTTATCGATAGCTCCTCTTATCGATAATGACCAATAAAATCAATGGCTTAAGAAATGTGGGTTTGTAGAATTGCAGAGCCGCTATGCACTATTGCAGGCCTTTTGATGGAATCGCGTTTCCTGCATTTGTGCAGGATCGGTTTATTGGCGACGGTACTGAATTTTGCTTTTTTTCAGAATTGGCCAATTTTTAGCGTTGCGGAGCCCTGTTTTTTTGCAGAGGGGGTCTGCAAAAAAACAGGGTGTTTGGCGGAATGGTGTTTCCTGCACTTTTGCAGGATTGACGCAGGCTTGATGAAAAAATCGCCGCGCCCGTTTCTGCTTTTTTACAGTGCCGGTCTGCTTTTTTGCAGGGAGATTCGTGGAATGGGGTTTTCTGCACAATTGCAGGATCCGCCTAAGGATTAGAATATTCTAAATCAATAAGCCAGAGAAAAGGTGTGAAAATAAGTCCGTTTTTGGCGCGATATCGAATCGCTGAATTTGCCGGAATCGTCAAAAATTGAAATTTGATCAATTACGGCATCAGCAACGCATCGCCGGCTGGGGCGACATTATGTCGACAGTTTAGTTGCCGAATTAGGCAGGGCGGCGGCGGGTGCAAGTACGCCACTAGCTATCCATAGCAAGGGGCTACCTTGGCTGTGGCCAGCAAGCTGAAAAGCCGCACTTGTCGCAACGCCATTGGCACCGTGATATCGGCTATGGCAATGCCATCGCCGCGGCCAACATCTGAACGAACCGCACAGGCGGTAGGAGCTGAGAGCGTGGGTAGCGATCTAGCCGCTCTGCTTAGCATAAAAAGCATGGTAAAACAAGTAGGTTAGGTTCTTGGGGGGGAGGGGAGTGCCTGCCCACAGCACGATGTGCTGCGGGCAGGGTGGGCCTAAGTGGCCATTGGGGCGGGAGCCGGCTGCGTACCAGCGGAGGCGTAGGACAGTAGGTCACATAGTTCGCTGTTTGGCTGGTAGCCCAGCGGTGCCTCAATCCGTTTAGGTGCCAACTACGTTGGCAGATAGGGGGAATGCAGGAATGCAGGAATGCAGGAATGCAGGAATGCAGGAATGCAGGAATGC
>JAKDRW010000053.1 GCA_030454225.1 Vreelandella subglaciescola | reverse complement strand
CATTGCCCCGCGCGAAGAGCGGCTGAGCTAGCGCCGGGAAGCCGGGCGCGGTTTTCATGTCCTGTTTCATAACGCCTGTTTCAACACCCTGATTTCATAACTAGGCGTCACATTACTGAAAGCGGGGCACTGGCGGCGCACCGTATACTGAAATTCGTTCCAAACGCAGAAAAAGCGGAGAGATATCCATGAGCACTACCCCGACCCGGCAGGACTTCGACCAGTACATGGCGCCCAACTATTCCCCCCAGCCGGTCATTCCGGTGCGCGGTGAAGGTAGCCGCCTGTGGGATCAGCAAGGGCGCGAGTACATTGATTTTGCCGGCGGCATCGCGGTCAACGCTTTGGGGCACTGCCACCCGGTGCTGGTGGATGCGCTCAAATCCCAGGGGGAGACGCTGTGGCACCTTTCCAACGTGTTTACCAACGAGCCGGCGCTGAAGCTGGCCAAAAGTCTGGTAGAGCGCACGTTCGCCGATAAGGTGTTTCTGTGCTCCTCGGGCGGCGAGGCCAACGAAGCCGCGCTCAAGCTCGCACGCCGCTACGCGGTGGAGCACCACGGCGAGCATAAAGACAAGATCATTTCGTTTGCCAAGTCGTTTCACGGCCGCACCTTCTTTACCGTCAGCGTGGGCGGCCAGCCCAAATATTCACAGGGGTTTGGCCCGGTGCCGGGCGGTATTCTGCACGCCGACTACAACGATCTGGAAAGCGTACGCCGGCTGATGGGCGACGACACCTGCGCCATCATGGTCGAGCCGATGCAGGGCGAAGGCGGGCTGATTCCGGCCGACCCCGACTTTTTGCAGGGCTTGCGCACGCTGTGCGACGAGCACAGCGCGCTGCTGGTGTTTGACGAAGTACAAACCGGCGTGGGCCGCACCGGCAAGCTTTACGCCTATGAACACTACGGCGTGACGCCCGATATTCTCACCAGTGCCAAAGCGCTCGGCGGCGGCTTCCCCATGGGCGCGATGCTGGCCACCGATGAGGTGGCCAAGTCGCTTGCCGTTGGTACCCACGGCTCTACCTACGGCGGTAATCCACTGGCCTCGGCCGTGGCGCTGGCGGCGCTTGAGTTTATCGATACGCCCGAGGTGCTCGACGGGGTGAACAAACGCCACGGGCGGATACGCAAGCACCTGGAGCGCATCAACGAGAAACACCGCGTGTTCAGCGACATTCGCGGCATGGGACTGCTCATTGGCGCACAGATGTCCGACGCCTTTGAAGGCCGCGCCAAGGAAATCCTGCCGCTGGCGATCGAAGAAGGCGCCATGGCGCTTATCGCCGGCCCCAACGTGCTGCGTCTGGCGCCGTCGCTGGTGATGCCCGAGGCCGATATCGAAGAAGGCATGACACGGCTTGAGCGCGCCATTGAGCGCCTGGTCGCCCAGAGCTAAACAGGGCTAACAAGGAGCCGGCGATGCTGATTATCCGACCCGTAGCGCCCGCGGATCTGCCCGCGCTTGAAGCGCTGGCCTCTCACGCCACGCCGCAGCTGACCAACCTGCCGGCGCATCGCGAACGCCTTGAGGAGCGCATTGCGCGCTCCCAGGCCTCGTTTGGCGATCAGGTGGACTACCCCGGCGACGAGCACTACACCTTTGTGCTGGTAGACGGCGCGGCCGATAGCGGCGCTGGCGAGGTGCTGGGAACCGCGACCATTCGCGCCCGCGCCGGCGCCAGCGAAGCCTATTATACCTACCGCCAGGAAACTCTGATCCACGCCTCCCAGCAGCTCAACGTGCGCCGCGAGGTGCAAACGCTGGCGCTGTCCCACGAGGTGTCCGAGGCGACCTTGCTGTGCGCCATGTCGATCAACCCGCGCTACCGGGGCACCAGCGCTGAAAGCCTGCTGCGCCGTGCGCGGCTGATGTTTATTGCCCAGTACCCCGAGCGCTTTTCCGCCGTTTTGGCGGTGGCGTTTCCGGGCTATTTAGACGCCAATGACGAATCGCCGTTCTGGGAAAGCGTCGGGCGGCACTTTTTTGACCGCGGCTATCAGGATATGAACCACATCGCCGGGGTGCGCTCGAAAAGCTTTATTGCCGAGGTGATGCCGCAGTTTCCGCTGTACTTGCCGCTGCTCACGCCGGCAGCGCGGGCGGCCATCGGCCGCGAACACCCGGCGCACGAGCGGGCGCTGGGTGAAATGCTCGGCGAAGGCTTTGTACGCTCGCGCCACGTGGATATTTTTGACGCCGGCCCGGTGGTCAAAGCCGAGCGCGAGCGGCTGGCGAGCGTGCGCGGCGCCGCCTGGCATCCGGTGCGAATTCGCCCCGAGCACGCGCTGCCCGATGCCGAACCGGCGCTGGTGGCCAACCAGAAGCGCCGCGGATTCCGCTGCGTGGTGGCACGCTACGCGCGCTCGCCCACCGGCCAGCTAATGCTGACCGCCGAGCACGCCGAGCAGCTGGGTGTGGAAAAAGGTCGCGCCGTGTTGGCCGCCCCGCTGACGCTGCCCGCCGCCGAAGACGCGCTGGACGAAGGAGAAATGTAATGCGCATTCGACCCATTGCCCGCGACGATCTGGATGGGCTGCAGGCGCTTTCGCAGCAGGCCGGCGTCGGGTTTACTTCGCTGCCCGATAACCGCGAGTTTCTCGCCGGCAAGATTGAAGCCGCCGCCAGCGCCTTTGAAGAGCGCACGGCGCGCGACAACCGGCTGTATTTTTTCGTGCTGGAAGACGAAACCGACGGCGAGCTTGCCGGCTGCTGCGCCATCGACGGGCAAGTCGGTCACGAAGTGCCGTTTTATCACTATCGGCTGGGCTCGCTGGCGCATTCGTCGGTGCAGCTGGATCTACACCGCACTATCGATACGCTGTTTTTAAGTTCGGACCATACCGGCGACGCCGAAGTGTGCTCGCTATTCGTGCGCCCGGAATACCGTGGCGAGGCCAACCGCTACCTGCGCAACGGCGCGCTGCTTTCCAAGGCGCGGTGGCTGTTTATCGCCGAGTTTCGCGACCGTTTCCCCGACAAGGTGCTGGCCGAAATGCGCGGGCTGTTCGACGACAACAACCGCAGCCCGTTCTGGGAAAGCCTGGGTCGGCACTTCTTTCCCATGGACTTTGACGAAGCCGACCGCCTTACGGGGTTGGGGCAGAAAAGCTTTATCGGCGAGCTGATGCCCAAGTTCCCGATTTACACCACCTTCATGCCGGAAGAGGCGCGCGCCTGTATCGGCCAGGTGCACCGCCACACCCGCCCGGCACTTGAGATGCTCAAAAAAGAAGGGCTGCGCTGGGAAGGCTATATCGACATTTTTGACGGCGGTCCCACGGTGGAGGCGTATGTCGACGACGTTCGCGCGGTGCGCAGCTCGCAGCGCTACTGCGTCGAGGTGGATGCCAACGCCGTTGATGAAAGCGTCAGCCGCTGGCTGGCCGCCACCACCACGATGCTGGGCTTTACCGCCGCCTGGATTGGCCGCGGCCCCCGCGACGACGAACACATCATGCTGAGCCCCGCCGAAGCCCGGCGTCTGAACGTCACCCCGGGCGATACGCTTCGCCTGCTGGAAACCTGACGCTGACACACCGAGCCAACCTGATAGCCAAGGGAGACTGATATGCACGCTACGCAGCAGCAGCTGATCAACGGGGAATGGAGCGACGGTAGCGCCGCTTCGTTTGCCAAATACGACGGCGTTTCCGGGCGGCTTTTATGGCAGGGCGCCGCCGCCGATGGCGCCCAGGTGCAGGCCGCGGTAAAGGCGGCGCAAAGGGCGTTTTCCGGCTGGGCGAAAACGCCCTTTGCCGAGCGCCGGGCGCTGGCGGAACGCTTTGCCGAGGTGCTCAAAAGCCGTCAGGAAGCGCTGGGCGTGGCCATTGCGGCAGAGACTGGCAAGCCGCTGTGGGAAGCGCGCACCGAGGCCGGCGCGATGGTCGGCAAGGTGGCGCTGTCGATCAGCGCCTTTAACGAACGCACCGGCGAGCGCGAAAAACCCGTGGGCGATGCCCGCGCCGTGCTGAGACATCGCCCCCACGGCGTGATGGCGATCTTCGGCCCGTACAACTTTCCCGGCCACCTGCCCAACGGCCACATCGTGCCGGCGCTTTTGGCGGGCAATACCGTGGTATTCAAGCCCAGCGAGCAAACGCCGCTCACCGCCGATTTGACCCTGCAGTGCTGGCTGGAAGCCGGCCTGCCGGCGGGCGTGATCAACCTGGTGCAGGGTGGCGTGCCGGTGGGCCAGGCGCTGGCCGGCGACCCGGCCATCGACGGGCTGCTGTTTACCGGCAGCGCCAAGGTCGGCGGCATGCTGCACCGCCAGTTTGCCGGCCAGCTCGATAAAATTCTGGCGCTGGAGCTCGGCGGCAACAATCCGCTGGTGGTAAAAAGCGTACCCGACCAGCGCGCCGCGGTGCTGGCCATTTTGCAGTCGGCGTTTGCCTCCGGCGGCCAGCGCTGCACCTGCGCGCGACGCTTGCTGGTGCCTGAAGGCGAAGTGGGCGATCGCCTCATCGAGGCGCTTGCCGAGGCCATTCGCAAGCTGCGCGTGGCCGAGCCGTTTGACGAGCAGAATCCGCCGTTTTACGCCGGCCTGGTCAGCGCCGCCGCCGCCGACGGCCTGCTGGACGCGCAGCGGGCGCTGGAAGATCAGGGCGCCACCGTGATCCATCGCATGCAGCGGCTTGCGGACGGCACCAGCCTGCTAAGCCCCGCGCTGCTCGACGTCACCGGCCTTGACGTGCCCGACGAAGAGCATTTTGGCCCGCTTTTAACCGTGCGTCGCTACGCCGACTGGGATGAGGCCATTACGCTTGCCAACGACACCCGCTACGGGCTGTCGGCCGGGCTGATCGGCGGCGAGCAGGCCGATTGGGATGACTTTTTGCTGCGCATTCGCGCCGGCATCGTCAACTGGAACCGCCAGACTACCGGCGCCTCGGGCGACGCGCCCTTTGGCGGCGTCGGCGACAGCGGCAACCACCGTCCCAGCGCCTATTACGCGGCGGATTACTGCGCCTACCCGGTCGCTTCCATGGAAACCGACACCCTCGTGCTGCCTGATACGCTACCGCCCGGGGTGACGCTATGACCCGTCAGGCGCAGGCCGCCCGGATTGTCACAGCGAGTGAGAGAACCGGCGCAAACGTTGGCGAGGTCAACTTTGACGGCCTCGTCGGCCCCACCCACAACTACTCGGGGCTGGCGGCGGGCAACGTGGCCTCAGCGCGTCACGCCGGGCGGGTATCCAATCCACGCGAAGCGGCGCTTCAGGGGCTTGAGAAAATGCACGCGCTGAGCCGCGCGGGCTACGCCCAAGGGGTGCTTCCGCCCCAGCAGCGCCCGGATATGGCCGCCCTGCACGCGCTGGGGTTTTCCGGCAGCCATGCCGATATGCTGGCCCAGGCGGCGCAGCAGGCGCCGGCGATACTGCGCGCGGTGTGCTCGGCCTCAAGCATGTGGACGGCCAACGCCGCCACGATAACGCCGAGCGTTGACGCGCTGGACGGCCGCGTGCATTTTACCCCGGCCAATCTGCAGTCGAGCTTTCACCGCTACCTGGAGCCGGCCACCACGGGGCGAATGCTGCAAGCGATTTTCAACGATCCCTGTCATTTCGCCCATCATACGCCGCTGCCGGCCACGCCGGCGTTTGCCGACGAGGGCGCGGCCAACCATACGCGGCTGTGCGCCGACTATGGTGATGCCGGCGTGCACCTGTTTGTTTACGGCCGCGAGGCGTTTGGCAGCGCGCCGGCGCCCAAGCGCTTTGCCGCGCGGCAAACCCGCGAGGCCAGCGAGGCGGTCGCGCGTCAGCACGGTCTGACCGAGGCGCAGACGGTGTTTGCCCGCCAGCACCCGGATGCCATCGACGCCGGCGTGTTCCACAACGACGTCATCGCGGTGGGCAACGGCCCGGTGCTGCTGTATCACGCCATGGCCTTTGCCGATGAGCAGGGCACGCTCGATGCGCTGCGCGAGAAAATGCCCGAGCCGCTGATCCCCGTGCGCGTGCCGGTTGAGGCGGTAAGCCTTGACGACGCGGTGGCCACGTATCTGTTCAACTCCCAGCTGCTGTCCAATCCGGACGGCAGCATGACGCTGGTGGTGCCGGGGGAATGCGAGACAAACGCAGGCGTGTGGCGCACGCTGCAGGATCTGGTGCTGGCGGGCAACAACCCGATTGGCGAGATTGTCGTCAAGGACGTCAAGCACAGCATGCGCAACGGCGGCGGCCCTGCCTGTTTGCGCCTGCGGGTGGCGCTGAGCGAGGCCGAGCGCGCCGCGCTGTCGGGCCGCGTGCTGCTCACCGATACGCTCTGCGCCGAGCTTGTCGGCTGGGTGAAGCGCCACTACCGCGACCGCCTGGCGCCTGAGGATCTTGCCGACCCGCTGCTGGTCGATGAGTCATTGGCCGCCCTCGATGAACTGACCTGGCTATTGCAGCTGGGCGCGCTTTACCCGTTTCAGCGCGAAACCTGAGGAGAGATAGACGCGTGAGCGGACTCGTGTACTGGCTGGATATGGCCGGGGTGATCGTCTTTGCCCTGTCGGGCGTGGTGCTGGCTTGCCGCAAGCGCATGGACCCGGTGGGCATGCTGGTGCTGGCTGCGGTGACCGGCATCGGCGGCGGCACGCTGCGCGATCTGGTGCTCGGCGTGCGGCCGGTGTTCTGGGTGAATGACCCCACCTACCTGTGGGTGATTTTTGCTACGGTAGCGCTTGCATTGACCGGCTTTCACTACATTCACCGGCTGTCGCGCGGATTCATGCCGGTAGCCGATGCCTTTGGGCTGGCAATATTTACCGCGCTGGGTACCCACAAGGCGCTGGAGCTCGGGTACGCCGGCAGCGTCGCTACCCTGATGGGCATGATGACCGGCGTGGCTGGCGGCATGATTCGCGACGTGCTCGCCCAGCGCGTGCCGATGGTGCTACGCGAAGAAATTTACGCTACGGCGGCCTTTGCCGGCGGCGTGGTCTACGTGCTGCTTTACGCGATTGGCGCGCCGCTAGTGCTGACCATTGGGGCATCGCTTGCAGCGACGCTTAGTCTGCGGCTGGCGGCCATTTACTGGCAGTTATCGCTGCCGGTATTCGCCTGGGTCAGGATTCGGCCCAAGCCGGTTGACGACGGCAAGGAGGCCGTACAAAAGGCCAAAGAACGGGTGCGCATGATTCGCCGCGCGCGCAAACGCCGTTAACGCCCTACGTTGCTAGCGGCTGCGATAGAAAGCCGCTGCTGTTGGACGGTCTTTTATGGCATGATGCGCGGCGTTGGTAGTGATCGACTTTCAATGACAATGCTAGGCAGCAAACGCCATGTACAAGGATTTTTATGCCCAGAGCGGCGATGAAATAACCATCTCCGCCGAGCAGGCCAGCCGCTTTGCCAAAGGCGTTGCCGGCGACTACAACCCGATTCATAACCCCGATGCGCGGCGTTTTTGTGTGCCCGGTGATCTGCTTTTTGCGTTGGTACTCGAGCGTTTCGGGCTCTCCCAGCACATGGAGTTTCGTTTTCTGAGCATGGTGGGCGCCAATACGCCGCTGACTTTCGGCCAGTCGGCAAGCGGTGATATTTACGTCTCGGACGCGTCGGGTAAGTGCTACCTGGAAGTTACGCGCAGCGGTGATACGACGTTTGACCGCCAGGCGGTGGATGCCTTTACGCGCTGCTACGTGGCCTTTTCAGGGAAAAACTTTCCCCATTATTTAAAGCCGCTGATGGAAACCCACGGGGTGATGTTCAACCCCAAGCGGCCGCTGGTGATTTACCACAGCATGGGCTTCACTCTGGAGCGTCTGGACGGATTGTCGCCGGATCTCGCGCTCTCGCGCTCGTCGCTCGAGGTGCAGGGCAAGCGCGCCGACGCGCTGCTGGAGTTCTCCATTGGATCCGGCGGCAAGCCGTTTGGCGTGGGCTCGAAGAAGCTGGTGGTCAGCGGGATATGCGACTACGACGCGGCGGCGATGGACGCCATTGTGGAAGAGTTTTACCGGCTCAAGGCGGCCTACGAAGCCGCCTGAGCCGGGTGGGGGTTCTGCCGCGGGCGTTACCTAGCGCGGCATTACCATGTTTTCGGGGCGCAGAGCGTCGCCCAGAGTGTCTTCGTCGAGCAGCCCTTCCTCCTGTACCAGTTCGAGTACGCCGCGACCGGTATCCAGCGCTTTCTGGGCAATCCGCGTGGCGTTGACGTAGCCAATGTGCGGATTCAGCGCCGTTACCAGTCCGATCGAGCGTTCGACCAGCGCACGGCAGTGATCTTCGTTGGCGGTAATGCCGTCGATGCAGAGGTCGCGCAGCATATCCATGGCTCGAGAAAGTAGCCGGATGGAGTCAAAGATCTTGTACACGATCAGCGGCTCCATGACATTGAGCTGCAGCTGGCCGGCCTCTGCGGCAAGGCTTAGCGACAGGTCATTGCCAATCACTTCAAACGCCACCTGATTGACGGCCTCGGGAATCACCGGGTTGACCTTGCCCGGCATGATCGAGCTGCCCGGCTGGCGCGCCGGCAGGTTGATTTCGTTGAAGCCGGTGCGCGGCCCGCTGGAGAGCAGGCGCAGGTCGTTGCAGATTTTCGACAGCTTGATCGCCAGCCGCTTGAGCATGCTGGAAAAAATCACGAAGTCGCCCATGTCGGAGGTGGCTTCGATCAGGTCGTGAGCCGGCTGTAGGGTATGTTCGCTGATGGCGGCGAGCCGATCCACGGCAAGCTTCTGGTAGCGCGGGTCGGTGTTGATGCCGGTGCCGATGGCCGTGCCGCCCAGGTTGACCTCGCGCAGTAGCGGCGGCACCTGCTCTTTCAGGTGCTTCAGGTCTTCGCCGAGCGTGGTGGCGAAGGCATTAAATTCCTGCCCCAGCGTCATGGGCACGGCGTCCTGCAGCTGGGTGCGGCCCATCTTCAACACATCGACGAATTCCTCACCCTTGCGCGAAAACGAATCGCACAGATTGGACAGGCTGGCGAGCAGGTCATCGTGACCCAGCAGCAGGCCCAGGCGGATTGCCGTCGGGTAGGCGTCGTTGGTCGACTGCGCCATGTTGATGTCGTTATTGGGGT
>JAKDRW010000052.1 GCA_030454225.1 Vreelandella subglaciescola | reverse complement strand
CCCCTCTCCACCCAGCGCCGGGGTGGGGGGGGGGGGGGGGGCGCCCGCGCCCCCCCCCCCCCCCCCCCCCGCCTGGGGATGGCAGAAACTGCCGGGGTGAAGCGTCGGTTATTTTTCCCAGGCAGCGATGATGTCGCGCTCTTCCTGGGTCATACCGGTGGTATTACCCAGCGGCATGTAACCGCTTTTCACCACTTCCTGAATCTTGTCTTTGTGGTTGAGCAGCGTTTCCCAGTTATCAAACGCGTAGCCGGCCGGCGGCGCGGAGAAACCCGGGTGCGTCGGCTCTTGCGCGTGGCACTGCACGCAGTGCGTTTCGGCCACTTGGGTGACTTCGGCCTTGCCCGTCGGCTCCATCTCCACCGCGGCAGCGCTTTCTTCGCTTGCACTGTCGTCGCTGGTTGGTGCCCCCATCCAGATCGCCGCCAGGATAAGTACGGCACCGGCGACCAGGTAGCCAGGCTGTTTGCTGCCCGCGTGCATCAGTACAAAGTACTGACGAATCACCGCGCCGGCAAAGATGAACAGCACCATCATCAGCCACGCCAGTTCCTGAGAAAAGACGAAGGAGTAGTGGTTGCTGACCATCAGCAGCACAACCGGCAGCGTGAAATAGGTGTTGTGCACCGAACGCTGCTTGCCGCGCTTACCGTCGAGCGGGTTGGGCGCGTCGCCCGCCTTCATCGCTTTGACCATGCGGCGCTGGCCGGGAATGATCCAGAAGAAGACGTTGGCCGACATGGCGGTAGCCATCACCGCACCGGTGAGCAGGAAAGCCGCACGGCCGGAGAAGATGTGCGTGCTCAGGTACGACACCACGATCATCATGATCGCTACCGCAACGCTCAAGATACCGTCGCGAGTCATGTTGGGGCTGATGCGCTTACACAGCTCGTTGTAGACGACCCAACCGCCCAGCAGGAACAGCAGCGCCACAATGTTGGCCATGGTGCCGGACATGTTGGCGGCCCACTCCCAGCTGCTCTGGGGATTCACCAGATAGAAACTCGGGTTGGTCATGTACAGCAGGATGAACAGACCAAAACCGGTCAGCCAGGTGGTGTACGCCTTCCAGAACGACCAGTGCAGGTCTTCGGGCAGCTTGGCCGGCGCCGTGGCGTACTTCTGGTTGTGGTAGAAACCACCGCCGTGAACCGCCCACATTTCGCCGAAAACGCCTTTCTCGCGGTCTTCTTCAGCCTTGGGCTTGCGCAGACCGTTGTCCAGCATGACAAAATAAATGGATTCGCCGATCCATGAGATCGCCGCAATAACGTGCAGCCAACGCAGCAGCAGGTTGGCAAAATCGATAAAATACGCGTGCATGATGGTTATCTCCGCTCTTAGCTACCGCGATAGGTAGAGTAGCTGTAGGGTGAAACCAACAGCGGTACGTGGTAGTGCTCGCTTGCGTCAGACACGCCAAAACGCAGCGGAATCACGTCCAGAAAACGCGGTTCGTCGGCCTTGAAGCCCTGAGCGCGCAAGTAGTCGCCGGCGTAAAACACCAGCTCGTATTCACCCGTGGTGAACTCTTCACCTTCAAGAATCGGCGAATCGCAGCGGCCGTCATCGTTGGTGGTCACGGTTTTGATGGACTGGCGTTCGCTACCATTGATGCGAAACACTTCAATCTTGATATCCTGACCCGGACGGCCTTGTGCTGTATCCAGCACGTGGGTCGTTAAATATCCCATGGTGGCTCCTCATTTCTCATCGGCAGTTTATTGTTAGATAGTCAGCAGCACGCAAATGCCGCATGGCACTTTAGAGTACCGTTAGCCATCTTTATTGTATACAGTATTGACGTTAATTCACCACAATAATGGAGCCATTATGACGTCCGATGCAAGCACCCTGACCCTCACGCCGCGTCCGAGCACGCTTTCGCTTGACGATTTCGTTGCCCAGTACGGCGATGTTTACGAGCATTCCCCCTGGGTGGCAGAAGACGCCTGGCGCGCCGGCGTCAGCGAGGAGCACGACGCCCCCGAGGCGCTGGCCGACCTGATGGGCAAAATGCTGCAAAACGCCGCCAGCGAGCAGCAAATTGCGGTGATTATTGCCCACCCCGATTTGGCCGGTAAAGCCGCCACCTCGGGCGAGCTGACCGACGACTCCACCCGCGAACAGGCCGGTGCCGGCCTTGACCAGTGCTCGCCGGAGGAGTTTGCGCGCTTTGAAAAACTCAATAACGCCTACAAGGAAAAATTCGGCTTTCCCTTCGTCATTGCGGTGAAAGGCCTCGACCGCCACGCGATCCTCGCAGCGTTTGAGACTCGCCTGGAGAACGATCTGGCCGAGGAACGCCGCACGGCCATCGAGCAAATCATCAACATTGCTCGCTTCCGCCTGCGGATGCGCGCCGAAGACAACGCCTGATACCTCTTCACCCCTGCTCGACACCCTGCGCGGCGGCGCCCTGCCGCCGCGCTTCCAGCCCGGATAATTTTGTATACAAAAACTGTCCATACTTGCAACAATGATACCAATCGCGCGCTATGGCTCGCCTACCCCACGCCTACCCCTCGCCCATGCCTGACGCTTGATTGCCGCGCGCAGCCCCCCTTGTCTATTAGTCTAAGGCGCCAGCGCGCCAACTGCCGCCGCATATTCATAAAAAACTCTATCTAATCAAACGATTATTTATTTCCAAAAGGATTTCGAGGTGATTTTTACGCCCTGATACTGGTCTTACCAATTATCCAGCGGTAGCCATTCGCCGGAGCTCTTCGTACCTTTCCTACACAGACGCGCGCCATGCGGCTGCTATCTCACCGGAACATATATCAATAACAAGGGGCGTTCCTGACATGATTGACACTAAACTTGCGCTTTTGGCCTTTGTGCCGCTGGTGCTTGCCGGCGTACTCCTGATCGGCTTTCGCTTGGCGGCCAAAGTCGCCATGCCGATCGTTTTCGTGGTTACCGCACTGATCGGGCTAATGGCCTGGAACATGACGCTGACGCGCGTTGCGGCCTCGACGCTTCAGGGGCTGATTCTCACAGTTTCGATTCTGTGGATCATCTTCGGCGCCATCCTGCTGCTCAACACCCTCAAGCATTCGGGCGGCATAACCGCGATCCGCAAGGGCTTTTCGGGCATCAGCCCCGACCGTCGCGTGCAGGCGATTATTGTGGCCTGGCTGTTTGGCTGCTTTATCGAAGGCGCCTCGGGGTTTGGCACTCCCGCCGCCGTTGCCGCCCCGCTGCTGGTCGCGCTGGGCTTCCCCGCCCTTGCCGCGGTGGTCGTAGGCATGATGATTCAGTCGACACCGGTGTCATTCGGCGCCGTGGGTACGCCCATGGTCGTCGGCGTGACCGGCGGGCTCGACCGCGCCGGCATCACCGCACAGCTGCAGGCAGGCGATGCGACCTGGATGGAATACTTTCGCCTGATTGTCAGCGAGGTGGCCATCCTTCACGGCATCGTGGGGATCTTGATGCCGCTGATCATGGTAGTGATCATGGTGCGCTTTTTCGGCGCCAACCGCTCCTGGAAAGAAGGCCTGTCGATCACGCCCTTTGCGCTGTTTGCCGGCGTTGCCTTCGTCGTTCCGTACATGATCGCCGGCGTGACTCTGGGCCCCGAATTCCCCTCAATGATCGGCGCGATGGTGGGCCTGCTCATCGTGGTACCGGCAGCGCGGCGCGGCTTTTTGCTGCCCCGGGATACCTGGGACTTTCCGCCGGCAAGCGACTGGCCGAGCAGCTGGGTCGGCAAGCTTGAGCTGAAGATGGATGACATCGCCGGCAAGGCGCCTATCTCCACCTGGATGGGCTGGGCACCCTACGTGCTGCTGGCCGTTTTCCTGGTAGCCTCGCGCACCATTGAGCCGCTGCAGAATGCGTTGACGGCGTTTGCTTTCGGCTGGAATGACATTCTCGGCGAAGACATTGGCGGCAGCATTCAGCCGCTTTACCTGCCCGGCGGCATTCTGCTGCTGGTGGTGCTGGTCACGGCTCTTTTACACCGCATGAAATTCGGCGAGCTTAAAGCCGCGTTCGGCGACTCATCGCGCACCATTTTCGGCGCCGGCTTCGTGTTGATCTTTACCATTCCCATGGTGCGCATCCTGATCAACTCCGGGGTCAACGGCTCGGACCTTGTGTCGATGCCGGTGGCCATGGCGCAGTTTGTAGCGGCAGGCGTGGGCGATGTTTACCCCTTATTTGCCCCGGCCGTGGGTGCCCTGGGGGCGTTTATCTCGGGCTCCAACACCGTGGCCAACCTGATGCTCTCGGACTTTCAATTTAACGTAGCCAGCCAGCTGGGCGTATCGACCGCCTTTATGGTGGCGCTGCAGGCCGTTGGCGCGGCGGCGGGCAACATGATCGCCATCCACAACGTCGTGGCAGCGTCGGCTACCGTGGGGCTTCTGGGCCGCGAAGGCACCACCATCCGCAAAACCCTGCTGCCCACGCTTTACTACATTATTGCCGCCGGCGTGCTGGGCATGATTGGCCTTTACGCGCTACGCCTGGGCGACCCGCTGATCACCGCCCTACTGGGGTGAACCGCGTCACGACTTATGGCAGGAGGTGCCATGGACATCTTGTACGACGAAGCCATCGACGGCGCGCTGGCGCCGTTTGAAAAAGCCGATGTGCTCAGCGACTTACAGCACAGCGTGCCCACGCTCAGGCTGCTGCACCGCGAAGAGGACCTGCGCCCGTTCGAGTGCGATGGCCTGGCCGCTTACCGCGTGCTGCCCATGCTGGTGGCAATGCCCGACACCCTGGACGAGGTCGAAACCCTGCTCAAGCGCTGCCACGCGCTGGGCGTGCCGGTGGTCACCCGCGGGGCCGGCACCGGACTTTCAGGCGGCGCGCTGCCGCTGGAGCGCGGCGTGCTGCTGGTTATGTCGCGCTTTCAGCACATCATCAATATCGACCCCGACACGCGTACGGCAAGGCTGCAGCCGGGGGTGCGCAACCTGGCGATTTCCGAAGCGGCCGCCCCCTACGGGCTTTACTACGCGCCGGATCCGTCATCGCAAATTGCCTGCTCGATCGGCGGCAATGTCGCCGAAAACGCCGGCGGCGTGCACTGTTTGAAGTATGGCCTGACGGTCAACAACGTCATGCGCGTGGACGTGCTCACCATCGAGGGCGAGCACATGACGCTGGGCGCTGAAGCGCTGGACGCGCCGGGCTTTGACCTGCTGGCGCTGTTCAACGGCTCGGAGGGAATGCTTGGCGTCATCACCGAGATCACCGTCAAGCTGCTGGTGCTGCCGGAAGTCGCCAAGGTGCTGATGGCAAGCTTTGACAACGTGGAAAAGGCCGGCAAGGCCGTCGGCGACATTATCGCCGCCGGCATCATCCCCGGCGGGCTCGAGATGATGGACAAGCTCGCCATTCAGGCCGCCGAAGACTTCGTTCACGCCGGCTATCCGGTGGATGCCGAAGCGATTTTGCTCTGCGAACTCGACGGCGTACTCGCCGACGTCGACGACGACTGCGACACCGTGCGCGGCGTGCTGGAAAACGCCGGCGCGACCGATATCCGCCTGGCGCGCAACGCTGCCGAACGCGCGGTGTTCTGGTCGGGGCGCAAAAACGCCTTCCCCGCCGTCGGCCGGATCTCGCCGGACTATTATTGTATGGACGGCACCATTCCCCGCCGCGAGCTGCCCCGCGTACTCAACGGCATTGCCGAGCTGTCCCGCGAAAGCGGGCTGCGCGTGGCCAACGTCTTTCACGCCGGCGACGGCAATATGCACCCGCTGATCCTGTTCGACGCCAACCGCGAGGGCGAGCTTGCGCTAGCCGAAGACGTCGGCGGCAAGATTCTCGAGCTGTGCGTCGCCGCCGGCGGCTCGATCACCGGCGAGCACGGCGTCGGCCGCGAGAAGATCAACCAGATGTGCAGCCAGTTTGATGCCGATGAAATCACCCTGTTTCACGCGCTCAAGGCCGCCTTCGACCCGCAGCGGCTGCTGAATCCGGGCAAGAATATTCCCACCCTGGCCCGCTGCGCCGAGTTTGGCGCCATGCACGTCCACAACAACGAGCTTGCGCACCCCGAGCTGCCCCGTTTCTGATCGCCGCAGGACACACCATGACAGACAGCCCAACAACACTGCCCGACCGTGACATCGCTGACCGCCTGTGCGAGCAGGTAAGCGATGCCTTCAGCGAGCACACGCCGCTACGCATCGTTGGCGGCAACACCCGTGCGTTTTACGGCCGTCCGGTTGACGCCGCGCCGCTGCACGTTGCCGAACATCGCGGCATCGTCCACTACGACCCGGTAGAGCTGGTAGTTACCGCGCGCGCGGGCACCCCGCTCGAGGCGCTGGAAGCCGTGCTTGACGACAACCACCAGATGCTCGGCTTTGAACCGCCGCGCTTTGGCCCGCAAAGCACCGTCGGCGGTGCCGTGGCCACCGGTCTTGCCGGCCCGCGCCGCCCCTGGGCCGGCGCCACCCGCGACTTCGTGCTGGGCACCCGCGTCATCACCCAGCACGGCAGGTCGTTGCGCTTTGGCGGCGAAGTGATGAAAAACGTCGCCGGCTACGACATGTCGCGGCTGATCACCGGCGCGCAGGGCACCCTCGGCGTACTCGCCGACGTGTCGTTCAAAGTGTTGCCCAAGCCACCGGCAAGCTACAGCCTGCGTTTGGCGCTGTCGCTCGACGACGCCCTTGTACGCATGACCGAGCTTGGCCGCCGGCCGCTGCCCATTACCGCCGCTGCCTGGCACGACGGCGAGCTACTGCTGCGCCTGGAAGGCGGCCGCAGCTCGGTGGCGACCACGCGCCAGGAGCTTGGCGGCGAGCCGCTTGACCCAAGCTTTTGGCAGGCGCTGCGCGACCTGCGCCACGACTTCTTCACGCTTACGCCCGGCCAGACGCTATGGCGGCTGTCGCTGCCGGCCAACACTGCGCCGCTGGCGCTTGATGAGAGCCACAGCCAGATGCTCTACGACTGGGCCGGCTGCCAGCGCTTTCTCAAAACTACGCTCGACGGCGCCGCGCTACGCCGTGCCTGTCAGGCCGTCGGCGGCCACGCCACCTGCTATACGCCCACCGATCAGGGCGGCAGCGACGCGCCGTTTACGCCTCTCGATCCGGTGGTCGAAAAGTACCACCGCCGGCTGAAAGACCAGCTCGACACCCGCCATATCTTCAACCCCGGCCGCCTTTATGCCGCGTTTTAACCCGGAGGGCCGACATGCAAACGCATTTTAGCGACGCCGATCGCCAGAAACCCCATATCCAGGAAGCCGAACAGGTGCTGCGTACCTGCGTACACTGCGGCTTTTGCAACGCCACCTGCCCCACCTACCAGCTTTTGGGCGACGAGCGCGACGGCCCCCGCGGGCGCATTTACCTGATGAAAGAGCTGCTGGAGAGCCCCGACGATGACGCCAACGTCACCGCCCAGACGCGCCTGCACCTGGATCGCTGCCTGACCTGCTTAAGCTGTGAAACCACCTGCCCGTCGGGCGTGGAGTACCACAAGCTGCTGAACATCGGCCGCGCTGAAATCGAACGCCGCGCGCCGCGCCCGGCGGCCGAACGCCTGACGCGCTACGGGCTGCGCAAAATGCTGGTGAGCCCCGCTCGGTTTAATACGCTGCTCAAGCTCGGCCAGACGTTCAAACCGCTGGTTCCCGAAAAACTGCGCCGTAAAATGCCGCCGGCCCCCGTTAATGCCGGCATTCGGCCTGCGGCAAATCGTCACCCGCGGCGCGTACTGATGCTTGAAGGCTGCGCGCAGCAGGGACTCTCGCCCAACACCAACGCCGCCACCGCGCGGGTGCTCGACCGCCTGGGCATCAGCGTCACTCCGGTGCCTGAAGCGGGCTGCTGCGGCGCCATTGATTTCCACCTTAACGCCCAGCAGCAGGCCCGCGAACGGATGCGTGCCAACATCGACGCCTGGTGGCCGCATATCGAGCAGGGCGCCGAGGCGATCGTGCAAACCGCCAGCGGCTGCGGCGCCTTCGTCAAAGACTACGGCGACATGCTCAAAGACGACCCCGCCTACGCAGAACGCGCGCAAACCGTCAGCGCACGGGCAAAAGACATCGTCGAGGTACTGCGGGGAGCGCCGCTTGAGACGCTCAGGATCAAGGCCAGCAAACGCCTGGCGTTTCAGTGCCCCTGCACCCTGCAGCATGCGCAACGGCTCGGCGGCGCGGTAGAAAGCGTGCTGACAACCCTGGGCTTCTCGCTCACGGCGGTGCAGGATGGCCACCTGTGCTGCGGCTCGGCAGGCACCTATTCCATTACTCAGCCCGAACTTGCCACCCAGCTGCGCGACAACAAACTCAACGCCCTGGAAGCCGGCAATCCCGAAATGATCGTGACCGCTAACGTCGGCTGCCAGACCCATTTGGCAAGCGCAGGCCGCACGCCGGTGCGGCACTGGATTGAAGTGGTGGATGATACCTTGGTATAAAGGTAGCCATACCGTTGGGCATCAAAGGCTGCGCGGCTTTCGCGCAGCCTTTTTGTTTCTGGGCCCTGTTTTCAGCGCCGGCTGTCTCGCGCCGCGCTTGCCCGTGCATCCTTACAAATTTTCAACAAAACATGCACCTTCATTAAAAAGGACCTTACCATGCAAACCAAAGTCATCTTGACCCAAGCTGACGTGACCCAGGTACTCGACGCGGCTCAGCGAGAGGCCGACCAGCAGGGTTGGGGCGTCACCGTCGCCATTACCGATGACGGCGGCCACCTGCTGGCGCTACGCCGACTTGACGGCACCGCCCCGTTCACCGCCGAAGCCGCCACCCACAAAGCGCGCAGCGCGGCCGTTGGCGGCAAAGAAACTAAAGTGTTTGAAGACATGATCAACAACGGCCGCACGGCGTTTTTATCGGTGCCGCTCAAAGGGCTTTTGTCCGGCGGCGTACCGATTGTGGTGGAAGGCAACGTAGTAGGCGCGGTGGGCGTTTCTGGCGTAAAGCCCGACCAGGACGCACAGATTGCCAAGGCCGGCATTAGCGCGCTGGGCTAAAGAGATAAAACCCAGGCATAAAAAAACCCCAGATCAAAGATCTGGGGTTTTGGTATTTGGCTGCTTGATTAACGACACAGGCGGGCGTTTGATCAAGACTTTTATTTCGGCTTGCGCCTATCACTACTTTGCTCTAAGTGGCGGACTGGACGAGACTCGAACTCGCGACCTCCGGCGTGACAGGCCGGCA
>JAKDRW010000011.1 GCA_030454225.1 Vreelandella subglaciescola | reverse complement strand
GAGACATTACCGGTCTAAACGATACCTGTATAGATGGGGTTATTGGACCGCTTACAAACAAACGTCATGTTCGCTCCAGGTTGGCCGTCAGCTGCCAGAGCGGCTGACCGCTTTGAGCGTATTTGGCCTCAAACGGGGTCAGGTAGTCGCCCGCCGCGGCGTACTGCGCCAGCGTCGCCTCGCGGCCGGTCACCTGCGCCACCGCCAGGGCAAACTCGTCGGCGTATAGCCGCCAGTTGGTACGCAGCTCGAGGCGCCCCCCCAGCGCCAGAAGCGACGGCAGCACGGGGTGGCCGTGCCAGCGCATCTTCAGCTGCGACGCCTTGGGGTAGGGGTTAGGGTACAGCACGTAGTGGCGCGCGGGTGCCCAGCCGGCACGCTGCGCCAGCCGCCAGAAATCGACCAGGTCGGCCCGCACCAACAGCGCGTTGTCGGGCAGCGCGCCGTGATCGCGGCTCAGGCGATCGGCGCTGCGGTCAACGCCGATCACCGCGTGGTCGGCAAATTCCGCCGCCAGCCGCCGGGTGGATAATCCCACCCCGCAGCCGGCATCGAGTATCAGCGGCGCATTCTGCGCAGCAAGCCAGGCCTCGGCGCGCTCAAAGGCGGCCTGGGTATGTTCGGCAATCGGCTTTTGCAGCGGGCTGGCAAGCGCCCGCGCCACGCGGCGCGCCAGGTCATGGTGCGGCCCGGGCTGCGACGATACAACGACCCGCGACGGCGGCCGGGACAGATTTGATGACGATGGCGATAACGGCGATGGCATGGCGAATCTCGCGCAAAAAGCAGATTCTACCAGCCTAATGCGCTCACGGCATGACGCCGTTGCATGGCCGGTGCTATGATCACGCCCAGCTATTTATTTTGCAGGCGCTCGCCTACGCAGGCGACGGTCGCCACCCGTTTTTACATTACCGCACCACGAGGAACCCGGCTTGTCACACTTACCGGTGATCGTTGGCATGGGCGGCATCAACCCTGCCGGCAGAACCTCAGGCCACCAGGCCTTTCGCCGCACCGTGCTTGATGCGCTCCCCGCCGACCAGCAACGCCAGACCCTAGAGGGCCTGGCGGCTTTGATGCGCCTTGTCGAGCCTGGCACTGTCGACTCTGATAGCGTCGCTTCTGACGCCCCGACGGACGTTGAGCAGCTGCGCGACACGGTGCTCAAGCATACCCTCGTGCGGCGCAACGAAGACGCCCGCTTCAACGCCCCGGGGCTGCCGGCCAACCGCCAGGCGACGCTTGCGCTCGAAGCGCCGCTGCGCTTTGTGCTGCGCCGCCGACAGCTGCCCGAGCAGCTGCCCGAACGCTGGAAGGTGCGCGAGCTGGATGCCAAAACTGTGTCAGTCAGCGTGCCCCAGGGCGACTTCAACGCGCTGCTGCCCGACGCCCAGACGCCCAGAGTCAAAGCCGCCGCCCAGCTGCCCCGCGGCTTTGATCCGGCGGCGCTGTATCGCAGCGTACACCACCCGCGCGGGCTGTCCATGGCGGTATTTGGCGCCAGCGACTGCCTCAACGCCAGCGGCCTTGCCTGGGAGAGCCTGCGCGACCGGCTCGACCCCGATCAAATCGCCGTCTACGCCGGCAATTCTATCGGCCAGATGGATGACGAAGGCTGGGGTGGGCTGATGAAAAGCCTGGTCACCGGCCAGCGCGCCACTTCCAAGCAAATGCCGCTGGGCTACGGCCAGATGCCCGCCGACTTTATCAACGCCTACGTGTTGGGCAGCGTCGGCGGCACCGGCGCGGCGCTGGGCGCCTGCGCGAGCTTTTTGTACAACCTGCGCTTAGGGATTGACGACATTCGCGCCGGCCGCCGGCGCGTCGTGATGATTGGCACCGCTGACGCGCCAATCACCCCCGAGATCATCGAGGGCTTTCGCGCCATGGGGGCATTGGCCGACGACGCCGGTCTCAAGGCGCTCGACGCGCTGGAACTTTTGACCGACGCCAACTACCAGCGCGCCTGTCGCCCGTTCGCGCGCAACTGCGGCTTTACCATGGCCGAAGCCAGCCAGTTCGTGATGCTGATGGACGACTCGCTGGCGCTTGAGCAGGGCGCGGAAATTCTCGGCGCGGTGCCCGAGGTGTTCGTCAACGCCGACGGCTTCAAGCGCTCGATTTCCGCCCCCGGCATCGGCAACTACATTACCTTGGGCAAGGCGGCGACGCTGGTCCGCGACATGCTCGGTGAAAAAGCACTCAGAGAGCGCAGCTTTCTCCACGCCCACGGCACCAGCACGCCGAAAAACCGCACCACCGAATCCCACGTGTTCGATGAAATTGCCCGCGCCCACGGCATTACCGACTGGCCAGTGGCCGCGATCAAGGCGTTTGTCGGCCACTCGCAGGGCTCTGCCGCCGGTGACCAGCTGACCAGTGCGCTGGGCAGCTTTGCCCACGGCCTGATTCCCGGCATTCACACCCTCGACGCCGTCGCCGACGACGTCTACGCCGAGCGGCTGCGCTTTTCTCGCGAGCCGTATGCGTTTGACGCCGACGCCAGCTTCATCAACGCCAAGGGCTTTGGCGGCAACAACGCCACCGGCGTGGTGCTCTCCCCGAAGGTCACCGAGCGTTTGCTGGCAAAGCGCCACGGCGCCAACGCCATCAGCGCCTGGAAAGTGCGCCGCGAAAGCACTCGCGCCGCCGCCGCTGCGTATTTGCAGCAGGCCGATCTGGGCCATTACCAGCCGCGCTACCAGTTTGGCGAAGCGGTGCTTGAAGGCCCCGAGCTGGATATCCACGCCGACCGGATTCATATTCCCGGCTATGCGCGGCCGGTCTCGCTGCACACCGACAACCCCTTCGGCCGTCTCGACGACGAGGAGGCGTGATGACCACCGCGGTGTATCCCGGCACGTTCGACCCGATAACCCACGGCCATTTCGACATCATCGAACGCGGCGCGCGCCTGTTTGACCACGTGGTGGTGGCAGTGGCCGACAGCCCCGGCAAGCACCCAACGTTTGATCTGGATGCCCGCATCGCGCTGGCGCAGGCCGCCTGCGCCTCGCTGGCCAACGTCTCGGTGATCGGCTTTGCGACGCTGCTGACGCAGATGATGCACGAGCAGCACGCCACGGTGATTCTGCGCGGGCTGCGCGCCGTCTCGGACTTCGAGTACGAGCTGCAGCTGGCCAACATGAACCGCGCGCAAAACCCCGAGCTGGAAAGCGTGTTTCTCACCCCGGCGGTCGAGAATTCGTACATTTCTTCAACCATTGTGCGTGAGATCGCCAAGCTCGGCGGCGACGTCTCGCCGCTGGTGCACCCTCGGGTTGTCGAGGCGCTGAAAACACGCTACGGCCACTGAGCAGCGCACTGACTAACCGTTACTGCTGAATAATGCCACCGAGCGTTTAACGCTCGTTCGCGCGGCGGCTGGTCTTGCATCCCAAGCAGCGGCGGAAGGTGGCCTCAGCTGGGGTCTTGATCAGCGTATCGGCAGCTTCACCTACGCCGCCGCCCAGCGCGGTAAACGGCAGCGATACCACAAACACGGCCGAGCCACCCACCGTGGCCACAGCCAGCAGCGGGCGCGCTATCAGCGCATCCAGCGTCATCGCCGCGCCGCTGGGACGCGCCTCGCGCTGCCAGTCTTCGTCTGCGATGGCCGGCTGGCCCGCCGCCAGTGCCAGCATCAGCGCCAGCCCTATCCCGTACGCAGTATGCCTAAAACCTGTATTCATTTCCCTTGCTCCCTGGGTGTTCGCTCAAATGACTCGTTCACGTGCTTAAAAGCCCAAGATTAGCATTTACCCTACGCGCATACTGAAAAATGTAACCTTGCGTTGCATTAGGGCCATCCTTTACTTTCAGTTTTACCGATATTCGCTATAATCGCTGCGCTTCGCGTGCCGAATACGAACGCTTTGATATCAGCGAAAGCGACGAAGACTTCAAGACCGACCTGTTCTCGGCGAGCATCGGCTACCGCTTCTAAGCGCCACCTTGCTTTGACTGACGTTCGGCCCTGCCTGTCAGCGGGGCCGTTGCATTTGTGCGTCTCCGTGCCCATTCTAGCGGCTCTTTCGCTGCACCGGAGCCACCGTGACTGCCACCTCTGCAAAGCCTCCCGCGCCTACCCGCCGGCGTATCTGGGCGCTCGCCTGGCCGATTATTCTCTCCAATATCACCGTGCCGCTGCTGGGGCTGGTGGATACCGCCGTGGTCGGCCACCTGCCCGACTCGCGCTATCTGGCCGCCGTCACGCTGGGGGCGACGCTGTTCAGCTTTTTGTACTGGGGCTTTGGCTTTCTGCGCATGGGCACCACCGGGCTGACCGCTCAGGCGGCGGGGCGCGATGAGGCCTCGGCGGTGAAAAATCTGCTGGGTCAGGCGCTGATCATGGCGGCGGTGATCGGCGCCCTGCTGATTATACTGGCCTCGCCGCTGATCACGCTGGGGCTGTGGCTGCTCGACGCCAGCCCCACCGCCACGCCGCTGGCCCGCGCGTACGCCGAAATCCGCCTGCTTTCCGCCCCCGCCGTATTGGCCAACTATGCGATTCTGGGCTGGTTTCTCGGCCAGCAGAACTCGCGGGTAACGCTGTGGATTCTGCTGCTGACCAACAGCGTCAATATCGTCTTCGACCTGTGGTTTGTGGTGGGGCTGGGCATGAGCAGCAACGGCGTCGCCTGGGCCAGCGTGCTGGCCGACTACTCGGCCTTTGCCTTTGGCGGCTATCTGGTACTGCATCAGCTGGGCCGCCTACCGGGGCAGTTTTTGCGCCAGCAGCTGCTCGCGCTGGCGGCATACAAGGCGCTTATCAACGTCAACGCCAACCTGTTTGTGCGCACGCTGGGGTTATTATTTGCGATGGCGTTTTTCACCGCGCAGGGCGCTCGCCAGGGCGACACGGTGCTGGCCGCCAACGCCGTACTGCTGCAGTTCATCATGCTCACCAGCTACGCGCTGGACGGCTTCGCCCACGCCGCCGAGGCGCTGATCGGGCGCGCCTACGGCCGCCGCGACTGGGCCGATTTTGCCGCGACCGTAGGCGTCGCCGCCAGGCTTTCGCTGTACACTTCAATCGCCGCGGCGCTGTGCTTTGCGCTGGGCGGCAACGTCCTGATTGCGCTGCTGACCAACCTGCCCGAGGTGCGCGCCACCGCGGCTGTGTACCTGCCGTGGATGATCGCGATGCCGCTGATCGCCGTGTGGAGCTACTTTTTCGACGGCGTGTTTATCGGCACCACGGCGGTGAAAGAAATGCGCAACAGCATCTTTATCGGCCTGGCGGTGTATCTTCCCGCCTGGTGGTTAACCCGTCCGCTGGGCAATCACGGCCTCTGGCTGGCGTTTATGTTATTCACTCTTGTGCGTTCGGCGGTGCTGATCGGCTACTATCAACGCTACCGGAAAACGCGCTGGTGCGACCACCCTTGACGGTCTAGCACTTTTTGCCACCCACAAGACGAATTGCCATGCTGAGATCTGCCACCCGCACGCTTACCTGCACCTTGCCGCGCACCCTCATCGGTGCCTTGCGTGGGATTGTTGAGCGCCACCTTCCAGACTCGCTGATTATTGCGCTGCTGCTGAGCCTGGCAGTGATCGGCGCTGCCGTCGGCGTCGAGCGCCAGTCGCCGCTGGCAGTACTGGATATGTGGGGCAGCGGCGCATCCAGCCTGCTGGCGTTTTCCATGCAGGTGCTGCTGATGGTGCTCGCCGGCATTGCGCTGGCCGGGGCCGAACCGCTCAGCCGCAAGCTATACCGGCTGGCCGGGGTGGCGCCCACGCCCGGCCGCGCGCTGACGCTGGTGAGCCTGATATCGCTTGCGGCAAGCTTTCTGCACTGGGGGCTGGGGCTGATTATTGGCGCGCTGTGCGCCCGCGCGTTTGCGCGCCGCGTGGCGGTAGACTACCGCCTGCTGGTGGCCAGCGCCTACTCGGGCGTGGTGGTGTGGCACGGCGGGCTAAGCGGCAGCGTCGCGCACCTGCTGGCCGGCCAGAATCACGTCTTTGCCGACCAGATCGGCACGCTGTCGCTCAGTCAAACGCTTTTCAGCCCGTTCAATCTGGGCATTATGGCCGGCCTGTGCGTTGTCCTGCCGCTGTTTAACCGGCTGCTACATAACCCCCACGCCTCGGACGCGCCGCCTTCGCTGCCCGCTAACGCCGCCCCACCCACGCCCGTGCGCCGCCCGCGCCCCGCCCGTATCGTCGAGCGGCTTAACCACAGCCGCTGGCTTTCCCGGCTCGCTGCCGGGCTGGGGCTGGCCTTCGTGCTCTACGACGCGCTATGGCAGGGCCGGGGGCTAACGCTTAATACGCTTAATCTGGCGCTATTTTCGGCCGCGCTGCTGCTGCACCTTACCCCGCAGCGGCTTTACGCCTGCCTGCGCGCGGGGATGGCCAATACCGCCGGCCTGATCATTCAGTTTCCGCTTTACGCCGGCATCATGGCCGTTGTGGCGCAGTCGGGACTGGCGCTTTCGCTAACCGAGGCGCTAATTGCTCCGGCTACCGGCGCGTCGCTGCCCGGGTGGCTATTTTTGAGCGCCGGCGCGCTGAACCTGCTGGTGCCGCTGGGCGGCGAGCAGTGGCTGATGCAGGCGCCGGCCGTGATTCCCGCCGCTCAGGCGCTGGGCACCGAGATACCGCGCGCGGCGATGGCCGTTGCCTGGGGTGACGCCTGGGGCAACCTTGTTCAGCCGTTCTGGGCGCTGCCGATGCTGGCCATTACCGGGCTTAAAGCGCGCGATATCCTGGGTATCGGCCTGCTGCAGCTGCTAGTCAGCGGTGCGTTAATCGGCGCGGGGCTGGTGTGGTTCTAGCGCGCTGCGCTGTACGCCGCCGCGCGGTTCCTCTATCGTGCTGGCACACAGTTTTTATGCTACGGACGACCGTACCTCTTACCTTGAAGGCTCCCCATGACCCAGAGTGCCGACCTGCACTACGCGACGCTGCCTAACCAGCATGAACTTTCCATGACCGTTTTGATGACGCCGGATATGGCCAACTTCAGCGGCAAGGTGCACGGCGGCGCGATTCTCAAAAAACTCGACGAGGTGGCTTACGCCTGCGCCAGCCGCTATGCGGGCCACTACGTGGTTACGCTGTCGGTCGACCAGGTGCTGTTCAAGCAGCCCATCCACGTCGGCGAGCTGGTGACGTTTCTGGCGTCGGTCAACCACGTGGGGCGCTCGTCGATGGAGGTGGGCATCAAGGTGCTGGCCGAGAACATTTGCCACAAGGTCGTCCGCCACACCAATAGCTGCTATTTGACCATGGTGTCGGTCGACGACAACGGTAAACCCGCTCAAGTACCGCCGCTTGTGCTTGAAACGCCGCTGCAAAAGCTACGCTTTGAGAAAGCGGCGCTGCGCAAAAAACTGCGCAAGGAAGCCGAAAAGGCTCAGGAGCGCGCCCAGCAGGAGCATCTGGCATCCCGTTAACGCCGCCGAGAGGAAATTGAATGCCTGCCACACCGCCTTTTCCCAAGCGCCGCGCGCGGCCGTTGCCGCGCGCAGCAGAGCTCGCCCACCTAGGCTGGGACGTGCTGATCATCGTCGCCGTGGTGGCCAACCTGACGCTGCTGCTGGTGGACTCGCTGTATCTGGTCGAGCCGCTGAACGAGGCCTTTCAGTCTGCGGCCCCTGCCGCCCACGCCTTTTATGACAGTGCCATTCACCAGCGCTTTTTTCATATCGACCTGGCCTTTGTCGCGCTGTTTCTGGTGGACGTGCTGCTCGGCTGGGCGGTAGCGGTTATCGAGCGGCGCTATCACCGCTGGTTTTTCTACCCGTTTTTGCACTGGTACGACGTGCTCGGCTGCATTCCGCTGACGGGCTTTCGCCTGCTGCGCGCGCTGCGGCTTATCTCGCTGGTCCACCGCCTTGACCGACTGGGGCTGGTCCACGTTGAGCGCTGGACGGCGTACCGCTTTGTGGCCAAATACTATGACATCCTGCTCGAAGAGCTTTCTGACCGGATTGCCGTGCGCCTGCTGAGCAATATCCAGCAACAGGTCAGCACCAACAGCGCGCTGGCCGACAGCGTCATCAACCGGGTCGTGGCGCCGCGCAAGCAGCAGCTGATCCATGAAATTACCCAGCGCATCGAGGCCAGCGCCGGCCAGGCCTACGACGGCAACCGCGATGCGGTCATGGGCTATATCAGCGACGTGGTCGGCCGCACGCTGCGAGACAGCCCCGAGATTCGGCGACTGGAGCGCCTGCCCATGGGCAGCGCGGTATCCAACAGCCTGGAAGCCTCGCTTGCCGGCGTGGCGAAGAGGCTGGTGGACGAGCTGGCGCAGGGGATTCATTCGCCGGAGTTTCGTGCGCTGGTGTCGCATACCGCCGAAAGCGGCTTTGACGCCTGGCTGAAGGTCGACGAAGGTAGCGCCGAGGTCACCGAAGCGGTGCTGGTCGACGCGCTGGAAATACTCAAGGATCAGGTCAGCCAGCAGGCGTGGAAGGATCGTTACCAATAGCGCGCCGCCGGACAGGTCGTCTCTGTCCGGCGGCAGCAAGGTTAGCTGTTGGCAGCGTCCTGTACGGCTTCGCCGCCTTGCTCCACGTCTTCTCCCATTCCTGCAAAGGTGTTGCAGCCGGTCAGCATCCCGGCCATCAGCAGCGCGGCCAGTCCGCCCAGCAGCATTTTTGTTAGCGCACTTTTCGTGGCGTTCGCTTTCATCGCGGGTTCCTTTCAACAAATTGTCGGGGGTCTTTACCAGTGTAGAAGATCATATCGTTAACGCACAAAGGTGCGCCCTTGACGTATCATTAGCCCAACCGCGTATAACTTACCAGCGTTTCATCGCCCCCAAGCCAATAAGTACGCTACGGGCTATGTTGGAAGACTGGCTTTGCCTGCTATGATCTTGGCCTTTCGTATAAGCCTGAAAGGACGGGTTGATGAACGCTATTGCCCTTGATGAACGCCTCAAAGCGGATACCCTGCCCGTCGCCGAGCTGCCGCTGTGCCGCGTGCTGTTAATGAACGACGCGCGCTTTCCCTGGGCCGTGCTGGTGCCGCGCATTGCCGGCGCCAGCGAAATCTTCGACCTCACCGCCGACGACCAGCAGCAGCTGTGGCGCGAAGCCGGCGCGCTGGGCGCGGCGATGAAAGACGGGTTTCACGGCGACAAAATCAACGTGGCGACGCTTGGCAATCTGGTCAGCCAGCTGCACGTCCACGTGGTGGTGCGCACTCGGAATGACGCCGCCTGGCCGGCGCCGGTCTGGGGCCACGGCGAGCCCCGGCCGTATACCCAAGACCAGCAGACCAGCGTGCGCGACCGGCTGCTGGCACAAATTGAGAGGCTGGCGCTTTAGCCCACAGCGGTTTACGACCCCATAACACCAACAACAGACCACCAGCAAGGAGTTGGCGTGATGCATGTTTTGCTCTGCCCCGACAGTTTTAAAGACGCCCTGAGCGCACAGGACGCCGCCGATGCCATGGCGCGCGGTATACAGCGCGCCCTGCCCGATGCCCACACGCACACCTGCCCGCTGGCTGACGGCGGCGAAGGCAGCCTGGAGGCGCTGATCATGGCCACCGGTGCCGAGCGCCAGCACGCCGACGTGCAGGACGCGCTCGGCCGCCCGGCCAAGGCGACCTGGGGCTGGCTGGCCGATGAGCGCACGGCGTTTATCGAGCTTGCCGAAGCCAGCGGCCTGCAGGAGCTCACCAAGGCCGAGCGCGACGCGCGCATCACCACCACCTACGGCGTCGGCGAGCTGTTTGCCGCCGCGCTCGACAAGGGTGCCGAAAAAGCCCTGCTGCTGCTGGGCGGTAGCGCCACCAACGACGCCGGCGCGGGCATGCTCGCCGCCCTTGGCGCGCGCTTTCTCGACGCTGACGGCCGCGCCCTGGCACCCGGCGGCGCGGCTCTGGCCGAGCTTGCTACGCTGGACCTGTCGGACCTCGATCCGCGCCTTGCAAAGCTGCAGGTAGAGGCCGCCGTTGACGTGGATAACCCGCTTTTGGGCGAACGCGGCGCCAGCGCCGTGTTTGGCCCGCAGAAAGGCGCGACGCCCGAGGTGGTAGCCGAGCTTGACCGCGCCCTTGGCCACTTTGCCGACGTCAGCGCCAAGGCGCTAGGCCATGACGACCGCGAGATGGCCGGCGCCGGCGCGGCCGGCGGCATGGGCTTTGCCGCCCGCGCCTTCATGGGCGCCACGCTCAAGCCCGGCATCGACATGATCATGCAGCAGGCGGGCATGGCCGAGCGCCTGACCAAAGCCGATTTGATCATCACCGGCGAAGGCAAGCTCGACGGCCAGAGCCTTTCGGGCAAAACGCCCATCGGCGTCTCGCGCGCCGGCGCAGCGGCCGGCAAGCCCGTGGTAATACTTGCCGGCAGCCTGGGCGACGGCTGGCAAGCCTGCTACGACGAAGGCGTCACCGCCGCCTTTGCGCTGGCCGACGGCCCGATCACGCTCGACGACGCCGTGGCGCGCACCGCCGAGCTTCTGAGCGACCGCTGCGAAAGCATCGCCCGGCTGTGGCACGCGGCGCGTTAACACCCCGCTTGTAACGCGGGGCGTGAACACAGACCTTGAATTAATGCCGGTTCGCCGGCATTAACCCAGGTAAGCCAAAACCTGCGCGACACGGGTTTGACTGATTCCAACGCCGCCACGCGGCTTTTATCCAGGAGGCAGCATGACCGATACCAACAGCATTGGCCTACAGCAAAGCAGCGCCGCGCAGCTGGCCGAACAGCTCAATCAGCTGCTGGCCAACTATCAGATTTTCTACATGAACGTGCGCGGCTATCACTGGAACGTGAAGGGCCAGGAATTCTTCCAGCTGCACGTCAAGTTTGAAGAGTTCTACACCGACCTGCTGACCAAGGTTGATGAAGTTGCCGAACGCATCCTGACGCTGGGCTATACCCCGGTTCACGCTTACAGCGACTACGCCAGGCTTTCGCGCATCACCGAAGACAAGGACGTCAGCGACGGCGCTACCTGCATCAAAGGCATTCTCAAGGGCTACCAGACCATCATCGAGCTGCAGCGTGACGTGCTTGCGGTGGCCTCCGACGCCGACGATGAAGGCACCGCCGACCAGGCCAGCCAGTACATCCGCGAGCAGGAAAAAACCATCTGGATGCTTAACGCCTACCTGGGACGCTAAGCGCCCTGAACGGTACCCACAGCAAAACGGCACCCCGAAGGGTGCCGTTTTTTTATGCCTGCCGAGATGACTGACTCTGCTGCTGCCCCAGCGCTTCCGCCAGCGCCTTGAGCAGCGTCCAGAATTCCTCGACCGAGTCGATATCCACGCGTTCGTCCGGCGAGTGTGCGCCGCGAATCGTTGGGCCGAACGAGATCATGTCGAGCTGTGGGTATTTGCTCCCCAGAATGCCGCATTCGAGGCCGGCATGGATGACTTTGACCGCCGGCTCGCGGCCCAGCCGCTGCTGATGGCAGTCGATAAAAGACGCCAGCAGTGCGCTACCAGGATTCGGCACCCAGCCCGGATAGGCGTGCTCGGCCTTGACCCGCGCGCCGATTAACTCGAACAGCGCGCGGAAACGATCGATCATCGCGGCAACTGCACTGTCGTGCAGCGAGCGCACCAGCGCGCACAGGTGAAAGCGCCCGCCTTCCAGGCTCAAAACGCCCAGATTATTCGACGTTTCAACCACGCCCTCGACCTCGGCGCTCATGCGCTCGACGCCGCAGGGGGCGACATGCAGCGCGGCCACCAGCATGGCACTGGCATCCACGGTCAGCGCCTCAGCCGGGGTGTCCTCCGGCGCCGTGGCCGCCGCGCTTAGCGCAAAGCCGCTATCTGCCTGGCCCAGCTCGGCTCTAAGCTTGGCCTCAAGCGAGGCCATCTTGGCCGTTACCGCGTCGACTTCATCACCCGGCAGCGCGATTCGCACAAACGCCTCACGGGGGATGGCGTTGCGCAGCGTGCCGCCCTGATAGCTCACCAGCCGCGCGCCGGCAAACTCCAGCGTACGCAGCAAGCGCACCAGCAGACGGTTGGCATTGGCCAGCGGCAGGTGAATATCCATGCCCGAATGGCCGCCTTTGAGGCCGGTCAGGGCGATATCCAGGCAGCGCTCGTGCGCCTCAAGCGCGGCTTCGGGCAGGCGCGCATCGACCACCACGTCGCTGCCGCCGGCGCAGCCGATGTAGGCTTCGCCGCGCGCTTCGCTGTCCAGATTGAGCAGCAGCTGGCCTTCAAGCCAGCCTTCCGCCAGCGCCAGCGCGCCGCCCATGGAGGTTTCTTCCTCCAGCGTAAACAGCGCCTCGAGCGGCCCGTGGGCCACGTCGGTGCTTTCCAAAAGCGCCAGCGCCGCGGCGACGCCAAGGCCGTTATCCGCGCCCAGCGTGGTGCCGTCGGCGTGCAGCCAGCCGTCTTTGACGTAGGTGCTGATGGGGTCGCGGGTGAAATCGTGGGGGCGATCGGCGTTGGCCTGGGCGACCATGTCCAAGTGCCCCTGTAAAATCACCCCGGGGGCGTTTTCACAGCCCGCGGCGGCGGGCTTTTTGATCCGCAGGTTGCCAAAGGCGTCGCGGTCGTGGGCCAGCCCCTGGGCGTCGGCCCAGGCTTCAAGCCCGGCCACCAGCGCCGCTTCGTGGCCGGAAGGCCGCGGCGTGTTGCACAGGGTGCGAAAATGGCGCCAAACCGGCGCGGGGGCTAACGCATCAAGATGTTCGTTCATGGAAGCTCGTCTCGTCGGTAAGACTGCCACCTTACTCCCCCGCCTCGCCGGGCGAAACCTCCGACTTTATTCGGCGTGCTTTAGCGCAGCGTTTTACACAACGCCGGCTTTTAACAGTGTGGCCACCGCGTAGCGCAGTGCCAGGGCAGCTTCCTTGTGGCTGCCGGCAAAGGCCCGATTCTGATACGCAAAGCCGGCAAGCCCCGCGCAGGCGCGCTGCGCCTCGGCGTTGAGCGGGCGCTGGGCGGCGGTAACGGCCAGCGTCTGCAGCGCGGTGCGCGCAAGCCTCGGGTCGCGATGGGCGTAGGCGACGTCGTCCAGATCATGGCGCAGCGCGGCGCTCAGCGCGGACGGCGGCAGCGTGCCCAACAGCTGAACCAGCACCGCCGGCGATAAATCGCCCACCTCAAACGCGAGCAGTGCGGGCAGCTCCACGGCAAAGCGCCGAGTTAGCTCCGTAAGCCCTGCCGCGCCGCGCGGGGTCAGCGCGCGCGCCATCATCAGCGCGTATTCGCCGGTGGTGGCGTCTCGGGAAATACCCAGTCGCACCGGGACAAATCCCGCCGTGCGCCAAAACGCCGCAAGTCCCGCCTCGGCGCCAAAGGTCGCGCCCAGCAGATCCGCCCCGCTTGTCTGCGCGGCGGCTGTCGCGTGGTGTAGAAGCTCGCTGCCCGCGCCCTGCCGGCGGCTTTGTGGGTGTACAGCAATGCGGGTGATGCGCTGCCAGCGGGCGCTCAGCGCTTGGCGACAGCCGGCGTGGGCGGCCAGCGACTGAGCCAGCAAATGCCCCTGGGGGCGGCGCTCACCGCGCGCCACGCGCTCGGCAAGCGCGGCGTCAAAGCCGCCTTCTTCGCGCATGACCACGATTCCGCTGGGGGCGCCGCCGGGCTCGCCCAGCACGCCGATGCGCGTGGCAGGGCCATCAAGCAGCTGACGTACGTCGCTAGGCGTGGTGCGATAGTGCGACTGCACCAGCAGGCCAAACAACGCTTCAAGAGTGGGCTCATCGGCGGCCAGCGCGGCGCGTTCAAGCCAGCTGACACCCTGCTCTGCGCCCGCAGCAGGCGCTGGTGGCGGCTCGGCCTTTAGCAGCAGCAGGCGGTTGAGCGTGGCTTCCAGCGGGTCGTTCGGGGCAAAGCGCACCGGCGCTTCAAGCTCTAGCGCCTGCCAGCCGGGCGTTTGCCAATCAAGCCGCTGGCGAAAGCGCAGCGCAAAGCCGCGCCCGGAACCTTCATAGCCGTGGACGGTGGTGGCAAACGCGATGCGCGGAAACGCCGCCAGCCAGCGTCCCAGAAGCGCCGGCGGAATGGCCGCTGCTTCATCTACCATCAGGTAGCTGCCGTCGCCGCCCAGCTCGCCGGCGGCCACTTTGGCGCTCAGCGCGTCGGGGGCGATGAACTGCAGCCGCTGGCGGCACTCGCCGATAAGCGCCTCGGCGTGGGCAAACAACTCGGCCGCCGCGGCCGGGCGCGGCGCCGTCACCATAATATACGCTACACCGCTGGCCAGCAGCCGCGCGCAGGCAATGCCCAGCGCCGCACTTTTGCCCCGCCCGCGGTCGGCGGTTATCACCAGCGGCCGACGGCGCTTGAGCCGCATCAGCCTGGCCACTGCCCGGGCCTGATCCCCGGTCACGCAGTCGGGGTCGTCTGGCGCGGGGGCGTTTTCGAAAACGGCGACAAAACGCGGCAGATGCGGGGCGGCGGCGCGCGCCGACCACGCCGCCACGCCGGCGTCATTGCCCAACAGGCGCGCCAGCCGCGCAAGATAGCGCGCGCTTAAGCTTTGCCAGGTGCGTGGGTAGTCGGCGATTCGGCGGTAGTCAGCGTCGGGGGCGTTGCCCCACTCGGCGGGCGTTATCAGCACTAAAAGCCCGCCGGCGGTGAGCGTGCCGCCCAGCGCGCCCAGCGCGTCGGGGTCAACGCCTCCGCTTGCGTCAAACACCACCAGCCCGTGCTCCTGGCCCAGCCGGGTGCGCGCCTTGGCCGCGGGCAGCGCGGGCGGTTCACCCGGCTTATTCTCCCCTATCCACAGGGGCGCATGCCAGTCGCGGGCCTGCCACAGCGCCAGGGCGCGCCGGCGGCCGATTGACGCATCGCCGTGCAGCCATACCAGCCGGCGGACGCGGCGACGCCTCAATCGCGCGGCGTGGCTCAGCAGGGCACTGAGCCCGCGCCGATCCTCTGCCGGCGGCCTGGAATCGCTCATGGTGGCTCCTTCAACGGTCTGTTCTTAACGGTCTTTTCTTAATAACGGCGTCTCTGCCAACGTTGCTGCAGGCCGCGTCACACGGATGATACTATTCACCGCTGAGAGTTTGTCGCACTATCGTCAGCCAACGTCTCGCCCGAGCGGCTCAAAGGAGGGTTTCTCTTGTCTCATTCCGCCAGTCGCGAGCAGCCTGCTCTCGCCGGTCGTCTGACCCGGCATATTAACGTTTGGTCGGCCATTCTGTTTGCGATTGCGCTGATCGTTGCGCTGCCGGTGATCGTGATATTCAGCCATATTTTCCTGCCCGCCGGCGATGTCTGGCAGCACCTGGCCTCTACCGTTCTGCCGCGCTATTTGACCAACACCCTGTGGATGGTTTTGCTGGTCGGCGTGGGTACGTTGGTGATCGGCACCGGCACGGCGTGGCTGGTGGTCATGTGTCGTTTTCCCGGTAAGCGCGTGTTCGAGTGGGCGCTGCTGCTGCCGCTCGCCGTGCCCACCTACGTGATTGCCTACGCCTATACCGATTTTCTGCAGGTGGCGGGGCCTTTTCAAAGCCTGCTACGCGCTACCTTCGGCTGGGAATACGGCGACTACTATTTTCCCAACGTGCGCTCGCTGGGCGGCGCGGCCGCGCTGATTACGCTGGTGCTTTACCCTTACGTGTACCTGCTGGCGCGGGCCTCATTTATGGAGCAGTCGGTGTGCGTGCTCGACGTGGGCCGCACGCTCGGGCGCGGCCCCTGGCACCTGTTTTTAAGCGTTGCCGTGCCGCTTTCACGCCCCGCGCTGGTAGGCGGGGTTTCGCTTGTGCTGATGGAAACCCTCAACGAGTTCGGCGCGGTGCAGTTTTTCGGCGTGGACACCTTTACCACCGGCATTTACCGCACCTGGTTTGGCCTGGGCGAGCCGGTCGCCGCCGCCCAGCTGGCCGCCTGCCTGCTGGCGTTTGTCATATTACTCGTGCTGCTGGAGCGCTGGTCGCGGGGCAAGCGGCGCTATTTTCATACCACCGGCCGCTACCAGCAGCTGCCCGAGTATCAGCTTGCCGGCTGGCGCGCCGGCGTGGCCCTGCTGGCCTGTCTGATGCCGGTGCTGGTGGGCTTTGTGCTGCCCAGCGGCATACTGCTCAACCTTGCGATCGAACAGGGCGACGCGCTGTTTGGCGCGCGTTTTCTCGGCCTGACGGCCAACAGCCTGGGGCTGTCGGTGAGCGCGGCGATTATCGCCGTGGGCATGGCGGTTCTGCTCAGCTACGGGGTGCGCGTGCATAATACGGCGTTTGCCCGCGTCAGCTCGCGCGTCGCCGCAATGGGCTATGCGATCCCCGGTTCGGTGGTCGCCGTGGGTATTCTGATTCCGTTCGCGTGGCTGGATAACGCCGTCAACGTCTGGTCCAACGAGCATTACGGCAAGATCGTCGGGCTGATTTTCAGCGGCTCCGCGTTCATTCTGATTTACGCCTACGTGGCGCGCTTTCTGGCCGTGTCGTTCAACGCCGTAGAGGCTAGCCTGGGCAAAGTAACCCCGAGCATGGACGCCGCCGCGCGCACCCTGGGCCAAACCGCCGGCGGCACCCTGCGGCGCATTCATACGCCGATGATGCGCTCGAGCCTTCTGGCCGCGGGGATTCTGGTGTTCGTTGACGCCATGAAAGAGCTCCCCGCGACCATCATCCTGCGCCCGTTCAACTTTGACACCCTGGCCGTGCGCGCGCACAACCTGGCCTCCGACGAGCGCCTCGCCGAGGCCTCGACGGCGTCATTGGCGATTGTGGTAGTGGGGATTATTCCGGTAATTCTACTCAGCCTTGCCATGCGCCGCTCCCGCCCCGGCAGCGCCTGACGCGGCAAACACAAACACCTGGGATAAATCCAGCTCGATGTCGATCGGCTGGCCTTCGGCGGGCAGAAACACCCCGGGCACGCGGGCGTGCAGGTGGGCTTCTGCGCCGTTCTCGCTGTGGGCGCAGAGGTGCAAAAGGCTCGAGCGCCCCAGCAGCTTGGCCATGACTACGTGGCTATGCTCGTGGGCGGTGGCGCTATCCGCCCGCTCGCTGACGCGCAGCGCTTCGGGGCGAACCATTACCGTGGCCTCGCTGCCTTCGGGCAGCCAGCCCGCCTCGACGGTGCCCACCGGCGTTTTGACCCGGCCGTTTTTCACTACGCCGGAAAGCTCGTTGACCTCGCCGAAAAACGTCACCACGAACGGATCGCAGGGCGCGCAGTAAAGCTCGCGCGGGGTGCCGGTCTGGACGATATGGCCGTCGCGCATCAGCGCGATGCGGTCGGCCATGAACATGGCTTCTTCGGGATCGTGGGTGACCAGCAGCGTGGCCGCGCCGACGTTTTTCAACACGTGCAGGGTGTCGTCGCGGATCTGGTCGCGCAGGCGCGCATCGAGGCTGGAAAACGGCTCGTCGAGCAGCATCAGCCGGGGCTCGGGCGCCAGCGCGCGCGCCAGCGCGACGCGCTGCTGCTGGCCGCCCGACAGCAGGTGCGGGTAGCTGTCGGCGTAGCTTGCCATGCCCAGCTGCTTAAGACGCGCCAGCGCGCGCTCGCGGCGCTTGGCCGCGGGTAGCGGCTTCAGGCCGAACATGACGTTTTCCAGCACCGAAAGGTGCGGAAACAGCGCCGAATCCTGAAACGCCAGCCCGACGCTGCGCTTTTCCGGCGGCACGTGACGCCGCCCCGGCGCGGCGACGGCCTCTCCTTCGAGGCTGACCCGGCCTTCCTGCAGCACCTCAAGCCCCGCGGCAATGCGCAGCAGCGTGGTTTTACCGCAGCCCGACGGCCCCAGCAGGCATACAACCTCTCCGAGCGCTACCGTCAGGTCGACGCCTTTCACCACTTCGTGCCGGCCAAAGCGGTGGCGCACGTCGCTCAGCGAAAGCGCCGTTACCGGCGCGCTGGTATCGAGCGTGTGCAACGTTGCCGTCGGCGTTTTTATACTTGCCATGTGTCGAATCCCGCCGTTGATGATAAGCGGCGCTTACAAACCGTCGCCTGGATAACTGAAAGCTATTCGCATTCTATTTTTTCTGCGCGTGGGATGCATCTTTCTGGCCGAACTTTTCTCCAATCAACTGACGGGATCCCATAAGAAAACGGCATGGCGGTGATAACATCCGCCCTCTACTGTTTGCGTCGCGGGTACGTTAAAAATGGCCCATCGAATGCCATTATTCTGCTAGAGAGCCCGGACATGCCCGCCACCTCACTGACCCTTACCGACTCGCCCGTTACCCTCAACTGGGTGACGCCCTCGGGCCTTGAGCCCATCAGCCCGCTATGGCTGCGCGAGCGCACCCGGGACCCACAGCAGCTGGACGCCTTGACCTGCCAGCGGCTTTTCGACTCGCACCGGATCGACCCCGACCTGACGCTGAGCAGCGCGCGGCCCGTAAGCCCGACACACACCGAGTTTACCTTCAGCGATGGCCACGTCGAGGTTTACGATCTTGGGGCTCTGGCGGTTGAATTAGACGGCGACAGCACCTTTCCCGACGCAATTGCCTGGGACAGCAGCGTCGATCAAACGGCCCAGCGGTTCGACTGGCAGCAAATGGGCGACAACGTGGCCTTTCATCAGGCGCTGAGCGCTTATCTGCAGCGGGGCTACATCATTCTCACCGGGGTGCCAACGGATCCTGAGCGTATCCTGGAAGTCGGGCGCCATTTTGGCTACGTGAAGGAAACCAATTTCGGCCGCTACTTCGAAGTGTATTCGCGCCCTGCCGGTAATGACCTGGCCTATCGCAGCGTGGCGCTGGGCTGGAGCCATGTCACCCAGGACATGCTGGCCAGCGGCCAGCTGGTAGCGCTGGGGCCGCATGTCACGCGCAAGAGCCACGGTTACCGTCTTAGCGTGCGCAATCCCGGCAGCGCCATGATTACCCCTGTCGTCGACTGGCTGGCACGCGAATTTGCCGGGTAGATGAGCCGCTGGAAGCGCTTGACGGCGCCTGCGCAAACCGGTTAAATACACGTAATTAATAATGTTTTGCATTATCATTAACCGATAAGGACGTTCGCCGATGAACACCGCTCGCATTGCCGTCTCCATGGCCGCCGTTCTGGCGGGCAGCGCCTTTGCCACATCAACGCTGGCCGACGAAATCAACCTGTACTCGGCGCGCCATTACGACTCCGATGACACCTTGTATGAGGCGTTCACCGAGGCAACCGGCATCGACGTCAACGTGCTTGAAGGCGATTCCGACCAGCTCATCGAGCGTATTCAGCGCGAAGGCGTGGCCAGCCCCGCCGACGTAATGATGACCGTTGACGCCGGCCGCCTGTGGCGCGCCGAGGACGAAGGCATTTTCCAGAGCGTTGACTCTGACGTGCTCAACGAGCGCCTGCCGGACGCCATGCGCCACCCCGACGGCCTGTGGTTCGGCTTTAGCCAGCGCGCGCGGGCAATTCTCTACAACCGCGAAAACTTCGACCCCAGCCGTATCTCGAGCTACGAAGATCTTGCCGACCCCGAGTTTGAAGGCGAGCTTTGCATCCGTTCGTCGAACAACATTTACAACCAGTCGCTGCTGGCCTCGTTAATCGCCGAGCACGGCGAAGACGACGCCGAAGCCTGGGCGCAAGGCGTGGTCGATAACATGGCCCGCGACCCCGAAGGCGGCGATACCGACCAGATCCTCGGCGTTGCCAGCGGCGAGTGCGACCTGGCCGTTGCCAACCATTATTACTACGTGCGCCTGCTGAAATCTGACGACGATGGCAAGCGCGAAGCGGCGCGCAAGGTAGGGATTATCTTTCCCAACCAGGACGGTCGCGGCACCCACGTCAACGTCGGCGGTGCCGGCGTCGTGACAAACGCCCCCAACCACGACAACGCGGTGCGTTTCCTCGAGTTCCTGTCCTCCGATACCGCGCAGGAAATCTTCGCTTCGGGCAATAACGAGTTCCCCGTAGTCGCCGGTATGCAAAAAGACCCGGTACTTGAGTCCTGGGGCAACTTCAAAAAAGACGACGTCAACGTCAGCGTGCTGGGGGAAAACAACCCCGAAGCGGTACGCATTTTTGACCGCGTCGGCTGGCGCTAGGCAAACGCGCTAACCGCACGTTTTCCGCTCAACGGCCCGCCTCTTCAGGCGGGCCGTTTTACGTTGTGGTTTGGCACCCACGGCGCTAAGGTCGTGCGTACCGCAGCAACTGAAAGGAACCTGGATGAAATCATGCTTACGCCTATCGCATCACACCGCCCTGCGTAAAAACGCGGGTCTTGGAAGCCTTGGCGCCTGTGTCCTTGGCGCCTCACTCTTTGCCGCACCGCTTGCCGTTAGCACCGCCAGCGCTGCCGAAGAACCCGCCGCCGTGCGTTTTGCCGTGCCGCCCTGGCCCGGCGTTACCGTCAAGAGCCAGCTTGCCGCTACGCTGTTTGAAGCCATTGGCTACACGCCGACCCAGCAGGAAATCGGCGCGACCATCGCCTATCAGGCGCTGGGTGAAAACGAGCTCGACGCCTACCTGGCCGCCTGGCTGCCTGCCCAACAGGGCATGTACGACACCGCGACCCAGGGCAAAAACCAGCTGGTCGACCTGGGCACCAACGTTGACGGCGCCCGCCTGGGCTTTGTGGTACCCGACTACGTTTATGACGCGGGCATTACCTCGGGCAAGGACCTGTGCAGCAAAGACCTGCAGGAAAAGGCCGGCGGCACGATATACTCCATCGAAATCGGCTCGGGCACCAGCGACCTGCTCGCGGACATGCAGGACAACGGTACCTACTGTCTGGACGAGTGGGACCTCTCGGAAACCTCGGCCTCGGGCATGTTTAGTCAGGCCAAGGCGGCGATGAACCGCGACGAATGGATCGTTTTCTACGCCTGGACACCGCACTGGGCCAGCATTGAATACGACATCCATTTTCTCGATGACCCCGAAGACGCCTGGGGCCCCGACGGCGGCCGCAGCGACGTACGCACGCTGACCACCCCGGAATTCGTCGACAACAACCCCAACGCCACGCGCCTACTCAAGCAGCTGGTATTCAGCGCCGACCAGCAAAGCGCGATGATCAGCGGCTTCAGCTATGAGGATCGCAGCGCCAAAGACGTCGCGCTGACGTGGCTGCGTGAGAACCCCGCCCAGGTAAAAGAGTTTCTTGACGGAGTCACCACCCGCAGCGGCGAGCCCGCCTGGCCTGCCGCGCAAAAAGCGCTAAACCTGCCCGACGCCTGATACCCGGCGAATGCAACAAGCAAAAGATGCATAACGAAACGGCTGCCCAGCTTGAAAGTGAGCTTGATGACCAGCTGGATTAAGGTTTGCCCGGCATTCGCCTGAGCAAACGGCCGCCAACGGGCGGCCATTCAAGAAGCGTAACGGCCGGCTTAGAGGCCGATCGCCGATGAGGTGGAGCGCCTGGGGTCAGCGCCGCCGTAGAAGACACCGTCCTCGATGACGATGGACTGGGCGGCGCCCATAGCGGCCTCTTGGCTAATGGTGTGGCCGCGCTCTTCCAGCAGTTTTAGGGTGTCCGGGCTGAACCCCGCCTCGACGCGAATTTCATCGGGCAGCCACTGGTGGTGCATGCGCGGGGCGCTGACCGCCGACTGGATGTTCATATCGTGGTCAATGACGTTCATCAGCACCTGCAGCGTGGTGGTGATAATGCGCGAGCCGCCGGGGCTGCCGGTGATCAGGAAATTCTTGCCGTCCTTCTTGACGATGGTCGGCGTCATCGACGACAGCATGCGCTTGCCGGGTTCGACCTTGTTGGCCTCGCCGCCGATCAGGCCGTAGGCGTTGGGCACGCCGGGCTTGGCGGAGAAGTCGTCCATTTCGTTGTTGAGCAGAAAGCCCGCGCCTTCCACCACGATCCCCGAGCCGTAGCTGAAGTTGATGGTATAGGTGTTGGAGACCGCAAGCCCGCCATCGTCCACTACGGAGAAGTGCGTGGTCTCGTTGGATTCATACGCCGTGGGGTTGCCCGCGCTGATATCTTCGCTGGGCGTGGCCCGGTCCATGCTGATCTGCTCGCGCAGCTCGTCGGCATAGGCAGCGGACGTCAGGCCACCAAGCGGCACCTCGACGAAGTCGGTATCACCCAGGTAGTCGGAGCGGTCGGCGTAGGCACGCTTCATCGCCTCGGCCATGACGTGCATGGTATCGGCGGCGCCAAAGCCCATATCGCCGATGGGAAAGTCTTCAAGCACGTTGAGCATTTGCACGATGTGCACACCGCCCGACGAGGGCGGGCTCATGGCGTAGATATCGTGGCCACGGTAGGTGCCGTGGCTGGGCTCGCGAATCACCGGCGCGTAGCCGGTCATGTCGTCCAGCGTCATCAGGCCGCCGTGCTTGTCCATTTCTGCCACCAGCAGGCGGGCCGTTTTGCCCTCGTAGAATTCCTGAGCGCCGTTCTCGGCGATGCGCTTGAGCGTGGCGGCCAGCTCCGGCTGACGAAATATCTCGCCGGCCCGGTAGGCAGAGCCGTCCTCCTTGAAGAACTTGGCCATGCTGGAATCCCACGGCTCGAAGCGCTCGCGGGTGTCGTTCAAGCCTTTAACAAAGCGCGGCGGCACGGCAAAGCCTTCTTCGGCCAGGCGAATGGCCGGGGCCAGCGCTTCTTCAAGGCTCATGGTGCCGTATTCCTCCAGCGCCAGCGCAAGCCCGGCCACGGTGCCCGGCACGCCGGAGGCCAGGTGCGTATAGCGCGAGCGCTCGGTGACGGCGTCGCCCTCTTCATCCTGGAACATGGTCTCGGTGGCAGAAGCGGGGGCGGTCTCGCGGTAGTCGATGGCGATGACCTCGCCGCTGTCTTCGTCAGAAATCAGCATGAAGCCGCCGCCGCCGATGTTGCCCGAGCGCGGCTGGGTCACGGCCAGCGCAAAGCCCGCCGTTACCGCGGCGTCCACGGCGTTGCCGCCGCCCGCCAGCACGTCCCGGGAGACCTGTGAGGCCAGCGTATGGCTGGTGGAAACCATACCCCGCGTACTTTCTTGCGGGTGGAAGCGCTCGCCCTCAAGAATGGCTTCCTGGGCGACGGCAGTGGAGGCAGCAAGCGTTGATGAAAACAGCAATGCGCCGGCCAGTATGCCTTGGGAAAGCCGCGTGAACGGCATGGGATCAGAACGGTGCATGGGCAACCTCTTGTTGTTATCCGTGGCTCTTTTTCGTTATTCGTTAGCTAAAGTGCATTAGCTAAAGTACGTCGGCTAACGAGGGTAGAAGACGACGCACCTACGCCGCTATACCACTTAAGTCAGCGCGGCGTTATCACCCACTGCGATGACCCCGACCGGCCTTTCGTCAAGGAAACGTTCGACCTGACCGCCGCCAAATCCTTTTACGGCCGGATAGATCTGCGTATATATTTAAGCTGTTGTCCGCCGGACGATGAAACCCAGGTGGCCCATGACCCAGCAGCGTTTGATTTTATTCTTCGACGGCACCTGGGACGATCCGGAAAGCCAGACGAATGTCTTCCGTATCGCGCAGCGTGTCCATGAATACGATGGCAATGTGAAACAGCGGTTTTTCTACCACCCGGGCGTGGGCAGTGGAAATCTGGCAAGTTTCATGGGCGGCATCTTCGGCTACGGGCTAAGCAAGAACCTGCTGGAAGGCTACGAGTGGCTCGCGAAACGCTATACCGACGGCGACGAGATCTGGCTGTTTGGCTTCAGCCGCGGTGCCTATACGGCCAGAAGCCTTGTCGGCCTCATCCAGAAATGCGGGCTTCTGCGCATCGTGATGCCCGGCCTGCTGGATAAGGCCGAGCACCTCTACCGAGACAAGAACCTGACGCCGGAGGGTGAGGAATGCGAAGCCTTCAGGCGCAGCTACAGCCGGACGCCGAGGGTTCACTTCATTGGCGTATGGGATACCGTCGGGGCACTGGGCGTGCCGGGAACGAATCTCTCGGAGCATAGCAAGTATTCGTGGCGCGACACCGAACTCTCCGGCGCGGTGAATCACGCCTACCACGCAGTGGCGCTGGATGAGCACCGTGCTGCCTACGATGTCTCCCTGTGGGTAAATGAAGACAGGCTGAAGAAAGCCCCCAACCGGGGCATTGAGCAGCGCTGGTTCATCGGTGCGCACGCTAACGTAGGGGGCGGCTATGGCGATGGGGACGCACTGGCCGATATTCCCCTGCAGTGGATGATCGAAAAGGCGTCCAGCGCCGGGTTAAAGCTGGATGCCTTCAACGCCGCTGGCGATGCGTGGCAGACCCGGCCCCGGGATTCCTACGACGAGTTTTTGCACGGTGCCTATGCGCTGTTCCGTCAAATCACGCACCCGGGAGAGGGTCGATACGTCAGATGCCTCGCCAGAGGGCTGAACGGGAAACCGGCCGTCAACGTAACGGTGGACCCCAGCGTCTGGCGGCGCTGGGAAGCACCCAAGTTCACCTATCGGCCGCGTACGCTTACCGATGCCGGGCGGGAGCCGCCGGAGTAACTGGAAACACTTTATACGCAGCCGCCTTCGTGAAAGCAGCTGGGGTTATTGATAAGCCACAACCGGAGTACGTTATGCCACCATTCTCACAACGGAAACAGGCACTCGGGCTGTTGGGCTGGCTGGCCGCTGCCCTGCTTGTCCCCTACCTGCTGTGGATCAACTTCGCCGCGGCGCTCAACTATTCGGTGTGGCAGCTGAATCCTCAGGTGCTGGGGTGAGCACGCCATAGGCGCCCTCGCCCGGCGGAGCCGGCCTCCTACAGCAGCATGTGCTGTCAACCGGCCCTCCTGCTTAATGCGCTTCATCCCAGTGGCTACCGCTTTCGGCTTCGACCGTTAGCGCGACGCTTAACTTGGCGGCGTTCTGCATGCGTTTTTTCACTTCTTCCTTGAAGGCGTCTACCTGATCTTCGGCGACTTCAAACACCAGTTCGTCGTGCACCTGCATCACCATTAGCGCGTCGAATTCGCCTTCCTGCAGCCAGGCATCGACGTCGATCATCGCTTGTTTGATGATGTCCGCCGCGGTGCCTTGCATGGGCGCGTTGATCGCGGTGCGCTCGGCGCCCTGGCGGCGGTTGCGATTCTGGGCATTGATCTCGGGCAGGTAGAGCCGACGACCGGCGACGGTTTCGACAAAGCCGTCTTCGGCGGCCTGGGCGCGGATGCGTTCCATGTAGCGGGCCACACCGGGGTAGCGGTCAAAGTATCGGTCGATGTAGGTTTGCGCCTGATTGCGCTCGATATGCAGCTGGCGGGAAAGCCCCCAGGCGCTCATGCCGTAGATCAGCCCGAAGTTGATGGCCTTGGCGCTGCGGCGCTGCTCGGTGGTGACGTTTTCCAGCGCGGTGCCGAACACCTCAGACGCGGTGGCGGCGTGGATATCGCGGCCTTCGGCGAAGGCCTTGAGCAGGCCGGCGTCTTCCGACAGGTGCGCCATGATGCGCAGCTCGATCTGCGAATAGTCGGCGGCGACGATGCAGTAGCCCGGGCGCGCGGTAAACGCCTGACGAATCTTGCGCCCTTCTTCGGTGCGGATGGGAATGTTCTGCAGGTTGGGGTCCGACGACGACAGCCGCCCGGTGGCGGTCACCGCCTGGTGGTAGCTGGTGTGCACCCGCCCGGTGGCTTTGTTCACCAGCCGTGGAAGTTTGTCGGTGTAGGTGGATTTCAGCTTGGAAAGCCCGCGGTGCTGAATGATGACCTTGGGCAGCGGGTAGTCCAGCGCCAGCTCTTCAAGCACGGCTTCGGCGGTGGACGGCGCACCCTTGGGGGTTTTCTTGAGCACGGGGATTTTCTGTTCCTCGAACAGAATCTCGCCCAGCTGCTTGGGCGAGCTCAGGTTGAACTCGCGCCCGGCCAGCGCAAAGGCCTTTTGTTCCAGCTCGTGGATGCGCGTTTCAAGCTCGCGACTCTGGGCGTGCAGGCGCCCAACGTCCAGCGATACGCCGGTACGCTCCATGCGCGAAAGCACCGGAATCAGCGGCAGCTCGAGAGCCTCAAGTACTTCGGCAAGCCGCCCTTCGGCGTCTAGCTGGGGCGTTAAGGTGTCGAACAGGCGCAGGGTAATATCCACGTCTTCGCAGGCGTAGGGCACGGCCTGCTCAAGCGCGACCTGATTGAAGGTCAGCTGCTTGGCGCCCTTGCCCGCCACGTCCTGAAACGACGTGGTGGTTTCGCCCAGATACTTGAGCGCCAGCGAATCCATGTCGTGGCGCGTGGCCGTGGAGTTGAGCACGTAGGAGGCCAGCATGGTGTCGGCCAGCGGCGGCGCGACGACAATGGCGTAGTTGGCCAGCACGGAAATATCGTACTTGAGATTCTGGCCGATCTTGGTCTTGCGGGTATCTTCCCACAGCGGTGTGAGCGCCTTGAGCACTGCGCGGCGATCGAGCTGCTCGGGAGCGTCTAGGTAGTCGTGGGCGAGCGGGATATAGGCGGCTTCGCCGGCCTCGAGCGAAAGCCCCACGCCGACGATCTCCGCTTCCATGTAATTCAGGCTGGTGGTTTCCAGATCAAAGCAGAAGCGCTCGGCCTTTCCCAGCCTCTCAAGCCAGTGGTCGAGCTCTGGCTGAGTGGTAATCACCACGTCACGGCGCTGGCTGGGTGCCGGTGGCGATTCGTCATCGTCGGCTTCGGCCTCGCTTTTGCCGTCATCGGCGTTTTCCGGCGCGGGGCTGCCGCCGGCGACGTCGTCTACGCCCTCGTCCCGACCTTCCAGCAGCTCGCTTAGCTCGCGCTTGAACTCAAGCTCGCGGTAAAGCCCGACCAGCGCCTCGCGATCGGGGTGGGCAATGTCCAGATCCCCGAGCCCCGCCGGCAGTTCGCAGTCGGTCTTGATGGTGGCAAGCGTGTAGGACAGATACGCCTGATCGCGGTGTTCCTCAAGCTTTCTGGGCAGCGTTTTGGCGCCGCGAAAGCCAAGCGTGGTCACACGTTCCAGATCGGCGTAGATGATATCCAGCCCGCCGTTCATACCCTGCAGCAGCCCCACGGCGGTTTTTTGCCCCACGCCGGGCACGCCGGGAATGTTGTCGACCTTGTCGCCCATCAGCGCCAGGTAGTCGATGATCAGCGCCGGCGGCAGGCCGAATTTATCCTCGACGCCGGCCTCGTCGAGGACCTCGTTGCTCATGGTGTTGACCATGGTGACGTGGGCGTTGACCAGCTGCGCCATGTCTTTATCACCGGTGGAAATAAGCGCATCGCGCCCGGCCTCGGTGGCGTGGCGGGCCAGCGTGCCGATGACGTCGTCGGCCTCGACCCCTTCAATGCACAAAAGCGGCAGCCCCAGCGCTCTGACACATTCGTGCAGCGGTTTTATCTGGCCTCTAAGGTCGTCGGGCATCGGCGGGCGCTGGGCCTTGTATTCGCTGTACAGCTCGTCGCGGAAGGTTTTGCCCGGCGCGTCAAACACCACCGCCATGGGGCTTTCGGGGTAGTCCTTGAGCAGACGCTTGAGCATGTTCAATACGCCCTTGACCGCGCCGGTGGGCTGGCCCTTTGACGTGGTCAGCGGCGGCAACGCATGAAACGCCCGGTACAGATAGGAAGAGCCGTCGACTAAAATGATCGGGGCGCGAGCCATAGCCAGTATTCCTGTGTAAAAGATAAGTGCCAAAAGATGATGCGGGCTATAATACGCGTTGTGCCGCCAACCCGGCGAGCCGCTAGCACGACATTCCCCCGCCCACCGTTGAACACGCACAATATGTACCGGCACGACGCTGCCAAGTCACGCGTCAAGCCGCTATAATGTTGGGCTTCGCAACCTGAGCGAGATTCTCATGGCTGTATTTACCCCGCTTGGCGACGCGCAGGTCGCTACGTTTTTAGAGTCCTTTGACGTTGGCCGCTTTGTGTCTTTGCAGGGCGTCGCCGGCGGTACGGAAAACTCGACGTTTTTTGTTACCACCGACCGCTGTGAGCTAGTACTCACGCTGTTTGAGCAGGGCGAGCAGGAAGAGCTGCCGTTTTTTGTCGATCTGCTCGATTACCTCGACGAGCACCGTCTGCCCGTGCCCGGCCCGGTACACGACCGTAACGGCGTGGCGCTCCAGCGGCTGGCCGACAAGCCGGCGCTGCTGTTTCCGCGCCTGCCCGGCCGCCACCCCGAAGCGCCAAACCTTGAGCAGTGCCGCGTGCTGGGCGATACGCTGGGCCGCCTGCATACGGTATCGCAGAACTTTACCGGCAACCGCCCCAACCCGCGCGATTTGAGTTGGCTGCAGGCCATGCACCACAAAGTGCTGGGCTTTTTAAGCCACGCTGACCAAACGCTGATGAAAAACGCCGTGGACGAGTTCGAAGGCGAGTTCGCCGCCCACGGCGAGCTGCCCCAGGGCGCGCTGCACGGCGATTTATTCCGCGATAACACCCTGTTTGAGGGCGACCGGCTGGGCGGCCTGATTGATTTCTACAACGGCTGCACCGGCGACTTGCTGTTTGACGTCGCCATTGCCATCAACGACTGGGCCACCGATGAAGACGGCGGCATCGATCCGCAGCGCCACGACGCCCTGCTGGATGCCTACCAGACGCGCCGCCCGCTGACCGCCGCCGAGCGCAGCCTGTGGCCCACCATGCTGAGCATGACGGCGCTACGCTACTGGCTTTCGCGCCTGCTGGTGGTGTACGTCAACCCGCCGGCGCACGACCTGACGCCCCATGATCCCACGCGCTTTCGCACGATTTTTACAGCGCGCCAGCTGAACGGAACGCTGCCGCTTCCCGACGCCTCGGCGGTGCATTAAAGTCGGCGCTTAATCATAATCATGCCCCCTGGCGCTGCCGCTTGGCCTCATCGATAGTCTTGGCGGCGTGCTCGCGATCTTCGGCGTCGGCCTCGGGGGCGTCGTGCTCGTCTTTGCGCAACGGCTGCAGGCACAGCGTGGCCATGAACGGAAAGTGATCCGAGCCAATGCTTTCAAGCCGCTGCATGTGGGTCAGGGTAAAATGCTCGCTGACAAAAATATGATCCAGCGGCCAGCGCAAAAACGGATACTTGGCGTGGAAGGTGCTGAACATGCCGCGACCACGGCGCGGGTCCAGCATATGGCTGACGCGACAGAACATCCGCGTAGAGCGCGACCAGGCCACGTCGTTGAGATCCCCCGCCGCCAGCGTGGGCTGCGGGGCTTCGTCAATCATCTGCCCGACCAGCAAAAGCTCGCCGTCGCGCCAGAGCGAGGTTTCGCTTTCGCCGGGCGCCGGCGGGCGCGGATGCAGCGCATAAAAACGTACGCGCTCGCCGCCGGGCAGCCGCAGCCAGGCGTGGATGGAAGGAATATCGTCCTGTATCAGCCACTTGACCGCGGCGTCCTCCAGCGGCAGCCGCGAATACAGGTGCATGCCGTAGAGGTTGTCTAGCGGTACTTTCACGCTGTGCGGCCAGCCTTCCTCAAGCACCGGGTCGAGCTGGCTTTGCCACCAGCTGTCGCTTTCAAGGGTCAGCACCACGTCGGGCTGATGGGCTTTTATCTGCTCGATCAGTTTCGGCGCGTCGCGGTTGGGGGTCAGCACGTTGGCCACCAGCAGCGCCACGCAGCGCTGCTTATCGCCGCCGTCTCCGGTACGTTTGACCTTGATCGGCATCAGCCGGGTATAGGGCAGAATGCGCCGCAGCTGCACGGCAATCACCAGCGCATTGGCCAGCACCAGCCACAGCCGCCAGCCCGGCGCGGTAAACAATGAAAGCACCAGGCAGAGAAAGGCCAGGCTGGCAATTTGCAGCCGGGGAAACTCGCACAGGCGCGCCCACCACTGGTGAACGGAGAGTCGCCCAAGCGTCGAGACGGCCAGCAAAACAGCGGTCGCAGCGGCGAGAACAAAGGTCAGCATGGGCGTATTCCTGGGAGTTGAATGGCAACATGGACATTGACCCTTCAGCATGACCAATAAACCGCCGCGGCGCAAAACACCTCGGCGGTTTATGCCGACTGTTGCCTAGTCCCAACGTCTGTCTAATCCCAGTTAAGCACAACCTTGCCCGAACTGCCCTCTTCCATCAGCGCAAACGCTTTTTCAAAATCGTCGGCGGCAAAATGGTGGGTAATAATCGGCTCCAGATTCAGCCCCGACTGGATCAGGCTGGCCATCTTGTACCAGGTTTCGAACATTTCCCGGCCGTAGATGCCGCGAATGGTCAGCCCCTTGAAGATCACGCGGCTCCAGTCGATGGGCATTTCGCCCGGCGGAATCCCCAGCATGGCGACCTTGCCACCGTGGTTGATCGCCTCGAGCATCTCGTTGATCGCCGATGCCACGCCGGACATTTCCAGCGCCACGTCAAAGCCTTCGGACATATCCAGCTCGGCCATGACGTCGGCAAGCGACTCGCGCCCCACGTTGACGCCGCGGGTTACACCCATTTGCCGGGCAATTTCCAGACGCTCGTCGTTGACGTCGGTAATCACGATATAGCGGGCGCCCACGTGGCGAGCCACCGCCGCGGCCATGATGCCGATAGGGCCGGCGCCGGTAATCAGTACGTCTTCGCCCACCAGATCAAACGCCAGCGCGGTGTGCACGGCGTTGCCGAAGGGGTCGAAAATGGCGGCCAGATCAAACGACACTTCATCGGGCAGCTTGAACAGGTTGTACGCCGGCAGCGTCATGTATTCGGCAAACGCGCCCTGGCGGTTTACCCCGACCCCGATGCTGTTGCGGCACAGGTGACGCAGGCCGGCGCGACAGTTGCGGCAGTAGCCGCAGGTGACGTGACCTTCGCCCGAGACGCGGTCGCCCACGGCAAAGCCTTCCACGCCCTTGCCCAGTTCGACGATTTCGCCGCTGTATTCGTGCCCGGTAATCATCGGTACCGGCACGGTTTTCTGCGCCCATTCGTCCCACTGATAAATATGCAGGTCGGTGCCGCAGATCGAGGTACGGCGAATCTTGATCAGCACGTCGTTATAGCCGGGGTCGGGCACCGGGGCGTCGATCATCCAGATGCCGGGCTTGGCGTGACTTTTGGCAAGGGCCTTCATGAGATCACCTCCAGCTCGCGGCCGATACGGGTAAACGCCTCAAGGGCGGTGTCGATCTGCTCGGTGGTGTGAGCGGCCGACATCTGGGTGCGAATCCGCGCCTGCCCCCTGGGCACCACCGGGTAGGAAAAGCCGATCACGTAGATGCCCTCGGCCAGCAGGCGCTCGGCAAAGGTGGACGCCAGCCGCGCATCGCCCAGCATTACTGGAATAATCGGGTGATCGGCGCCGGCCAGGGTAAAGCCGGCCTGCTCGAGCCCCTGACGAAAGCGGGCGACGTTGTCCCACAGCTGGCGGCGCAGCGATTCGCCCTGCTCGACCATGTCGAGCACTTCAAGGCTTGCCGCTACGATCGGCGGCGCCAGGGCGTTGGAGAATAGGTACGGGCGCGAGCGCTGGCGCAGCCATTCAACGACGGCGCCGCGCGCGGCGGTCACCCCGCCCGACGCGCCGCCCAGCGCCTTGCCAAGCGTAGTGGTAATGATATCCACGCGCTTGATCACGTCGTGGTATTCGTGGGTGCCGCGCCCGCCTTCACCCATAAAGCCGGTGGCGTGGCAGTCGTCGACCATCACCATGGCGTCGTATTTTTCCGCCAGATCGCAGATACCGGTGAGGTTGGCGACCACGCCGTCCATCGAGAACACGCCGTCGGTGGCAATCATCTTGAAGCGCGCACCCGCGGCGTCGGCCTCCTGCAGGCGGGCTTCGAGCTCGGCCATGTCGTTGTTGGCGTAGCGGTAGCGCTTGGCCTTGCACAGGCGAATACCGTCGATGATCGAGGCGTGGTTGAGCGCGTCGGAGATAACCGCGTCGTCGGGGCCGAGCAGCGGCTCAAAAAGCCCGCCGTTGGCGTCAAAGCAGGACGAATACAGAATCGCCTCGTCCATGCCCAGAAAATCCGCCAAGCGGTTTTCCAGCCGGCGGTGCTCGGCGTGGGTGCCACAAATAAAGCGCACCGAGGCCATACCCAGCCCCTGCTCGCGCAGCCCGCGCTCGGCGGCCTTGATCAGCGCCGGATCGTCGGCCAGGCCAAGATAGTTGTTGGCGCAGAAATTGATCACCTCGCCCTGGACTACGCGAACGCGCGCCCGCTGGGGCGACATTAGTTCGCGCTCGTGCTTGTAAAGGCCCTCTTCGTGGAGCGTGTCGAGCTGGTGTTTCAGCTGCGTCTGGAATGCCTGAGTCATACCGAGTCTGCCTCGCGCTTGTCTTCCTGATGCGAAGACGCTGTGGAAATTTCGGGCGGATGTTTGAGCTCTTCGCCGTTGGGACCTTCATAGCGGCGCCCCCAGCCGGTATACGCCGACACCAGCATGATCGCTACCAGCAGCCAGCCCTGGAACACGAACGGAAAGACTTCAGTGGGCGCCACGCTTGGCAGCCAACCGTAGGTTTCCTGCATCAGCTGAATAGTCGACCAGCCCAACAGCACCGGCGCGCCCCAGGGGAAAATATAGCCCAGCGCCGAGGTGACAGCATCGAGCATGTTGGCGCGACGGTAGCGGTGAATGCGGTAGCGCTCGCCCAGCTCGCGGACGAAGGGCGCGGCGGCAATTTCAGCGGCGGTATTGATGGTAATGGCGGTGTTCAGCAGCGCCACAATGCCCCAGATGGCAAGCTCCGCCCGGCGCACAGAGTCTTTGATCCAGCCCATAAGCTTGCCGGTAATCACTTCCATGGTGCCGCCCAGCTTGAGCAGGTAGGCCGCCGCCACAATGAGCAGGATCAGAATCGCCATGTTGACGTAGCCTTTCACCCCCTGCACCAGCGCGCCGGTCATGACCGTATCGGCGCTGGCATCAAAGCCGATAATGTCGCCCAGCGTGCCGGTGCCGGCGATCAGAATAGCCGGCACTGAGGCAATGATGCCCCAGGTGAGCGAGGTCAGCAGGTGCTGGCCGGTAAGCGCCAGCACCAGCACCAGCGCAAAAGGCGCGAGCATCAAAAGCCCCATCGGATCGGTGGAGCTCATCATCGCCTCAAGCGCTGCGGGGTCGGCAAAGCTTGCATCGCCTCCGCCACCGAAGACGGCAAACAGGATAGCGGTCGGAATCGCCGCGCCGATGGAATATTTAAAGCGACTGCGCACTACCCCGGGCACGTCGGCCCCCTGGGTGGTCGCCGAAACGATAGTGGTATCCGACACCGGTGCGAGGTTATCGCCGAAAATTGCCCCCGACAGAATCGCTGCAAACAGCATGGTCGGGTCGCTGCCCACTACCACGCCGGCCGGGTACATCAGGGTGCAAAAAGCCACCGTGGTGCCGTAGCCGGTGCCCACCGCGGTAGAAAATATCCCCGCGAGCACAAACGTCATGGCCACAAACAGCCCGCCGGTGACGTTGGACTCGCCGCCGAGCCATACCAGCCCTTCGACCAGGCCACCGACCTGCAGCACCTGGGCGAACATGCCGGCAAAAAACCAGGCCACAATTGCCACCACGCCCACCGGCTGGGTCATGCCTTCAAACAGCCCGTTGGCGTAGTCCGACCAGCGGCTAGCGCAGCAAAACAGCCCCAGGGTGATACCGAACAGCGCCCCCATCACCAGGCCAATCTCCGAGGAGAGCCCCAGCATACTGGTGGTGATGGCCCAGATAACGAAAAACACCAGCGGAACGGCAGCACCGAACGCGCCAAAACGAAACGACAGCGAGGCCACCGGCGGCGGGTCGGCCTGCTGCGGCGTTGTAGTTGTCTCTACCATGCCATTCATCCTTTTTATGGTGATGAGCTGGTGGTGATGAGCCCGTGGTGATGCGCTTGTTATGATGAGAGTCAGATCGGGATGGGCGGAAACGTCAAAGCGAAAAAGCAATTTCCACCGGCTAAACGGCCATCAGCATCGTTTTTTTATGATCACAAAAGACAACGTAGAAGATATGCACGACACAGGGAACCCCCGCCGCCTTGCACTATAGGCGTAGAGGCCAACGTTTTGGCCAACGGCCAGGCACAAAAAAAGCCGCCCCGAAGGGCGGCTTTTTACTGTTCTCTAACGCTGGTGCCGACACCAGGAGTCGAACCCGGGACCTACTGATTACAAGTCAGTTGCTCTACCAACTGAGCTATGTCGGCGCTGCGTTTCTTGAGAAATGAACGCTGGCTTCGGGCTTTTGCCTTTAGCGCTGCGTTCAACAAGAAATCGTGTTGGCAATGGCTGGGGTAGCAGGATTCGAACCTGCGCATGCCGATACCAAAAACCGGTGCCTTACCACTTGGCGATACCCCAACTGTTGGTGGCCGGAGACGGAATCGAACCGCCGACACGGGGATTTTCAATCCCCTGCTCTACCAACTGAGCTATCCGGCCGCTGCCAACGGTGCGTATTAAACTAAAACTTCAGCTTTTCGTCAACACCTTTGTGAAACTTTCTTTCGTTTCTGCCTTTCGTTTCCGCGGCTTATGTTCTACGCCCCCGCCGTTACGCGCTATCTCAGGTGCTATCGGCTCAGGCTTCGGGCGGTACGTAGCCTTCTGCACGGTCGGTTTCTCGGTTGTCCAGAAAGCGCTCCATCTGTTCCATCAGGTAGGCGCGCGAGTCGGGCTCGAGCATGTTCAGGTGCTTTTCGTTGATCAGACGCGTTTGCAGCGCCTGCCACTCTTCCCACGCCTGCTTGGAGACGTTGGCCTGAAGCTCCTGGCCTTTGGCGCCGGGTAGCGGCGGAAACGGCAGCGCCTGCATATCTTGCTGATATTTACGGCAGAACACCGTGTTGCTCATGAGTGACTCCTTAGCGTAAAAATAATCTGACCGACTAACCACAGGCTACGCGTGACCGGGCGTACTATCTACAGGTGCATTTATAGGCGCTTATGCCAGCTGCGCTGCCAGTTCGGTCAGCAGGCGTTTGACCGGTGCGGCAAGCCCCAGCGCCGGCGGCTGGTGAACGTTGTACCAGACGCCGCCTTCGCGCACCGCACCCAGACCGTCGCAGCGTGCCGGCTGCGGGGCAATCTGCAGCCGGAAATGGCTGAATACGTGGGTAAATTCGGGCGGCGGTGGTTCACGTTCAGGCGCTTTCGCATACGTCTCGAGCCAGTCGTTGAGCTGCTGCTGGGTATCAAACTGGGGCAGGCTCCAGAGCCCGCCCCAAAGCCCGCTGGGTGGGCGCAGCTCGAGCCAGACGTGGCCGGCGCCGTCGTGCAGCATCAGCATCAGCGTGTGGCGCGTGGGCACGGCTTTTCTCGGTTTGGGTTCGGGGTAACGCCGCTCTTCGCCGCGGGCGTGGGCCAGGCAAACATCAGCAAACGGGCAGCGCGCGCAGTCGGGCGTGCCGCGCTTACACAGCGTCGCGCCCAGGTCCATCATCGCCTGGGTGTAATCAGCCAGCGCCGCGTCGGGCGTGTAGTAGTCGGAAAGCGCCCAGAGCTTGCGCTCGACCTGCGGTCTACCCGGCCAGCCCTCTACGGCGTGCAACCGGGTGAGCGTGCGCTTGACGTTGCCGTCCAGCATCACCGCGCGCTGACCGGTGCTCTGGGCGATAATCGCCCCGGCGGTTGAGCGGCCAATACCCGGCAGCGCCGTCAGGGCATCAACGCTTGCCAGCGGCAGCTCGCCGCCGTGCTCTGCCACCACTACCTGTGCGGCTTTATGCAGATTGCGCGCGCGGGCGTAGTAGCCAAGCCCCGTCCACAGGTGCAGCACTGCGTCCTGCTCCGCGCCGGCCAGCGCTGCCAGCGTGGGGAAGCGCGCCATAAAGCGCTCGAAATAGCCGATCACGGTGGCGACCTGGGTTTGCTGGAGCATGATTTCCGACACCCACACGCGGTACGGCGTGCGCGACATTTGCCAGGGCAGATCGTGGCGGCCATGGTGTTCAAACCAGCCCAGCAGACGCTGCTGGAAAAGCCTAGGCTCAAGCCGCGGCGCAGGCATGGCCGCCTGCGTATGTTTACCCATAAGTAACGTCCAAAAACTTAGTTGAATAGCCGCTTCAGGCCGTCGCGAAGTTCCTTGGTGGCCCCCTCGCCTAGCCGTTCATCGAGCTTTTCTTCAATACGCCCGCCGACCTCATCGCCCACCAGCTCGCTAACGTTGTCTTTAAAGGCGTCGCGGTCAATGCTGCACCACTCGCTCGAATCCGCGCTGATATCGCCTTTGCAGCGTACCGGCAGCGCCAGTTTCTCAAGCCGCGAATTCACCCGGCAGGCGGCATCAGCGGTGTTAACCAGCCGGGCCTGGGCCAGCGCATCAAACTGCTTACGCCCCAGCTCATACTCGCCTTCGCCGTGCACATCGATCCCCGGAATCGTCACCAGCATATCGTCGCTACGCACCACGCCGTCGTGCACCGCAAAGGTGGCGCTCACGTGCTCAAAGCGGGTGTCTTCGTGCCACTCGCGGCTCGTTTCGCGGCTTTCCAGCGCGGCGGCGGCTTCACACATTTTCTGTGATACGTTAACGCCGCTGATAGCACCGTCGTTAAGCTCGGCCTTGGCGCTGCCGTTAAGCCGGCGCAGCAGGTCGGCGCGGGTGTTTCCCTGGGTGGTAAATTCGCCGATGGCGTTAAGTCGGCCGCTCAGCAACGATTCCCTGTCGCCCAGCGCCTCCAGCAGCGGCGCCATTTTGACTTTTTCAACGCGCGGTGAAAGCGCCCATTCGAGCGGCGTTTCGCGAGCGTTGACGCGGCCCGTAGCGCTTAGCGCGCCGTCGTAGAACCCGGCGTCAAAGGCACTGAGCCGCTGCACGCCGTCGCGCCCTTCAAGGCGCAGCCGGGGCGTATCAAACGTCAATCCGCCAAGCGTCAGCGATTCCAGCGACAGCGCGCCGTCCAGCTCAAGCTTTGCCAGCAGCGGCTGGGATAACAGCGTCGGCTTTTGATCCTGATCCTGCGCCAGCGCCTGGCGCACCGGCATCAGGCTTGCCTGACGGGGCTCGGCTGCGGGCAGGTAGCGGTCGACGTTGAGCGTATCGCCGCTCAGGTCAAAGTCGAGCGAGGTGGCATCGAACGCCGCCGACAGATCGCCGGTCAGCGTGGTGTCGTCAAGCGCCAGCGACAGCGGTGAAAAACGAACACGCTCGGCGTTGCCTGCTATCGGGCTGGTCAGCGCCACGTCGGAAAAGGCGCCGGGGTTGCGCGTATCCAGCGTCGCGCCCAAACGCTTAAGCCACGGCCTTAGCGATAGCGCCGCCAGCGTTATTTGCCCCTCATAGTGTAAGTCGCTCAGCCAGTTTTCCAGCCGCAGGCGGCCGCTGGCGCGCAGGCCATCGGGGCCGGTGAGCTGGATATCGTTAACGGCGGCGGTCTGCGCGTCCCAGTTGCTCTCCAGGGCAAACTTGAGCGCCAGCGCCAGGCCACCGTCCCAGGTATCGGGGTGGTGCAAGGTGGCGTTGAGCACGCCGTCGCTAACGGACAGCCGTTTGCTGTCCAAACCCGCCTCAATACTGCTGGCCTCAAGGCTCAGCTCCTGGGGTTCATCGTCGGGGTTTGCACGGCTGCGCGTGGTCAGGCTGGGTGTCTCCAGGCTGAAGCGGTGTTCATCCAGCGCCAGCTTGATGCGGGTATCCAGGTTAACCTCGCTGCTGATCGCCGGTGCGCGCTCCAGCACCCGGCCGTCCAGGCTGTCGTGGCGGTTAAGGGTAAACATTGCCTTGAGCGGAAAAGAGCGCTCGGGGTTGACGTTATTGCCGGTGACGTTGAGCTCTTCGGCGTGCCAGAAGGTGTTGTTCAGCGCATCGCGAAAGCGGATATCAGCGTCTTTGACCTTAACGTTGGCGATACTCAGCGCCACATCCAGGCTGCCGGCATCAGCGTTGGGGCCGGCGCTGGCCGGCGCCAGAACGGTTTCGGCTTTCTCGCTGCGCTCGGCCATGCGGTCTAAAAGCGGCGTCCAGTTGCCTTGGCCCTGCTCATCGCGGCGCAAATTCAGGCGCATGCTGTCGAGCGTCAAGCCATCCACGGCGATTTCTCCACGCAGCAGCGGCGCAAAGGCAACGCTAACTTCGGCGCGGTCAACGGCGGCAAACGCCGGCGCCTCGACGTCCTGTTCGGCAAGCCAGGCGCGCGCCTTTTCTACGCTGACCCCGATACGCGGATAAAACGACCACGACAGCGGGCCATCGAGTTCGATATTCAGCCCGGTGTGTTCCTCCACGACCTCAATCAAGCGCGGCTTGAAGTCTTCGGGGTCCAGAAAGGTGGTGACGTACACCACGGCGGCGACGGCCGCCACGCCGAGAATCCCCACGGCGGCGAGTAAAATACGCAGAATCTGCTTCATGGCAAATCTCTCTTTTGCGGGGCCTTCTGCGAGGCAGGCCGGGCAGCCAGGACGACGCTACCGTCGTTTTCCGCACGATAACCAAGCCTTGCCAACAGCATCTGGTCGGCAAGCGATAGCGACGCAGTGGCCACGCGCAAGTCCCGTCCCTCGGCCTTGGCCTGCTCAGCCACCAGCGTCATCAGGCGCGTACCGACGCCGCGCCGGCGAGTTGTCTTGCGTACGCACAAATCAGACAGCCACCAGGTGCCGTCGCCGGCCTGGTCAACCGCCACCGCGCCCAGCAGCCGGGCGTTGAATAGCGCGCAGGCAAACCCGCGCCCGGCGTGCAGATGCTGTGTAATAAACGGCTCGGCCGACGGTAACGCAATGCGCTCGGCGGGCGCGTCGAGATAGATGCGTAGCAGATCGCGCCGGGCTTGAGCGTCTTGCTCCCAGCGGCTCTGGTCAACGTGATGCAGTGTCACCGGCATGGCTTGTCGTCACCTTTCAGGCTGGCATTATTCGCGCATTGTAGCCGATAGGCGGCCCAATTCACTATAATGGTGGTTTTGTTGCAGGCTCTGCCCTGCCCATCCGGTGGTTGGCGCATTCCGGCCTGCGTATTCGACAGGCAGGCCAGGTGCGTGGCCACCGGCGATCCCCAAAGTGCGCCTTGGCGCAGGAGAAGCAACATGTCAGCGCGTATCGCCACGGTCAGCCGTGACACCCAGGAAACGCAGATCAAGGTGAGCGTTAACCTCGACGGCACGGGCCAGCTCAAGTGCGAAACCGGGGTGCCGTTTCTGGACCATATGCTCGATCAGATCGCCCGCCACGGCCTGATCGATCTGGATATTCACGCCGTCGGCGATGTCCACATCGACGACCACCACACGGTGGAAGACGTTGGCATTACCCTGGGCCAGGCCTTTGCCCAGGCCATCGGCGACAAGCGCGGCATTTATCGCTACGGCCACGCCTATGTGCCGCTGGATGAAGCGCTGTCCCGCGTGGTAGTCGATTTTTCCGGGCGTTCGGGCCTGTTCATGGATGTTGAATTCACCCGCAGCGCGGTCGGCTCGCTCGATACCCAGCTGTTCCAGGAGTTCTTCCAGGGCTTTGTCAATCACGCCGCGGTAACGCTGCACATCGACAATCTCAAGGGCTTCAACGTCCACCACCAGGCCGAAACGATTTTCAAGGCGTTCGGGCGTGCGCTGCGCATGGCAATGGCCGACGACCCGCGCATGGCAGGCCAGATGCCGTCGACCAAAGGCTGCTTATAAGGAGCACAGCATGACTATTGCCGTCATCGATTATGGCATGGGTAACCTGCATTCCGTGGCCAAGGCGCTCGAGCACGTCACCGATGAAAACGTCATCATCACGCGCGATCCGCGCTGCATTCTTGGCGCCACCCGCCTTGTGCTGCCAGGCCAGGGAGCGATTCGCGACTGCGTCGGCGAACTTGAGCGCACCGAGCTGCGCGGGCTGGTCGACGATATTCTCACTCGCCAGGGCAAGCCCCTGCTGGGCATTTGCGTGGGCCAGCAAATGCTCTTGGAGCACAGCGAAGAAAGCGGCGGCGTTACCTGCCTGGGAGCGTTCGAGGGCGAGGTCAAGCGCTTCCCCGACGCCATGCGCGACCACCTCGGCGCGCGCCTGAAAGTGCCGCACATGGGCTGGAATCTCGTGGATCAGCGCCAGCCGCACCCGCTGTGGGAAGGCATCGATCGCAACGAGCACTTCTACTTTGTGCACAGCTACTACGTCGACGCAACGCATGAGTCCGACGTCTTTGGCACCACCCAGTACGGCCGCATCAACGCCCACGTGGCCATTGGTCACGAGTCGACCTTTGCCGTACAGTTTCATCCGGAAAAAAGCTCTCGCGCCGGCCTGCGGCTGCTGGAAAACTTTGTCACCTGGTCGCCTTGACCCCGCTCGCCCACGTGCCGCGCCCGAGCACCTCAAGAAGGTAAAACATCATGCTAGTGATTCCCGCAATTGATCTTAAAGACGGCCAGTGCGTGCGCCTGAAACAGGGCCGCATGGACGACGCCACGTCCTACGGTGACGACCCCGTCGCCATGGCCGCGCGCTGGGTCGAGGCCGGTGCCCGCCGCCTGCACCTGGTCGACCTTAACGGCGCTTTTGCCGGCCAGCCGGTCAACGGCGAGGCGGTGACAGCCATTGCCCGCGCCTACCCGGACCTGCCCATCCAGATCGGCGGCGGCATTCGCAACGCCGACACCATCGAGCACTATTTAAATACCGGGGTGTCCTACGTCATCATCGGCACCCAGGCGGTCAAGGAGCCGGCGTTTGTGGGGGAGATGTGCCGCGCCTTTCCCGGCCACGTGATCGTCGGGCTCGATGCCCGCGACGGCTTTGTGGCCACCGACGGCTGGGCCGAAACGTCGACGATTAAAGCCACTGAGCTGGCCAAGCGTTTTGCCCACGACGGCGTGTCGTCGATCATTTACACCGACATCGCCCGCGACGGCATGATGCAGGGCGTCAACGTCGAGGCGACCGCAGCGCTCGCCCGCGACGGCGGCCTGCCGGTCATCGCCTCGGGCGGGGTGACCAGCCTCGATGACATCCACGCGCTGTGCGACGTCGCCGACAGCGGCATTCTGGGCGCCATTACCGGCCGCGCGATTTACGAAGGCAGCCTCGACGTGGCCGAGGCCCAACGCCTCAGCGATCGGCTAACCGGAGACAACGCATGAGCCTTGCCAAACGCATTATTCCCTGCCTGGACGTCGATGCCGGACGCGTCGTCAAAGGCGTCAATTTTATCGGCATCCGCGACGCCGGCGATCCGGTCGAAATCGCCAAGCGCTATAACCAGCAGGGCGCCGACGAAATCACCTTTCTGGACATCACCGCCAGCCACGAAGGCCGCGATACCACGATCGATATGGTCGGACGTATCGCCAGCGAAGTGTTTATTCCGCTGACCGTCGGCGGCGGTATCCGCCGCTGCGAAGATATCCGCACCATGCTCAACGTCGGCGCGGATAAAGTCGCTATCAACACCGCGGCGGTGACTAACCCGGAGTTCGTCCGCGAAGCCGCCGAGCGCTTTGGCAGCCAGTGCATTGTCGTCGCCCTCGACGCCAAGCAGGTATCCAGTGAGCACGAAACGCCGCGCTGGGAAATCTTCACCCACGGCGGACGCCGCTCTACCGGCCTGGACGCGGTGGAGTGGGCGAAAAAAATGGTCGGGTACGGCGCCGGCGAGCTGCTGCTCACCAGCATGGATCAGGACGGCACCAAAGCCGGCTTTGATCTGGGCCTTACCCAGGCCATTGCCGAGGCGGTCGGCGTTCCGGTGATTGCCTCGGGCGGGGTCGGCAACCTTGACCACCTGGTCGACGGCGTCATCAAGGGCGGCGCCGACGGCGTGCTGGCCGCAAGTATTTTCCATTTCGGCGAATACACGATTCCCGAAGCCAAACGTTACATGGCCGAACGCGGCATCGAGATGCGACTCTAGAATGATTTCCCTGTTTTTGTCTTTACCTGCGGCGCTTTCAGGCCGCAGTGCGCAGCGCTGGCTGCTGGCTCTGCTGCTCGGCGGGGCGCTACCTTCAGCGGCGCTGGGCAGTGACTTTTTCCGCTACGACCATACGTTTGTTCAAACCAGCCTGATGACGCGACACTTCTCCGGCAGCTCGGGCTACGATGAAGATCAAAACCTGATCGGCGTCGAGCTGCACAATCCTACGCGCTGGCTGGCCGGCACGGCCTGGCTAAAAAACTCGTTCAGCCAGCCGCTGTGGTACTTCTACGCCGGCCGCGAGTTCCCCTTTTGGCAGCCCGCGCCCAAGGTGGAGTTTCGCGCCAAGCTCACCGCAGGCGCGCTGCGCGGCTATAAAGGCAGCAAAAAGCATAAAATCCCCTTCAACCACTACGGCATCGCTCCGGCTATTTTGCCGGCCGTCGGCGTGCGCTGGGGGCGCGTCGAATCCGATCTGCTGCTGTTTGGCGGCGCGGGGGTCATGCTCAACGCCGGCATCCGCATCTAGCCCATCATTCAAGCGACAGGCCGAGGTTGCTGACGCCGTCATTTTTACCCAGCTGGCGGACTTCCTTGAGTGCCGCCTTGTCGAGCGGCCGTGAGACGGCGTCGAGCACCGCATCCTGAAAGTCGTTTTCATCGTCGGTGAGCGGATGGTCGCGGATCAGCAACGCCAGCCGCTGGGCGTCTTCTTCGCCTTCGGTCAGCTCGATAAAGGCGCGTACCCCGGCGCGCGAGGTGCGGCTGACATCGAGCACCGCCTCGGGCGCTTCGCCGCGCAGCGTATCGAGCAGGGAAAACAGCGACACCACGGTATCCAGCGCGCGGCGGGCGCCGAAGCTGTCGTCGTCGGCGGGCGGTTCGCACTCGACAAGCTTTTCCGCCTGCCGGGCAAAATCAATGCTCGCCCCGCGTATGCTCAGCTGCTCCCAAACCAAACTCAATGCCGTCTGCAGGGTATGCGTATCGCCGTAGCCGGTGGTTTGCGCATACAGCGCATAGTTGGGCAGCTGGCGCTCGCACAGCGCCGCCATGAAGGCCTGCTGCTGGGGCAGCGCAAGCTGCTGAAGACGCTGGTAAAAGCCAAGAGGTTGTGATGCCATACTGTTGTCCTAGGTCGGTGTTTCCACGTATGTTCCCCACGCCGCTCGAGGGCAGCCGTTATTATTACCGATAGCGCGACCACCGGCTGAAGCTGTGTCGAGTAAGACAATTATTGGGTAAAACGTGGTTTGGTGAGGAGAGTATCATGCACATTCATCTGCTACAGCACGGCCCCTATCATGGCCCCGCGCGGCTTGCCGACTGGCTTTCCAGCATGGGCCACAGCTACACCGTGTTCTATCTGGACGACGGCGAACTGGCGCCGCCCCCGGGCGACAGCGACGCGCTGATCGTACTCGACGGCGATGAGGCGCTGCTCACCCGGCCGCCCGGGTGGCAGCGGGCGGAAAGAAAGCTCATCGAGCGCTACCTGGACGGCCAGAAGCCGCTTTTGGGTATTGGCCTTGGCGCCCACCTGATCGCCGAGGCGCTGGGCGCTACGGTCGCTGCCGGCACCTTCCCCGAAACCGGCTTTCACACGCTAACGCTTGCCGATAGCGCGCCCTTTGACTTGCCCGCGCAGTTCGACGCTTTTATGTGGCACCGTACGGTGTTCAGTCTGCCGGACGATGCCGCCGCGCTGGGTGGCAGCGCCGCGGCGCCGCTGCAAGGGTTTACCTGGGACGCCGGGCGCATCATCGGGCTTTTATGTCACCTGGAAGTGACCCGCGAAAGCGTCGCGACGCTGCTGGAAAACCAGCCGCCGCCCGCCGGCCTCGACGATTTTATCCAGCCCGCGGCAAAGATACTCGCTTCCGCCGAGCGTTTCGATCGGCTGGCGCCGCTGCTCGATCGCCTGCTCAGCCAGTGGCTAAGAACTGCGCCTTAGGCGCCGCCGTTGCCGGCTACCGGCTGCTGCGCCTGCCACTGCCGGGCGGCGGCGAGGCAGCTGTCCCAGTCGCCCACGTGCAGCTCGTGTAACCCGGCGTCCTGATGGCGCTTGAGGTGATGGCGATAAAGCGGGTCGTAATATTCGGTCAACAGCGGCGCGAGCCAGGCTTCGTGGGCCTGGCGGTCGCCGCGTTCGTGGGCGGCAAAGGCCAATGCCTGAAGCCGCTGGAGGCGTGCCAACCGCGCGCTACCCAGGCGTTTTTTCAGCCGTAGCAGCGCGTTGCCCAGCTGTTCGCGCATGCGATACCAGCCTTCTTCCTCGCCAAAGCGGGCGCAGTGCGCGCGCTCAAGGTCAATAATATAATCCTGCTGCAGCTGGGCCAGACGCCAGTCGAGCGACATTTCCACGCGAATTCGCGGGGCTTTCTCCATCGCCTGCCAAAAACTCAGCGGTACGTTAACGCTGCCCACGCGCCGCGACTCGTCTTCAAGCGTCAGCGGGCCCGATAGCGCCATCAGCCGTTTGGCCAGCGCGTGCTCAAAGTCGATTTGCGGCGGCGGCGGATCGGGCATGCGGCCAAACGCCGAGCCCTTGTGATTGGCAAAGCCTTCCAGGTCCACCCCGCTTTCCAGGCGGTTGATCAACACCGTCTTGGCGCACCCCGTCAGCCCGCCGCGAAAACAATAAATCAGCGCCTGGGGATGCCGGGCAAGATAGCTGCGCCAGGCTGCGATTCGCGCCGCTTTAACCTCACCGCTGATCAGCTTTTCGCCCAGCGCAATAGCTGCCGCCTGGCCGTGCTGTTTGTAAGCAATGCCGACCTGATGGCGCTCGTCATCGTTCATTAGCGGCAGGTTGACCGCACCGGGCAGCGCGCCGTCGGCGAATTCGACGGGCGCGCGCACGTCGATCAGCGGAACCTCATGCCGAATCAGGGCGGCTTCGGGCGCAACGCTGCCCCCACTCACCCGGTCACCTCGATCAATACGGGGCCGCTTGTCTCCTTTAAGGTGCCAAACGCCGTGAGCTCGAGGCCGTTTTCGCGGCCGATGCGCTCGACGTCTGCCGCGCTGGCGGGATCGACGGCCAGCAGCAGCCCGCCCGACGTCTGGGGGTCACACAGCCACTGCCAGTAGGCGTCGTCCAGCGCCGGAAGCGCATCGCCCAAAGCATCGCGGTTGCGCACCGTGCCGCCGGGAATCGCGCCCTGCAGGCGGTAGTTTTCGGCGCCCTCCAGCCGCGGCAGGCGGTTGAAATCAAGCGTTGCGGCTACGCCGCTGGCGCTGCAGACTTCGCTCAAATGGCCGGCCAGGCCAAAACCGGTGACGTCGGTCATCGCATGCACGCCGGCAAGCTCGGCCATCGCCACGCCGATGCGGTTGGACTCGAGCATGGTGTCGCGGGCAAGGCCTTGGTGTTCGTCGGCCAGCAGGCCGCGCTTTTCGGCGGTGGTGAGCATTCCCACGCCCAGAGGCTTGGTCAAAAACAGCAGGTCACCGGGCTTGGCGGCGCTGTTGAGCTTTAGCTGCTCGAGCGCTACCAGGCCGTTGACCGCCAGGCCAAAGATCGGCTCGGGTGCATCGATCGAGTGCCCGCCGGCAAGCGCTACGCCGTGCTCACGGCACACCGCCTGCGCGCCCGCCATCACCTCGCCGGCGACGTCGACGCCGAGCGTGTCCAGCGGCCAGCCGAGAATCCCCAGCGCCATCACCGGGTCGCCGCCCATGGCGTAAACGTCGCTGATGGCGTTGGTCGCAGCGATACGGCCGAAGTCGAACGGATCGTCGACGATGGGCATGAAAAAGTCCGTGGTGGCGATCATGCCGCGGCCGTCGTCCAGGTCGTAAACGCAGGCGTCTTCGCGCCCCTGGTTACCCACCACCAGCTTGTCGCTTGTCGCCGGCGGGCCCGCCTTGGCGAGGATGCCGTCGAGCACGTCGGGGGCGATCTTGCAGCCGCAGCCGGCGCCGTGGCTGTACTGGGTCAGGCGGATGGCGCTCATGGGGAGTTCTCCTTAGGCAGTTCAAGTAGGTGGTGCGGGTAAAATAGACGGTGCGCTTCCATCAGGCGTACAGTTTATCATCCAGCGTGGGCCAGAGTGGCCCGGGTTAGGTTAAAGCGCATCCAGCGCGTCGCTAAGCTTGTCGACCGGGGTTACTGTCATCCCCTTGGGCGAGGTTTTGGGCGCATTGGCACGGGGCACAATCGCCCGGGTAAAGCCGTGCTTGGCGGCCTCGGCAATGCGCTCCTGGCCGCTGGGCACCGGGCGAATCTCTCCGGAAAGCCCCACCTCGCCAAACACCACCAGCTCTCTTGGCAGCGCGCGGTTTTGCAGGCTCGACACCACCGCCAGCAGTACCGCTAAATCGGCGCTGGTTTCGAGCACCTTGACCCCGCCCACCACGTTCAGGAACACGTCCTGATCGCCGGTAAACAGCCCGCCATGGCGATTGAGCACCGCCAGCAGCATCGCCAGCCGGTTGGGGTCGAGGCCCACCGCCACCCGGCGCGGGTTGCCCAGCGCAGATTCATCCACCAGCGCCTGCACTTCGACCAGAATGGGCCGCGTCCCCTCCCACACCACCATCACCAGGCTGCCCGGCGCCTGCTCGGCGTTGCGCGAGAGAAAAATCGCGCTGGGGTTTTTGACCTCTTTCAGCCCCTGTTCGAGCATGGCGAAAACGCCTAGCTCATTGACCGCGCCAAAGCGGTTTTTCTGCCCGCGCAGGGTACGAAAACGCGAGTCGGCGCCGCCTTCGAGTAACAGCGAGGCGTCGATCATGTGCTCGAGCACCTTAGGGCCGGCCAGGCTGCCGTCTTTGGTCACATGCCCGACCAGCAGCAGCACGGTATTGCTCTGCTTGGCAAACCGGGTCAGCGCCGCGGAGGACTCGCGCACCTGCGCTACGCCGCCGGGCGCCGAGGCGATATCTTCCAGATGCATAGTCTGGATGGAATCAATTACCAGAATGTCGGGTTTTTCCCGCTCGGCCACCGCCAGAATCGTCTCAATGCTGGTTTCGGCCAGCATTTTGAGTCCTTCGCTCGGCAGCTGCAAACGGTGGGCGCGCATCGCCACCTGCGACAACGATTCTTCGCCGGTAACGTAGATGACCCGCCGCGCCTTCGCGAGCTTGCAGGCCGTTTGCAGCAAAAGCGTCGACTTGCCCGCACCGGGATTGCCCCCCAGTAGCACCGCCGAGCCGGGCACCAATCCGCCGCCCAATACGCGGTCGAACTCGCCAAAGGTCGAGCTCATGCGCGGCACTTCGCTCAGATCGACCTCACCGAGATCGATCACTTCTCGGCTTAGCGCACCGCTGTAGCCGCCGCGTGTCCCTGAGGGTCCAGGCGCTGACCCCGCACCCGGCCGCGCCGCACTCAGGCGCACTTCGCTCAGCGTATTCCACTCTTTACAGCTAGAGCACTGCCCCTGCCACTTGCGAAACTCGGCACCGCACTCGGTACACACAAAAGCACTTTTGGCTTTGGCCACAGCCACGCTCCTATAGATGTCGGACAAAGGGATAGCGGATAATGTATCGATATAACGCACAAAGGCGGCCAAGTGGCCGCCTTTGCTGTTCTGCTGGCTTGCTGTACACCCTCTCTCTGCCCTGTATCAGCGGCAGAGACCGAAGCGGCGTCTTACTGGCGCTTGAGGCGTAGCATCTCGCCGTTTTCAAAGCGGCGACGCTCGGGGTCAATCAGTTCAAGCGTGCTTTGATCCATACGCAGGAAGTAGTACGTCTGGCCTTCGTTATCCGGCGTCAGCTCGTACACGGTAGCATCCGGGTCCGACGGCGTGCCGGTCAGCACTTCCCAGTTACCGGCGTAGTCTTCGTCCGGCGGGTTCTGCGGGTGGTTCATGTAGGAAGCGGTTAGCGTAAAGGTGCGATCCTGTGCGGCATCCGCTTCTTCACCCACCATATCGACATCCAGATCAATGCCGTCGCAGTTGCGGCAGGGCAAAGAGCCCTGATAGTTCGCTGCCGCCGCCTTGATCGATTCTTCATTATCCGAGTCCGTCGGCCCGCCGGCGCAACCTGCCAGCAATGACAGCATAGCCGAGCCAATTAGCACGCTTCTTAGTTGCATTGTTTATCTCCTCATCGCGTTAAACAGGTAAGACACGCTGCCAACAGCATAACTGCTTCACGGTATCACGCCCACCCTATCCCCCCGATTCACTTGCGCTTTTTTTTCTCTCAAGCGACTATGGACGGCACTATGCCCACCTATTCAGGTCGTTTCCATGAGCCAATTCTGGAGTCCCGCCGTACGCGAGCTAACCCCTTACGTACCCGGCGAGCAGCCCACCGAGCAAGTCATCAAGCTCAATACCAATGAAAACCCCTACCCGCCTGCGCCGGGCGTCGGCGAGGTACTGCGCCAGTATTCAACCAGCCATCTGCGCCTCTACCCCGATCCGACATCCAGCATGCTATGTAGCGCATTAGCCAGCGCCTATGGCGTGCACGCCGGACAGGTCTTTGTCGGCAACGGCTCGGATGAAGTGCTGGCCTTCGCTTTCCAGGCCTTCTTTTGCCACGACGCACCGCTCGATGTGCCGAGCATTACCTACAGCTTTTACCCGGTCTACGCCAAGCTTTACGGCGTCGAGCTGCGTCAGCATCCGCTGAATGCCAGCTGGGAAGTTGACCTCGACGCGCTGGCAGGCGCCGACGACAGAAGCGGGATTATATTTGCCAACCCCAATGCCCCCACCGGACACGCACACTCGCCGGCGGGGCTTGAAGCGCTGTTAAAGCGCGTTACCGATCGCGTGGTGCTGGTTGACGAAGCCTACGTCGACTTCGGCGCACAGAGCGCCGTCGCGCTGACCGAGCGCTACCCCAACCTCTTGGTCACCGGCACGTTTTCCAAGTCGCGCAGCCTTGCGGGTATTCGCCTCGGCTATGCCATTGGCTCTCCCGAACTGATTGAGGGGCTCACACGGATTAAAGACTCCTTCAACTCATACCCCGTTGACCGCCTGGCCGAACGCGTCGGCATTGCTGCGCTGGAAGATACCGAGCATTTCAACGCCTGCCGCAACCACGTCATCACCACGCGCGAGCGCACGCGCACGCAGCTTGAGGCGTTGGGCTTTGAGGTGCTGCCCTCCCAGGCCAATTTTTTGCTCGTACAGCACAAAGTATACGACGGCAGCCAACTGTTTGCCGGCCTGCGCAAGCGCGGCATTCTGGTACGTTACTTCAACAAGCCGGGGCTGAATAATTTCCTGCGGATCTCCATCGGCACCGACGATGAAATGAACAGCCTGATCGAAACGCTGGAAGTGCTCTGCGGTTAAACAGACATCCCGCAATCAACTGATACATAAAGGTTTTCGTAGGAGCACCCAAACACCGGGCGTAAACGCACTTCAGTGCGCGAAGCAGGCCCGCGGCTTGCCGGGGTTGGGCGGCAATGCCGCGCGGTGCCGCTAGCAGGCCACCCCAGGCGCCTGACGACGCCGTTGCGCAGAATATCTGCGTTCCTACGGGCTGGGCGGAAGCTGGTTTCCACGCACACAAAAAACCCAGCCGGTTGGCTGGGTTTTCTGCGATATAAATGC
>JAKDRW010000081.1 GCA_030454225.1 Vreelandella subglaciescola | reverse complement strand
ACATTTCGCGTAACCACCTGATGAAAATCGTTCAGGAGCTGAACCAGAAAGGCTACCTGAAAGCCATCCGCGGCAAACACGGCGGATTGCTGCTCAACCGCACGCCGCAGAGCATTAGCCTGGGCGCGGTGATACGCGACACCGAGCAGGAAATGTCGCTGGTGGAGTGCTTTCGTGACGACAACGCCTGCGTGATTACGCCCGCCTGCCGGCTGCAGCCCATTTTGACGGAGGCGCTCGATGCGTTTTTGCGCGTGCTCGACGCCTATACGCTGGCAGACCTGCTCGACGGCCGCAGCGCCGAACTTGCCCAGCTAATGAAAATTCCCGCCATTCGCGTCCAGGAACTTCGCCCAAAGAGGTAGCCGGACCACTTCTTATACCTCCAAAGGCGTAATACACTGTTTGTATACGTAAGGCGTGCATTAACGCACCCTTATCCAGAGCGTCTTATGGGAGTCGTATGAAGGCCTTACGGCATTCGCTTGTTGCGCGCCTCGTTACCCTGTTGATGCTGATCAGCTGCTTGGCCATGACGAGCATCAGCCTGACCGTGGTGATGGCCAAAAGCACCCAGGGCGACGCCGCCGCGATCAACGAGGCCGGCGCGTTGCGACTTGCCAGCGCCCGCCTTATCAATGCCTTGGAACACCCGGACAGCGCCTCCCGCCCGCGGGTTGAAACGCTGCAAAAACGTCTTGCGAGCCCCACGCTTGAAACCCGCTCGCGCGCCCCTCTGCTCAGCAAACGCTTGTTCAATGGGAAGCGCGGTCAAGCGGCCACGGCAAGTGCCAATGACGCACTGGAACGACTACGCCAGCGCTTTAGCACCAGCGTCGTGCCAGCGGTAAAAGCGACGCGCCGCGGCGAGCGCGAACCTGTTGCCCTGGCCACCGCGCAGCTCAACGGCTTCATTGGCCAGGTCGAGCGCTTTGTGACCCTTCGGGAGCACGACACCGAGGCCAGAATAAACCTGATGGGCAAGGTGCAAACCCTGTTTCTGGGACTGACGGCGCTTCTTCTACTCATCGCCCTTATCGATATGCGCCGCCACCTGGCACGGCCGCTGCGCCAGCTGATGCGGCTAAGCCACGCCTTCAGCCAGCGCCGCTTTGACGCCCGCAGCCATTTTCGCAGCCCCGATGAGCTGGGCCGACTCGGGCGAACGCTTGATCACATGGCCACCGAGCTCGATGCCAGCTATCAAGCGCTGGAAGCGCGGGTTGCCCAAAAGACCGCCGAGCTCGAGCGCCACAACCACGCGCTGCAAATCATCCACAACAGTAGCCGCAGCCTGTACGGCGGCGGCAATGACCTGTGCGCCAGCGCCGCGCCGCTGCTGCGCCGGCTCGAAGAGGTGCTCAACATTGGCCCCATCGTGCTGGCGCTGCACAACGAGCACGACGGCAGCGACATGGAAATACTCGCGACCCATTCGCACGAACGCCCGCTCTACTGTCGCGACCTTGAATGCTTTGCCTGCCTGAGCACAGAGGATGCGCCTGCCGATGACCCGCATATTCCCCACGTTGACGAACACGCCCAGGCGCTGGTGCTGCCCGTGGTCGCGGGTCACCTGACCCTTGGCTATCTCACCGTGGGCTACCTTGAGGCGCCCGGCCCATCCACGCGCCAGCTGCTCAACACGCTGGCCGACCAGCTGGCCACCGCGATCTACCTGGAACAGCGCATTGAAGAACAGCAGCAGCTCTCGCTGATCAAAGAGCGCACCATCATTGCCCGCGAGCTGCACGACTCGCTCGCCCAGTCGCTTTCGTATCTCAAAATGCAGGTTGCGCGGCTTGAACGCATGCAGGCCAAACGCCTGAGCGTTGAGCGCCAGGCCGACGTCATCGGCGATTTACGCGAGGGGCTCAGTAGCGCCTACCGCCAGCTGCGCGAGCTGCTGGGGACATTTCGCCTATCGCTCGACAAAGCCGGCCTGCAGCCCGCTCTCGAGAAAACCGTCCACGAATTCAGCCAGCGGCTGGGCTTTAACATCGAGCTTATCCATCGGATACCGCCTTACCTGTTAAGCGCTAACGAAGAGGTCCATTTGCTACAGATCACCCGGGAAGCGCTGGCGAACACCGCGAAACACGCCAACGCCCACTGGGCGCGGGTCAGCCTGACCTTTCAACAAGCCAGACTTCACCTGGCCATCGAAGATGACGGCATCGGCCTTGAAAGCGCTGATTCGCCACCGCTGCACTACGGGCTGGTCATCATGCGCGACCGGGCGCGCAGCATCGATGCCAGCCTGACCTTACACAGCCGCCCCCAAGGCGGTACCGGGGTCAACCTTTACATGACCCCGCAAGCCGATCGATTGATTAAAGACAAGGAGCTCATGGGATGACAAGCGTTGTCACTGATCCGCCCGCGACGATCATGGTCATCGACGACCACCCTTTGCTGCGCCGCGGCG
>JAKDRW010000010.1 GCA_030454225.1 Vreelandella subglaciescola | reverse complement strand
TCCACCACTTCGATAGGCGCGGTAGCCAGCGTTTTTTTACCTTCGTTGAGGATATAGCGCAGCTCATAAAGCCCGGGCTCGGCGGGCGCGCGCAGGCGGCCCTCAACGTTCTCCTTGGCGCGCAGATGGTTATTATAGGCGCCTTCATCAGCGCCAGCCGGGACGATGGTGACAATATCGTAAGAGCTGATGGTGGTGCTCCACGATACGTCAAAGGTGGCGCCGGTAGTCGCCTGCTCGGGGCCAGAGATATCAACGTCGGGCAGCGCGGGGGCTTCAGGCTCAGGCTCGGGCTCCGGTTCAGGCGCGTCCGGCTTTTGATCCATGGCGCTTTGCACCTGATCCAGCGCAGCGTGCAGCTCGGCTGCGTTGCTCGCAGGCACAAAGATGCCGCCGGTGTTATCGGCGATGCAGGCCAGGCTGGCGTGGGCGTCGTCCTCAAGATCAAACCCCACCACGTGGGCAGTGAAGCTCACTCCCTGTTTGGCCAGCTGTTGCGAAAGCGCACAGGGGTCGGCATTACAGGTTTCCAACCCGTCCGAAACCAATACCACGGTCGCCGGGCTATCGCGGTAAGAGAGCAGGTCGGCGGCATGCTGCACCGAGGCGGATATCGGCGTCTTGCCCCTGGGCTTGATCGCATTGACGGTATCGATGAAGTTCGCCTTATCCAACGGACCGGGCTCAATCAGCGTTTCGATATCGCTGCAATCGCCCTGGCGGCGGTGGCCATAGGCGACGAGGCCCAAGTTAGTCGCCGTGTTCCATTCGTTCACTAGATCGGCCATCACGTCCTGGGCAATTTCCATCTTGCTGGTGCCATCGATTTGTCCCCACATCGACCCCGACGCATCGTAAACAATCACCACGTCATCTGCGGCGTTGGCGGATGCGGTCAAGGCGATACCACCTGCGAGCGCCATCGCTGCGAATATCGGTGCCATTTGTTTCATCTCCCTTTTCCTCCACGCGCCTCGGTTGAAGTGGCGCACGCTATGCCGGGTTGGAATCCGTTGAGGCCGCTTGGGGATTCCCGAAGGCACGCGCCTTGAGCTTGCGAAACTTGCCTGACATCTGCTCGAGCTTGGCCTCCCACTCGGGATCAGGCGTTTGACCTTCGATGGTTTTGAAATACACCTGCATCATGCAGGTAATCGCAAACGGCTCCAGCAGTGCGGCCTTGATGCTCCAGGCAAGCAGCAGAGCAAAAACCACGCCACCGGCCGACCACGCCCCGGGAATCAGATACACCACCAGCGCCGCCGGGGCGAGCATGACCAGAAACACCAGAAAGCTGAGCACATAGACGATAATGGCCAGCCAGGCGGCGTTTTTCAGCATGACCCTGTAGTTTTGCCCATAAAGCACCAGCGCCTCCTGGGCAGACTCCCAGGCGTTGTCAGACTGGGTACGGATCGTATAGGCCAGGATCACCTCGTCGACAAACCCCACCGCGACGCGCAAAAATGCCGACAGGATACCGGCCAGCGACTGCACCCCGGGAATAGGCAGAACGGTCAGAATGCCGCGCATCAAGCCCGTGACGGTCCGAACGACCCCTTTGATGAGCTGGTCGATAACGAACAGCACGCTGGCCTGTGGAAAGCGCTCTTTTACCACCGTTGTAGCATGCGTAAGCTGGCTGCGACCCTGCGGCATCGGATTGCCGTCAATCAGCTCGATCAGCACGGCAATATGGCCGGCCTTGACGATGTACAGGATGTACTCGCGCGCCCAATACATGATTATTCCGAACAGGCCAAAGCCTACGATTCCGCCCCACGTTGTGGTCGTGGCCCGAAACGCGTCATCGCCAAAACCGCCGATGCCATAGCCGACCCCGGCGCCCACGCCGGTAATCAGGAGGTACCCCAGCGTGATCCCGAAATAGACCGCGAGCCGCAAGAGAATAAAAGGCAGCGTGCGCACCATCATGCCCAGCGCCCTGCCGATACTGAAATTCCACATATGACCTCCCATCAAAACTATTGTTTACAGCAGGTTATCGTTCGATCCGGTAGCGTAGCGGTGCGCCCCGTCATATCTTGCAGTCTCTATTGCCATACTTTTTCATGCACGCGCGCGCGGCGCAGGAAGTGATCTGCGGGTTACGCTGCGCCTTTTTGATATCGACCCGCTCCACCGATGAATAGGGAATCGAAACGGTTTCCTTGAGCTGCTTGCAGTTGGTCACCGCGTCTTTTGTTTTACACACTGTCTCGCCCGTGAGGCGCTCTTCATTTCTGTGCCTGGTGACCACTTCCTGCCGATATTCCGGTGGAATCTTCATCATCCACTGCGCTTCACAGTGCTGCTTTTCAGCCCGGTACTGGGGCGTTCCACAGCCGGCCAGGGCGACAACCCCCACTGTGCAAAGGCACAAAATAGTGTTCGGGATGCTCGACATTCGCTGCCTCCGGTGTGTAGCGGCCCTCGCTTGTTTTACAGGCGTTGACCATGATGATGGCAGGATCAAGGCGGTGCGCGCCCCCTTCATTCAGATGGGACAGCGCCATTATTTTTGTAACCCACCCTTCTCTCTTTATAGTGATCCCTACAACCAACTGTTTTATATAACTATAGTTACAATTAGCGCCTTAATCCCGCAACTGACATGATCATTCATCACGACAAGGATCCATTTTCACGGAGTGAAGCCGCGACGAACCTATAAAGAAATAGCAATTCGACAAACAAAAACACGGATAACAAACGTTGGGCCGCTGAACGTCTGGGCACCGAGCGGAGCAGCGAGAAAAGGCGGGGGAGACACTATGTGGGCAAAAGTAGGCGTTTTATTCACAGCGCTGATGGTCGTCAGTACGGCTGCCTTGTCAGCACAGGACAGAGCAGCGCACGAAAAAACAAAGCACGAGAAAGCGCTGCTGCAGATCACAGGTCAGGTCGCCGGCGGCGAGGCTAACCTGAACCGCGAGGCGCTTTATGCGCTGCCGCCCGCAGAGCTTGTGACTTCGACCGTTGTCACCGATGGCCAGCACACTTTCAGCGGTTTTTTAATGCGCGACCTGCTGGAGCAAGTGGAGTCGCAAGGCAACTTTGTGACGGCCGTCGCGCTGAACGACTACGCCGTGGACATCCCGGTTAGCGACTTTTACCACTTCGATGTGATCGTGGCCTACAGCATGGATGGCAAGCTCTTGAACCGTAGCGGCAAAGGGCCGCTGTGGATCGTCTATCCCCGCGACGATCACGAAGAGCTGCAAGATATCCGCTATGACTACCGCTGGGTCTGGCAGCTTTACCAGCTCGACGTGCTGCCATGAAACGCCTGGGCAATACGCTCTTCGGCGTAATTCTGCCGCTGGTCGCCGTGCTCGTCTTTGCGCTACTGCTGACCTTTTCGCTAGTGCGCATGTTCGACGTTGAAAGCGCCATGCGCGTCGAGGCGGAGCAGAACATGCTCTGGGTACTGCACCAAAGCGAAGTGGCCGCCCTCAGATTGAGCAAGGCGGCAACGCTGGCCGAGATGGGCGAAGTCGAAGCAGACGCTATTTCTCTGCGCTTTGATATTCTCGCCAGCCGAATCGCGCTGCTCAAAGACGGCCCCCAGCGTCGTTTTATCGAAAAAATCGGCTTTGCCAATGAGCTCGACCGGCTGGACGAAGCAATGGCGGCTATAGCGCCAATGGTCTCAGACTTCTCGCCCGACGATGCGTTGCGTCTGCGCGCCGTATTGGCCCCGTTTCCGCGCCTTTTCGGCCGGGCAGCCAATGCTGCCATGATCGCCGAGTGGGATGACATGGGCGGGCGGCTGGCCGCCTACCGCGCGCAGCTACGCCAAACCATTACCTTCCTGATCGGCATTATGATCGCAGGCGGGATTCTGGCGCTGACCCTCGTTCTGGCGCTGCGCCAAACGCGCCAGCGTAATCGCATGCTGCGTCGCGAACGCGACTTTTCGACGCTGCTGATTTCGTCGAGCGACGAAGGCATCCTGGCGGTTGACCGGGCAGGCCGCTGCACGCTGTGGAACGGCGCCATGGCCGAGATGGTCGGCAAGCCGGCGACACAAACGGTGGGCCGCACGCTTGCCGAGGTGGCGGGCTTTTTCGCTATTGCGACGGTGCGCCGGGGGCTAACGCGAGCGCTTGACGGTGACTCATCGCAGCTGACGTTGCAGCCGCTGTTCCAGCCCGATCGCGACGGCCCCCTGCACGTGGACCTGCGATTTTTCCCGCTGCGCGATGAGGGCGTCATCCTCGGCGCCATTGTGTTTATGTACGACGCCTCCGACCGGCATGCCGCACAGCAGAAAGATGCCGCCGACCGCGACCGCCTGGAAGAGCTGGTCGTGGAGCGCACACGCGACCTGGATAGCGCCCTGCGGCGGGAAAAATCGGCGGCGGATCTCTACCGTAACTTTGCCGCCATGGTATCGCACCAGTTTCGCACGCCGCTGGCCGTTGCCGACTCGGCCCTGCAGCGGCTGATTCGAAGGGGGGCGCGCGCCGAAGCCGATGAGGTTGCCGAGCGCGCCGGCCGTGCCCGAGACGCCATTGCCGGGCTCACGCGGCTGGTTGACAGCACCCTGGATACGGCTAGGCTCGATGCCGGCCAGCTGGGCGCACGCCGCGTGAAATGTGATTTAACCGGCATTATTGAAGCGGCCTGCGCACGCCAGCGCGAAGCTACGCCGGACCGCCGGATCGTCCTTCAACACGCGGCGCCCCCGCGCAGCCCCGCGCTGTGCGATCCGGCGCATGCGGAGCAAATAGTGGAAAACCTGCTGTCCAATGCCATCAAATACGCCCCTGCGGGAGCGCCGCTATCCGTCATCCTGCACGGCGACGCGCGGCACCTGTCCTGCGACGTTCACCATGCCGGCGCGTCAATTGCCGAAGCAGACCGGGAATACCTGTTCGAACGCAACTTCCGCGGAACGAATAGCGTTGGCATCGCCGGCACCGGCATCGGACTGTTCATGGCGCGCACCCTGGCACGAATGCAGGGCGGCGATGTCACCTTGCAGCCGAGTTGCGAAGGCGTGACCTTTCGCATGACTCTCCCGGCGTTCTCACAGCGGCCTTAATAGCCAGCGCTGACGGAGGATTCAGCCATGTACGCACCCGATAGTCTGCTGATCCTGGTGGTCGAAGACGAAAAAGCCCTACGCAGCGATATCGCCGAAGAGCTTGAGGAAGCCGGATACCGCGTGTTGGCAGCGGCCGATGGTCAGCAGGCGCTTGATTTTCTAGCAGATACCACGCCCGACCTGCTGCTGTGCGACATCACGATGCCCGTTCTCGATGGCTATCAACTGCTCAACATCCTGCGCCGCCAGCACCCCGAACTGGCAGCGACTCCCTTTGTTTTTTTGACCGCCCTGTCCGAGCCGCGCAAGGTCATCGACGGCAAGCTGTCGGGCGCCGACGACTACCTGATCAAGCCCATCGACTACGACCTGATGCTGGCAACGATTGAAGCCCATTTGCGCCAGGTAAAACGTATTCGTCGCCGGCATGACGATGAAATAACGACGCTACGCAGTGCCGTTAGCGGTCTGTCGGGCGGAGGCGCCGAACACGCGCTGGACCTTATTACGCTGGGTATCGTGCTTCTGGGTGAACAAGGAAAGCTGGTGCATGCCAACCGCGCAGCCCATGAAATGGCCAACGACGCCGATTTGATTCGTATCAGCACGGCGGGTATCCGTGCGCTGGACTCGCGGTCGAATCGGACCTTGCGCCAGGCGATTGCCGACACGCTGGCAGCCGCACAAAACGCTGAGGAAAAAGTCGCCGGCGTGATGCTGCAGCAAGTTCAGGACAACAGCAGCACCTCGGTACTCGCCTGTGCGATCCCCCAAACGGAATCATCCTTGTCCCGTAACCCCCACGTCGCCTTGTTTCTCTCGGCGTCGGGACGCCGCAAGCGCGCTCCCGAAACGCTGTTAATGGAGCTATTTGACCTGACACCCACCGAAGCAAGGGTCGCGGGTGCGCTGGCCAGCAGTGCCCGCGCGTCCGACGTGGCGGCGGAGCTGGGCGTCTCGCAAACCACTATTGCCTTCCACATGCGCAATCTGTTTAGAAAAACCGACACCCACCGCCAGGCCGACCTTATCGCCCTGATACTGGCCGGCCCCATGATGTGCCGGGTGCCGGATGATTAAAGCGGCGTCAGGAAAACAAGCTTAACCGTTCACGCGCGCTTTTTATTGTTAGAATACCCCCAGCCAAACGGGGAAACGGATACGCTTAAAACGCCAAATAAGCCGCCAAAGCCCCGTGAAATACGCCAAGAATACGGTAACCGTGTCGCTATATGACCAAGAACCCCGCCTCCTCACTCCACACAAGTTCTGACATATCTAGCCCCGCGCTGGACAGAACGTTCTCCGTCGCGCCGATGATGGATTGGACGACGCGGGATTATCGCGCGCTCGCACGGACGCTAACCAGGCGGGCGCTGCTGTATACCGAGATGGTGACGACCGGGGCAATTTTGTACGGCTCGCCGCGGGAGCGCTTTTTGGGCTACGACGCGGTAGAGCATCCGCTGGCGCTGCAGCTGGGGGGCAGCGATGCCGGTGAGCTTGCCCAGTGCGCGGCAATTGCCGAGGCGTGGGGCTACGACGAGGTCAACCTGAACGTGGGCTGCCCGAGCGACCGAGTGCAGAACAATCTGATCGGTGCCTGCCTGATGGCCTATCCCGAGAAGGTAGCCGAGGCGGTAAAGGCGATGCAGGCGGCGGTGTCGATCCCGGTGACGGTGAAGTGTCGTATCGGCATTGACGATCAGGACGAAGACGCCGATCTGGAACGCTTTATCACTACCGTGGCCGACGCCGGCTGCGAAATTTTCACGGTGCACGCGCGCAAAGCTTGGCTTGAGGGGCTTTCACCCAAGCAGAACCGCGATGTGCCGCCGCTCAACTACGCCCGCGTACACCGGCTGAAAGCGCGCCACCCGACGCTGCATATCGGCATCAACGGCGGGCTGAAAACCCTCGACGGCTGCGCCGCCGAGCTGGAGCGGGTCGATAGCGTCATGGTCGGGCGCGAAGCCTACCAGAACCCTTGGCTGCTGGCCGATGTGGACAGCCGACTGTACGGCGCTGCCAATCCGGTTGCCGAGCGCATGCAGGCGGCGCTGGCGTTCCGCCCGTATATCGAGCAGCGCCTGGCTGAGGGCGCCAAGCTCAATCATATAACGCGCCACACCCTGGGGCTTTTTCAGGGCTGCGCGGGCGGACGACAGTTCCGTCGTCATCTTTCCGAAAACGCTCACCAGCAAGGCGCCGGCCTGAGCGTATTCGACGATGCGCTGGAGCGCATCAAAACACCGACGGCGGCGTAACGAGCATCGACTGAAACGATTCGACCGCCGTTTCGGCCTCTTCAATCGCGTCAAAGCGGGCGATGTGAAACAGCGCCTCGCCCTCATTGGCCAGCGGCAGGCGGCTGATGCCAATCACGATGCCGTCGGCTACCGCAAGCACCTCCCCTTCCTCGTTGCCGAACGGGTCGGCGACTTTGCCCAGCACCTGGCCTTGAGCCACGCGATCCCCTAAATTCACCAGCGGGCGCAGAATGCCGTCAATCGGCGCTCTCGCCCAGCCCGATCCGTTGGCAAGCTCCGCCGGCGCGGGAAGGCGGCGGCGATGCTCGCCGCTGAGCATGCCCAGCCGGCGCATCACCCGTAAAATACCGCTAACGCCCGGCGCAATGGCCCATTCGTCAAAACGCAACGCTTCTCCCGCTTCATAGGTCAGCACGGGAATCCCCTGCTGCTGGGCATAGTGGCGCAGGCTGCCTTCGCGCAGGTCCGCGTTGAGCACCACCGGCGCGCCAAAAGCGTCGGCCATGCGCTCGGTTTCGCTATGGGGTGTAATCTGCGCGCGAATTTGCGGCAAGTTGGTGCGGTGAATCGCCCCGGTATGCAGGTCAATAATATGCGTGGCGTGATCCACAATTTGCTCGCGAAACAGCGCGGCAATGCGCCCGCCCAAAGACCCCACCTCGCTGCCGGGAAAGCAGCGGTTAAGGTCACGCCGATCGGGTAAATAGCGCGTTTGCTGCAAAAAACCAAACACGTTGACCACCGGTGCCGCCAGCAGCGTACCGCGCAGGCCGGCGATCGCCTTGACCCGCAGCAGCCGGCGCACAATTTCAACGCCGTTGAGCTCGTCCCCGTGGATACCACCGCAGACCAACAGCACCGGCCCTTCCCTACGCCCGTGAACCACCTCCACCGGAATATGCAGCGGCGTGTGCGTATACAGCCGCGCAACCGGCACGTCGACCTGCCGACGCGAGCCGGGGGCTATACTTGCCTGCGTCAGCATGAACGGCGGACGCGCCGTGGAGAGCTTTTTTGTCATCGCCGACGTTATCCATACACTTTTGAATGTAAAAAACCCCGCGGTAGGGTAAAATGCCAGGGCTGTTTTATTGCTTAGGTTGCTTGATCATGGCCAGAAAAACGAAAGCCGAAGCTGCCGCCACCCGAGAGACTCTGCTGGACGCGGCAGAAGACATGTTCATCGAACACGGGGTTGCCCGCACTTCGCTGAACCAGATTGCCTGCCACGCCGGCATGACCCGCGGGGCGGTTTACTGGCACTTCAAAAACAAGGCCGACCTGTTTCACGCCATGCTTCAGCGCGTGCGCCTGCCGTTTGAAGATCTACTGGAGGCGCTCGACGACCCCACGCTCGACCAAAAACCTCTTGAGGCGGTGCGGCTGGCGTGCCTGAGCGGTTTTTCGCACCTGGAGCAGCCCCGCTACCGTCGCGTCCATTCGATCCTGCTCCACCACTGCGAGACCTTTGGCGATATCGATCCGCTGAGCATGCAAAACGAGATGTCGGAAGATACCTGCAGCGCATTGCTGAAGTACTTCAGCATGGCCGCCAAACTCAACCAGCTGCGCTCCTGCCTGGACCCTGACACCGCCGCGCAAATCATGCAGGCCATGCTCGGCGGCCTGTTCCACGACTGGCTGCGCAACCACGAGCACTACTCTATTTATCGTGAAGGAGCTCGCCTGATCGGGACTCAGCTTGCCCTGATGCAGCAGAGTCCCTAGCCACCCCCAGGCCGCCTCAAAAACGCCTCTGGCACAGGTTATTACACATGATGGCCGTTATTGCGATGGCGCGGTGACACCTCACGCCCGAGCGTAAAACGCTTGGCGTGCGCCCGCGCATTGCAGTAGTCGTTTTCTGCCACGCTGCGATAGGCGTTTTCCCCGACAATAAACTTGACCAGCACGCGGCGCTCGCCTACCTGCGGTATATGGCCGTGCGGTTTGCCGTGCAGGCGTACGCGACAGGCGCGATCGCTGAGCAGCACCGCCTGCGCCAGACCCTCGGTATCGGGCACGCCGATCACCTCGACCGCTTCCCCCAGCAGCGTACGCCGCTGACCGTGAAACCAGCGATGAACCGCGTGGCATACGCCGCTAGCTATCGGTGAAGCCAGCGCAAACGCTCCCCACAGCACGCCCACCCCGACCGGTACACGAAACAGCCCCAGCGGCAGCCAGCGCAGCACCAGCAGCTCGACGGCCAACGTAATCGCACCGGCAAAAAGAATTAGCACGCTCAGCGCAAACGACGCCGGCACGCCGACAAATCCTAGTGATACCAGCGTGCTGGCCATATGGTCGTGTCTAAGACTGTCGCGCTCGAAAAGCTCAAGCGGCACAATCCGCAGCGTTACCAGCAGCCAATAGACCACCACCAGCGGCACCAGCGCACTAAATACCACCAGAGGAAAACTGAGTAAAAGCGTATAAACACGTTCCATATAGCCCCCTCTCCATCTTTTCCAACGAGCCAGGCTCTTCAACGAACCAAGCTTCTTCTTAGTGTAGACCACCCGACAGCGCTATACCGCTGTGAAACGCCCCCTCTTAACACTCTCGCACAAAAAAGCACCGACCCAAAGGGCCGGTGCTTGAAGGTGCCTGACAGAGTTCAGGCGAAGTGCGGGTTACGCCGAGTCGTTCTCGATAGCCGGCTGCTCGCTGGACGTCTTACCGCCGCGTTTACGATTAAGCCAGTCGGCCGAGTGCGCAATCATGGCGTAGAAGGTCGGCACAAAGCAGCTGGACACCAGCGCCACCGTGGCCATGCCCACCGACACGGTGGTACCGATATGGTGGCTACTGGTATCACTCGCGCCGGTGGCCAGCGCCAGCGGCAAGGTACCCAGAATAAAGGCGAAGGATGTCATTACGATGGGGCGGAAACGCAGCTCCGCGGCGATAATGGCCGCCTCGCTAATCGTCTTGCCCAGTTCTTTACGCTGCAGCTCGGCGAACTCGACAATCAATATCGCGTTCTTCGCCGCCAGGCCCACCACGACCAGCATACCGATCTCTACGTAGGCACTGTTCTCCAGCCCGCGCAGCGCCACGCCACCGATACCGCCGAATAGCGCAAAGGGCGTCGCCGTCAGTACGGCAAGCGGCAGCGACCAGCTTTCGTACTGCGCCGCCAAAATCAAGAACACCATCAGCATGCCAAAGACGATCGCCAACGTCGCCGCATTTCCCTGCTGCGACTCCTGATACGCCGTACCGGTCCAGCCCATACCCCATTCATCGCCAAGGGTTTCCTGGACAATCTCGTCCATGGTGTCAATGGCCTGGGTCGAACTGTAGCCTTCGGCCGGGCCGCCCTGGAACTGCGCGCCCAGGTAAACCCCGAAACGCGACACCACCGAGGGTTTGGTCTGGCGCTCGAGCGTCACGAACTCGGACAGCGGTATACGCTTGCCGTCGCCGCCGCGGACGTAAATGTTATTGACGTCATCGGGCGTTTTACGGAACTCGTCTTCGTTTTGCAGGTAGACCTGAAAGTTACGGTTTTGATAGCTGAAGTAGTTAACAAAGCCGTTACCGAAGGTATTGGACAGCGTCGTGTAAAGATCTTCCAGCGACACGCCGTAGCCGAGCACTTTCTGGGTATCGATCTCGGCACGGTAGCCGGGCACGTCGACGTTAAAGGTCGAAAATACCTGCTCCAGTCCCGGGTCTTCGTTAGCCGCCTGCATCACCTTGAGCGATGCCTCGTAAAGCTCTTGGGAAGATGCCCCCTCAAAGGACTGCAGATAGCCGGTAAAGCCACCGGTAGTCGACAGCCCGATAATCGGTGGGACGTTAAACGCCATGGCGGTCCCGCCGTCGACTTCGTCCCCCATTTTCATGATCCGTCCTACCAGCTGGTCGGCTGTCAGGTCGCGATCCCCCCAGTCATCCATGCTGATAAACATGATGCCGCGGGCGGTATTAACCGCGCCGGAGAGCATGTCATAGCCGGCAATCGCCGAGGAATACGATACGCCGGGAACCTCTTCGACGCGCTCGGAAAGCCGCGACATGTAGTCCCGGGTGCGCGTAAGCGACGCGGAGTCGGGCAGCGAGACGCTTGCCAGCACCAAGCCCTGGTCGGTTTCCGGCACCAGCGTGGTGGGCGTCGTTTCGTACAGCCACCAGGTCGCCCCGCAGACCAATACCGTCAGCAAAAGCGCCAGCCCCCAAAAGCGCACCAGCACTTTGACCGCGGCCATATACACAGCGGTAATGCCGGCGAACAGGCGGTCAAACAGGCGCAGCGGCGTATGCAACGCGCGCATGACCTTGGTTTCTTCGACGTCCTTTTGATTCTTGATGAAAATCGCCGACATCGCCGGGGTAAACGTCAGCGCCATCAGCGCCGAGAAGCCCACCGAAATGGCCACCGTCAAGGCGAACTGCTGATAAATCTGGCCGGTAAAGCCGCCCAAAAAGGCCACGGGAATAAAGATCGCCGCCATAATCAGCGAGGTGGCCATAATCGGCCCGCCGACTTCGCGCATCGCGCGGATGGTCGCCTGCCTGACGCTGATATCTTCTTCGCTCAGCACCCGCTCGACGTTTTCCACCACCAGGATGGCGTCATCCACCACGATACCTATCGATAACACCAACGCAAACAGCGTCAACAGGTTGATCGAAAAGCCGAACAGGTAGAAACCGGCAAAGGTCGCCAGCACCGATACCGGCACTACCGACATGGCAATGACGGTAAAACGCCAGTTTTGCAGGAAGATGAACAGAATCACGCCGACGATCAGGAAGGCTTCGATAAAGGTGTGTAGCACCGTTTCTACCGACGCATCGATAAACAGCGTGGTGTCGTAGGGCACCACGTATTCCATCCCTTCGGGGAAACGGCCTTCCAGCTCCTTCATCGTCTCCTTGACCGCATCAGCGGTGTCCAGCGCGTTGGCACCGGGCTGCTGGTTGATGATAATCGGCGCCATGGTGCCGCCGTTCAACCGCGCCTCTACGCCGTAAAAAGAAGCCCCCAATTCGATTCGCGCCACATCATCCAGCCGTAGCGACGAGCCGTCCGGGTTAGTGCGCAAGGCAATATCGCGAAAGTCATCGGCATCGACCAAACGCCCGCCGGCGGTAATGGTATAGGTAAACGCCTGTGGCTCGCTCTGGGGCGATGACGCCAGGCTACCCGCCGGCACTTCGGTGTTTTGCGCACGAATGGCGGCGGCCACCTCGGCCGGCGTCAGGTCGTACTGCGCCAGCTTGTCCGGGTTCATCCACACGCGCATGGCAAATTCACCGCCGCCGAGCACTTCGGCCTCGCCCACGCCGGGCACCTGGCGCAACTCATCCAGAATATTCAGCGTGGCGTAGTTCTGCAGGTAGACGCGATCGTAGTCGCCATCGGGCGAGATCAGCGAGACCAGCATCAAAATCGAACTGGATTTCAGCTCAACGTTGACCCCTTGATCCTGGACCTCCTGGGGCAGCTGTGACAGCGCCCCCTGCACCCGGTTGTTGACGTTGATGGTGTTGATGTCGCCATCGGTACCGATATCAAACGCAATGCTTAAACTCATTGAGCCGTTATCGGCACTGGTCGAGTCCATATAGAGCATGTTCTCGACGCCGTTAATCGACTCGGCAAGCGGTGCGGCCACCGTTTGTGCCACCGTTTCGGCGTCGGCGCCGGGGAACTGGGCGCTGACAGAAACGGTGGGCGGCACAATGCTCGGGTACTGCTCGATCGGCAGCACCCGCATGCTCATGATCCCGATTATGGTTAAGATAATCGCGATGACCGTGGCAAAAATCGGCCGCTTGATGAAAAAGTTGGAGAAGTTCATTACGACGCGTCCTCTTCATCCGACGCGGCTGAGGACTCGTCATCAGTGCCAGATGCCTTATCGGCGCCTTCGCCCTGCCCCTGTTCTGCCTGTGCTTGCTGTGCTTCTTTCTTTTTCTCTTGTTTCTTCTCTTGCTGTTCTTCCTGCTTCTCTTGCATCAGGGCCTTGGCATCGCCGTCAAACGGCTGCGGGTCGACAAGCGAGCCCACTTCTAGGTCGGCAGGGTCACCCACCACGACGCGGTCGCCTTCTTCAATCCCGTCACGAATGATTTGCCAGGGGCCCGCCACGTCGCCAAGCTCGACGGTACGCGCACGCGCCTTGTTATCTTCGTCGAGCACAAACACCTGCGACCCCATCAGCCCCTGGGTCAGGGCGATTTCCGGCACCGCCAGTACGTTATAGCGCTTCAGCCCTTCGATGCTGACACGCACAAACTGCCCCGGAAGGACGCTGGCATCGGGGTTATCGAAGCTTGCATTGGCCTGCACGGTACTCGTCGTTTCGTCGACTTTAACGCCCAGAAAATCCAGTTTGCCCGACAGCGCAAGGTCGGCATTCGGGATCTCAAGCGTTGCGCTGATGTCGCTGATATCAACGCCGTCATTCAGCTGGTGGCGCAGCTCAAACGCTTCGCGCTGAGGCATTTGAAAGCGCACGTCGAGCGGGTCGATCGGCGTAATGGTGGCCAGCTTAGTCCCCGAACTCACCAGGTTGCCGACGTTGACCATGCTCAGGCTGACCATACCGCTCACCGGTGCCTTGACCTCGGCATAGTTGAGATCGATGTTGGCACTTTCCAGCGCCGCTGACGCCTGGGCCACGCTTGCCTGCGAGACGCTACGGTCGGCCAGCGCTTGGTCATACTGCTGGCGGCTGACCGAGTTCTGGCTCATCAGGCGCTCAAAGCGCTCGGCATCGCGCTGGGCGCGCGACAGCTTGGCCCGCGCGCTTTCCAGATCGGCCTTGCGCTGGCTGACCGCGGCCTGATAGCTATCGGGTTCGATGTTGTAGAGCGTATCGCCCTTCTCGACCATCTCCCCCGGCTTGAACCGCTTTTGTTCCAGCAGGCCGCTCACTCGCGCCACCAGCGTGACTTCCTCATCGCTACGCAGCAGCGCCGGATAGGCTTTATCCAGCTCGATATCCTGGCGCTCAAGCATGGCCACTTCAACGGGGCGGGCCTTCTCCTCCTCGCCACCGGCCTGTTCATTTTGCGCCGACTCGTCATCGCCACAGGCGGCCAGCAGCAAGCTGACCCCCATCGCGAGCGCCAGGCGACTGACTCTACTCAACGTCGTATTCATGGTGTCCTTTATATCCGTTAACGCCCTGACAGAATGTGCGCAGCCTACAACCATACATATATGAATGTAAATATGAAGGCGCTTTTTACGCCCGACCAACGGCCCATTCCAGGCGGCTATTCATTACCTAGTTGACGGCTGACTGCCCGATCTACTGCTCGCGCGAAGGGCGTTGACCGATGTTGGTCACGCTGTCGCTGCCGGCACCTTCTTCGGGCAGGGTAAAGCTGACGCTCTCCCCATCCAGCCAGTTGTTGACCTTTTCCAGCGACTCCACGTCCAGCACGCCGGCCTGTTGGCGCAGCGCGAGCAGGTTGATCACGTAGTCATAGCGGGAGCTGGCGTAGTCAGCCATGGCGTTATAGAGGTTCTGCTCGGCGTCGAGTACATCAACGATATTGCGCGTTCCGACCTCGTAGCCGGCGCGAGTGGCATCCAGCGCGCTTTTGTTGGACACGATCGCCTGCTGGCGAGCCTCAACGGTTGACACGTTGTTACTCACCTGGGTGTAGCGCGAACGCACCTGCTGGACGGTTTCGCGGCGCTGGTCTTCAAAGTCGTACTGGCTGGATTCCAGCAGGTAGGTGTTCTGGCGAATCACCGCCGTCGTGGTGCCGCCGGTGTAGATCGGCAGGCTCAGCTGAACCCCCACCTGGCCGTCGGAATTATAGTCATCAACGCCGTCGGCATCGTTGTCATCGTAGTTATAGTTGGCAAAGGCGTTCACCGTAGGCAGCCGCCCGGCACGCGAGATTTCAACGTCGCTCTGACTGACCTCAACGCCTGCCTGGCTGGCCAGTACCGTGGGGTTGTTTTCCACCGCCAGCTCGACCCAGTAGTGGCGGTCTGAGGGTTCTGGCGCCTGCACCGGCATATCTTCGCCCAGCGCCTCGATGCTCGAATAGCGCTTGCCGGTCAGCCGCTCAAGGGCCTCAAAGTTGACTTCCAGATCGCTTTGCGCGGCAATCCGCTCGGCGCGCGACTGGTCAAACCGCGCCTGGGCCTCTTCGACCTCGGTAATCGCAATCAGGCCGACGTCAAACTGCTCCTGGGCCTGCTCGAGCTGACGCCCGATAGCGCGCTCTTGCGCGCGACGCGCTTCGAGAATCTCGTGGGCACGCAAAATTTCAAAGTAGCCCGACGCCACGTTGATCAGTACATCCTGCTCGGTCGCGGCCAGCTGATACACCTGCTGGTCAATCTTGCGCTCGGCCTTGGTTACCTGACGGCTGTTAATCGCATCAAACAGCGCCTGGGTGGCTTCCAGCGTAAAACTTGCGCTATTGACGCTGTCATCCTGCTCGCCGGCCGCCGCGCCCGCCGGCCCTTTGCGCGTTTGGCGTTCAAACTGTTCGCTATGCGCGACGTTACCCTTGGCATTAACCTGTGGCAGCAAATCGCCCTGCTCGGCATCACGAGCCGCCTTGACGCTGCTGGTTATCGCTTGAACGGAGGCTAGCGAAGCGTTGTTATCCAGCGCATCCTGAGTAATGGTCAAAAGATCCGCAGACCACGCGGGCACCGCCCACGTCGCCGCCACCAGCGACGGTAAAAGCGCGCGGCGTGCCGATATCAAGGCAGTAGAAAAGGGCTGTCGCAGCATGGCGTGTTCCTCATTACAAATCGGTCGTTAAAGACGGTACATACCCTGTTGGTTACAGGACGATGATTTACATACATTGTCGCATGTTATCGCCTGGAGCACAGTGCCTTTACGCGTTCTTTATGCGCGATGCGATCAATGCCCAGGCCTTCTTCAGGCGTGACGCGGCCACTCGCCAAGCGCTTGGCTTTGTGGCGTCATTGGTTGGCAAAATAGCGTAAACCATCACCAAGCGGTGGAGCATTTATGTACAAACTAGCGTTTTTCGTCCCCGTTGGCGCGGCAGAAAGCGTCAAGGAGGCGATATTTGCCACCGGCGCGGGGCGCCTGGGCAACTATGCGGCGTGCTGCTTTCAAACCCGCGGCGTGGGGCAGTTTCGCCCGCTGGCGGGTGCCGAGCCGCATATTGGCCACCTGAATACGCTGACCCACGTCGACGAGTTCAAAATAGAGCTGATTTGCCACGACGAGCTGATTCACGCAGCGGTTGCCGCGCTCAAGCTCGCTCACCCGTACGAAGCGCCGGCTTACGAGACCTGGCTGCTAGCCGATGTCGATGTATAACCTTAATGCGAGACGCTCTGTCATGCTAGACACCCTGCACGAACGGCTGCAAGCGCATCACCCGCATACGCTGACCCACCTGGGGTTATCGCAGGCGGCGGTGCTGCTACCCATCGTCAACCGCGCGACGCCCACGCTATTGTTTACCCGCCGGGCGCAGCACATGACGACCCATCGCGGCCAGGTGGCGTTTCCCGGCGGCAAGCGCGAACCCGCTGATCGAGACCTCTATACTACCGCGCTGCGCGAGGCCGAAGAAGAGATCGCGCTGGCACCGTCGCAGGTGCAGGCCTTGGGCCAACTGTCTGATGTGGTCTCGCTGCATGGGCTGCAGGTCACGCCCTGGGTGGGCATGATTCCCGCGGATTTGCCGCTCAAGGCCGAGCTCAGCGAGCTCGACGCCATTTTTGAGGTTCCGCTGGCGTATTTTCTTGACGACCGACGCACCCATACCGACGTGATTAACGCCAATGGGAAAACTTGGTACGTGCCCAGCTATCGCGTGGATGATTACGTTATCTGGGGGCTCTCGGCCATGATACTGGTCGAGCTGTTAGCCGAAGGCTTCGGCATGGATATTGACCTTGCTCGCCGCCCGCCCGGCATCCTGCGCCAGCACCCGTCGCACCGGGTACGCTGACATGACTAAATGTGTAAAACTTTAGCACGGCAACGCTTTTAATAACGCCAGTCGACGCGAAACATGCCCAAAAATCGGCACGGGCTGCCCACAAAAAAAGCCCTGACAATTTCAGGGCTTTTCTCTGTCAACGCCGCTAAGGCGCGGCGTCACCACATTATTTACGCGTTTTTCAGCGTCGCGCTCATGGTGATCTTGGCGTTAAACAGCTTGGAAACGGGGCAGCCTTCTTTGGCGCCTTCCGCGGCTTGCTGGAACGCGGCGTTGTCGGCGCCCGGCACGCTGGCCGTGACGTCCAGATGAATAGCCGGGATTTCAAAGCCGCCGTCGCCTTCCTGAACGGTAACCTTCGCCTGAGTATCAACGGCGTCGGGCGTGAAGCCCGCTTCGCCGAGTACCAGCGACAGCGCCATGGAGAAACAGCTGGCGTGGGCAGCGGCGATCAGCTCTTCGGGGTTGGTGCCCTTGGCATCTTCAAAGCGCTGGCTAAAGTTGTACGGGCGAGCGTCAAGAACTCCGCTCTCGCTTGATACCGTGCCCTGACCGTCTTTGATGCCGCCTTCCCAATGTGCACTTGCGTTGCGATCCATACCGATACTCCTGTTAGCATTATTGAAGCGATAACGCTCTTCAACGAACGTCGTCGGGGGACAGCCATCCTGCAGCGAAGACGCGGCTTTATCAAGATAGTCGACTGAAACGTCCGCCATCGGCGGGCGGGTCATGCTTCTGCCGCCGCGGCGTAGACGCTATCGCCGATGTGGAGCCATTCACCTTCGCCACGGGCAAGCGTGGCGTTCTGGCCAAAGTGCGCGCCTTTCAGGTGCGGCTGGGAATTGAGCGCCAGCAGGGTTCTCAGCGGCTCGCCCGGCGCGGGAATGGCCGCAGTCCGCTGATCGATCGTGGTGATCTTGCAGCGCTGGCTGGGCTTGCGCAGCGTCCAGGCCAGGGCGTCATTTTCCGTTGTTAGCCTGTGCCAGCCGTCTTCTGCCCAGGCGGACGCCGTCTGAACCACGATATTGGGGCGAAAGCGGCTCATCGGCACCGGTGCCTGGCCGCTGGCCGCAAGCGCTGCGTTAAGCCTGTCCAGCGAGCCGGTCGTGGTGAGTAGAAACGGATAGCCGTCGGCGAACTGCGTGTACGCCGGCTCGCCGGCTAAAAAATCGGGCTCGACCGCGCGGGAAAATTCGCGCGCAAAGCGCACCAGCGTAAGCCCTCGGCCCTGCTCGCCAAGGGCTGCCTCAAACCAGCGCGAGGCGTCAACGCTTTCCGGGTACGCCTTGCAGTGATCCTGCCAGACGCAAACCATGCGCAGCTTGCCCGCGGGCGGTAAAAGCGGCACGTGCAGCGCCGCCACTCCGGCGTGCGAGAGCACCAGCGCCTCCGCCGTCAGCGCCACGCCAACAGTGGCCAGCAGCGGGCGTTGGCGCTGGGTGACAAAGCGCTGCTGCGCATTCACCAGCATCCACTGCCGGTCCATGACAAGGCCTCGGCTCTCCACACGGGCTTTGCTCAGGGCGATGCCCTGCAGCGACTTCACCGGATAGCAGTACAGCTGGTCAATGCGCATGACGGTACCCTGTTTTTCGGCTTTTGCCGGCGTATGATAGAGGGTTAATGCTGCCCCGACACGTTCAACAGGAGAACACGATGAGCGCTACGTCTTACACCCTGCCCCGCGTATGGCAATGGGAAGCCGGAAACGGCGGCAAGTTTTCCGGCACCAACCGCCCCACTGCCGGCGCCACCCATGACCAGCCGCTGTCGTTAGGCAAGCACCGCTTTCAGCTTTATTCGCTCGCCACGCCCAACGGGGTCAAAGCCGCAATCATGTTTGAAGAGCTGCTGGCGCTCGGCCACGACGCCGAATACGACGCCTGGCTGGTGGATATCGGCGAGGGCGAGCAGTTCGGCAGCGGCTTTGTCGGGGCCAATCCCAATTCCAAGATTCCGGCACTCTTTGACCACGGCCACAGCGAGCCGGTGCGCGTCTTCGAGTCCGGCTCGATTTTGCTGTATCTCGCCGAGCAGTTTGACGCGCTGCTGCCCAGGGCGCACGCGACGCGCACCGAAACGCTTAACTGGCTATTCTGGCAGATGAGCAGCGCGGGCTTTGTCGGCGGCGGCTTCGGCCACTTTTATGCCTACGCGCCCGAGGCGCTAAAATACCCTATCGACCGCTACGCCATGGAAACCAAGCGCCTGTTCGACGTGCTTGACCAGCGCCTGGCCACGACTCGCTACCTTAACGGCGAGAACTACAGCATCGCCGATATCGCCAGCTGGGGATGGTTTGGCCAGATGGCGCTGGGGCGTACCTATGACGCCGTGGAGTTTTTACAGCTGCACGACTACCAGCACGTGATGCGCTGGGCTCGCGAAATTGCCGAGCGCCCTGCGGTCAAGCGCGGCTGCATGGTCAACCGCCCCTTCGGCGAGCCCCACGAACAGCTGCTGGAACGCCACGCCGCCAGCGATTTCGAGCACAGGACCCAGGACAAAATCGGCGGCTAAAGCTTTTTGGAAAGCGTCAGCGCAGCGAACCTGTCGCGGCTTTGCTGGCCGCGGAACTCGTCGCTGCGCTGCAAGGCGGCAAAGTTCATGCGCCAGGCGTTCCATGCCAGAGCAAAACCGGCCGATACGTCGCCGACCCATTCACGCCGGTCGACCGAGTGGCTGCTTGAGAAGGTGTTGCCGTCGAGCAGCAGGTTGCGCGCCATGTAACGGCCGTCAATCCCGGCAAACAGGTACCAGCGAAAGCCGCCCCCGGCGGTAAACCCTGCGCTGCTGGCGGGGCTTGGCGTCAGGCTGGGAACGCTTCGGGCAGCGTCGCCAAAGCGCACGCTATAGCCCGCGCCGGCGTAGGTGTAAAGATTACCCAGCGCCGCGCTGGCGCCGGGGCCAAAGGCCAGTTGCTTACCCGCAAGCGGCGTTTCACGCCACCACTGGCGACGCACTGCCAGGTTAATAATCGCCTCATCGTGAAGCTGATGACTCCACCCCTGGGGGCGATCATTGCCGCTAAAACGATGCACTTCCTGCTGAATGCTTTCGGCAAGCGAAGACGGCCCCACCATGCCTGCGTCCAGATGCAGGTCGGTGACGGTATGCCCCGCCGCCGTAGGCGTATCGCCGTATAGCGACACGCCGCCGTAAACCAGCCCCGCGTAGGGGCGGTCGTCCTCGATCAGCTTTGATGCGTCGATGTTATCGGGCGTATAAATCTGATGCACCAGATGATACTCCGCCCCGCCGGCGCGCTCGATAAGCGCATCGGGCAGCGCGCGCGAAAGCCGCTGTGTCCAGTGCGACGACTCGGGCGTAAAATTCCAGCCGAGCTTGACGCCGCTGGTGTAGTGGCCGTCGTCATTGCTGATCATGCCGTCGTTGGCGACGTCAAAACTAAACGTCTCGTCGGCGGCGTGCGCCGCGGCCGGAGCCAGGGTCGCCGTTACCGCCAGCGCAAAAAAGCGCCGTACACGCAAACATCGAAAACAAAGGCGAAGCATGCCGAGCTCCTTGAAAGGGGATAAAGCCAGTAAAGCATGCTTTAGCGTTGCGCGCCGGCTCAAAAGCGCGCGCGGCGCTTCTCGACAAAGGCGGCCATGCCCTCGGCCTGCTCATCGCCGGCAAAGCACAGCGCGAAGAGACTGGTTTCCAGCGCCAGCGCGCTGTCCATGTCCTGATCCATCCCGTCATACAGGGCGCGCTTGGCAGTGCCCACGGCCTGCGGAGCGCTGGCGGCAAGCTGATCGGCCAGCTCCTCGGCATAAGCGTCAAGCTCGGCCTGGGGCATCACGCGGTTGACCAGCCCGATACGCAGCGCCTCATTGGCGTCAATCTTGCGCCCGGTGGTAATCAGCTCAAGCGCCATGGCCGGCCCCACGCGGCGCGGCAGGCGCTGGGTGCCGCCAAAGCCGGGGATGATGCCCAGCTGCACTTCGGGCTGGCCGAACACGGCGTTGTCGCTGGCCACCGCCCAGTCGCAGGCCAGCGCCAGCTCGCAGCCGCCGCCCAGGCAAAAGCCGTTGACCAGCGCCACCACGGGCACCGGCAGGTGCTCCAGCCGCTTGATGGTCGCCAGCGCGCGGCGGGCAAACTCCTGCGCTTCGCGCGGCGTCTGCTCGCGCATCCGGGTAATATCAGCGCCGGCGATAAACGCTTTGTCACCGGCGCCCGTCAGCAGCACCGCGCGCAGCCCGGCGTTGGCTTCAAGGCTATCCAGCACCTCGTCGAGCGCTGCGAGCACCGCGTCGTTCAGCGCGTTGAGCGCCTTGGGTCGGTTAACGGTTAGCCGGGCGATACCGTCGCGTTCCTGCAGGTCAATAACGCTTTCACTCATAATACTTCCTTCGTTGATGGCATCACGTTTATCCCAGATGCGGGACGAAGTCGTCAAGGCACTGCAGGCCGGCGTCGATCACGGCGCGCTGGGCGCGGCCTTCAGGCAGCCACTGGGTGATCACAAACGCGGCGCTGGTACGTTTTTGCGCGTAGAACGGATCATCGTCCTCCGCGTCTATCGCTGCCTGTGCGGCAAGCGCTGCCTCGCCCATCTGCCAGGCGCACAGCACATGGCCAAGCAGGGTCAGAAACGGTGTGGCGAAGGCCTGCACGGCATCCGCGCCCCCGGTGGCGTCCCGCCCTTGCTCCAGCACCCGCTGCATGGCCGCGCGGGCATCTTCACCGCCGGCGGCAAGGGCGATGCCCAAATCGGCAAGCTGCGGGTGTGCCTCAAGAGCGCGGGCGGTGTCATCGAGCTTGTCCAGCAGCGTTTCCAGCGCATGGCCGCCGTCACGCTGCAGTTTACGGCCGGCCAGATCCAGCGCCTGAATGCCGTTGGTGCCTTCGTAGATAGGCGTAATGCGCGCGTCGCGCCATAGCTGGGCAGCCCCGGTTTCTTCGATATAGCCCATGCCGCCGTGAACCTGAATCCCCGTCGAGGCAATGGCCACCGCCTGGTCGGTGGAAAACGCCTTGACCACGGGAATCAACACGTCAACGCGCGCCTGAGCCGCCTGTCTTTTTTCGGCCGAGTCGGCGCGGCGGGCAGCGTCCATTTGCGCCGCGCAGTAAAGCGCCAGCGCCCGCAGGGCATCGGTGCGCGCGCGCATCGACAGCAGCATGCGCCGCACGTCGAGGTGCTCGCTGATCGCGCATTCGCCGCCGCCCTGCGCCTGGGTGCGCCGCCCTTGGGTGCGTTCGCGGGCATAGGCAAACGCATGTTGGCAGGCGCGCTCGGCCACGCCGATTCCCTGTATGCCCACCTTGTGCCGCGCGGCATTCATCATGGTGAACATATGATTCAGCCCGCGTCCCGGCTCGCCGACCAGATAGCCCACGGCGCCGCCGTTCTCGCCGAAATTCAGCGTACAGGTGGGCGAGCCATGAATCCCGGCCTTGTGCTCAAGCGAGGCGCAGATCACATCGTTACGTTCGCCCAGCGACCCGTCGGCATTGAGCAGCCGTTTGGGCACCACAAACAGCGAGATGCCGCGGTTGCCCGCGGGCGCATCGGGCGTGCGCGCCAGCACCAGATGCAGGATATTTTCCGCGACGTCGTGCTCGCCCCAGGTAATGTAGATTTTTTGCCCGCTCAGGCGGTAATGCTCGCCGTCCGGCACGGCGCGGGTACGCACCTGGGATAAATCGGAACCGGCCTGGGGCTCGGTCAGGTTCATGGTGCCGGTAAAGTTCCCCGCCACCAGGCCCGGCAGAAACGCGGTTTGCAGCGCGTCGCTGCCGTGCTGCGACAGCGCCTCGATCGCCCCGGCGGTGAGCATCGGGCAAAGCCCCAGCGCCATGTTGGCGCTCTGGAACATTTCCTGCGCCGCGCTTGCCACCACCTCCGGCAGGTTTTGTCCGCCTAGCGCTTCATCCACGCCGATGCCGTTCCAGCCGCCGTCAACGTAGGCCCGATAGGCGCCGGCAAAGCCGTCTGCCGTAGTCACGCTGCCATCTTCATGGCGGGTGGCGCCCTGGCGGTCGCCCACGGCGTTGAGCGGCGCCCAGACGTCGCCGGCGAGTTTGGCGGCTTCTTCCAGCACCGCCTCGACCAGCTCACCCGAGACGTCCTCAAAGCCTGGAAGCTCAAGCGCGCGGTGGCGCTGCTGCTCTTCCAGTACGAAGCGCATGTCGCGCAGCGGTGCAGCGTAGTGATTCATAGCGATCCTCACGAGTCAGACACCACCGCGCTCGATACGCGACGCTGGTGTTAGCGGTTCAACATAAAAAACAGACAAACGTATGCTTGAATACTTGACGCATAGTTAACGCACAAGCCGCCTAGCGTGCAACAACGCCCCGTTGCACGCGCCGATTCGGCGCGCCGACTTTGCGTCGAAATGCCCCCTCAGCGTATTCTTTAACCAGCCCGTTTATCTTTAAGACTTTTGACGTAAGGAAAGTGCCATGCTCTCAGGACTGGATCATCTGGTGGTGACGGTAACGGACATGACCCGCGCCGTGGACTTTTACTCCCGCGTGCTGGGGCTTGACGTGCGCTACCGCGACGCCCAGCGTGTTGACCTGATGCTTGGCGATACCGCCCTGCGCCTGCACCAGACCGACACCGATATCGCCCCCACCTCCGCGACCCCGACACCGGGCAGCCTCGACCTGTGCCTGCGCTGCCAGCTGCCGCTCGACGAGTTCAAGCAGCACTTGGACGCGCTGGCCATCGACATCGAGCTGGGGCCGGTGTCCCGCCAGGGCGCCAGCTTCCCGATCGAGTCGATCTACCTGCGCGACCCCGACGGCAACCTGCTGGAAATCGCCCGCCCGGCGCAAAAGCCAGCCGCCGAATAGCCACAATAGCGAGGAGAAAGCAGAGCGCCTGATGACCGCTACGGCACACCAAGGTATAGTTCCCGCGCCGACTAACAGGACTATCAACTACCGACACCAGGAGCGGGTACGCGTATGAGCGAAGATATTGAGCAGCCATCCCCCTTGGCAAGCAATGTCGTCCACGAGGCGTCGCAGGCGCCGGACACCACGATGGCGACTGTGGTTTACGCACTCTACCTGGCCAGTTTTGTCGTCGGGTTTACGTCGATTATCGGCGTTGTTATTGCCTACATGTACCGCGGCAACGGCCCAGCCTGGCTGGATGAGCACTACCGCTACCAGATTCGCACGTTCTGGATTGGCCTGCTCTACGCCACCGTGACAATTATCCTCGCCTTCGCGCTCATCGGCTTGCCGCTGATGCTGGCGCTCGCCGTCTGGTTTATCGTGCGCTGCGTCAAAGGCTTTAAAGGGCTGCAGGAAAAGCGTGCGCCGGGCAACGTCAATAGCTGGCTGATTTAAGCGTATGACGCGCATGCCCCGCCATAACGCCCGCGCCGGCGCCGTTGCCTGGCTGTGGCGCCGGCTGGCGCGCTGGCCGCTTGCCCGCCTGTGGCGGTTGTCGCGGGTGACCGGCGCGCTGGTATACCGGCTGAGCGAACGCGAACGCAGCGTGACCCAGCGCAACTTGGCCGCGGTTTACCCCGAGCAAAGCGTTGGCGAGCGGCGGGCGCTAACGCGCCAGAGCCTGCGCCACTCAAGCGCTACCATGCTCGAACTGGGCCACGCCTGGATGGCGCCGCCCGAGCGCGTTGACGCCGGCATTCTGGCCGTACACGGGCGCGATAAGCTCGACGGCGCGCGGCGCGAAGGCCGCGGCGTCATCGTGCTGGCGCCGCACTTTGGCAACTGGGAGGTGCTCAACTTCTGGCTCTCCAGCCACTTCCCGTTTACCGCGATGTACGAGCCGTCCAAAATGGCCGGGCTCGATCCGGTGATTCGCCACGGCCGCGAGCGCCAGGGCGCGTCGCTGGTGCCCACCAACGCCCGCGGCGTGGCGGCGCTGCTCAAGGCGCTCAAACGTCAGGAAGCCATCGGCATTCTGCCCGACCAAGAGCCCAGCTGGGGCAGCGGCGTGTTTGCGCCGTTTTTCCATCGCGACGCCTATACCGCCACGCTGCTACCCAAGCTGGTGGCTCGCACTCAGGCGCGGGTGGTTACCGGCGTTGCCCTGCGCGTGCCTGGGCAGGGCTTCGAGATCCATTTTCTGGACGCAGACGAGCGCGTTTATAGCGCTGACGACGTTACCTCGGCGACCGGCGTCAACGCCTGCGTCGAAGCCGCCATTGCGCTCGATCCGGCGCAGTACCAGTGGGAATACAAACGCTACCGCAAGGTAATCGAAGAGCAGCTGGATTTGCCCAACTACCGCGATTTCCGGCTCTACTGACGCGGCTTGACCGACGCGACTCTGCGCCCGCGTTGATTGCCCCACCCCGACTGCCCCAAACGGCTACCCGAGCTTACTGCCATGTCTGATGCTTACGTTTCTCGCGATGATACGCGCACGCCCCACATCGTTTACGGGCTATTTCTTGGCGGCCTTTTGACCGCCAGCCTCACCCTGCTAATCGGCGTGATCATCGCCTACGTCTACCGCCGGGACGCCGCTCCCTGGCTGCAGACGCACTACCGCTACCTGATTCGTACCTTCTGGATCGGCGCGCTGTACCTCTGCGCCGTGTTTGCCGTCAGCGTGTTTATGCTAGGCGCCATTTTGTGGCCGCTGCTAGCCGTGTGGCTAGGGCTGCGCTGCGTGCTGGGCTTTATCGCCCTGCGCCGCCGACAGCCCCCGGCTCGCCCGGGTAGCTGGCTCTGGTAAGCTCTGACGGCAACGCCACCTTTATTTTGTTGCAAACGCCTGGAGGAAACACCCCAAGACCATGAGTTATCAGTTCAGCGACCTGACTACCGCCTGCCAGCAAGACTGGCGCGCCTACATCGAGCACGACTTTGTCCGCCAGCTGGGTGCCGGCACGCTCGAGGACGGCGCGTTTCGCCACTACCTGAAGCAGGACTACCTGTTTTTGATCCATTTTGGCCGCGCCTACGCGCTCGCCGCCTACAAAAGCCCCAACCTTGCCGACCTGCGCCAAGCGCTTGAAGGCATGAAGGCGATCATCGATATCGAGCTGGGTCTGCATATCGACTACTGCCGCCAGTGGGGCATCAGCGAAGACGACCTGACGGCGCTTCCCGAAGCCCGGGCGACGCTTGCCTACACCCGCTACGTGCTCGACACCGGCAGCCGCGGCGACCTGCTCGACCTGCACGTCGCGCTCTCGCCCTGCCTCGTCGGCTACGGCGAAATAGCCAACTGGCTAAGCGCCCAGCCCTTTACCCGGCGCGGCGCGGACAATCCCTTTGAGGCCTGGATCGCGATGTATTCAAGCGACGCGTTCCAGCAGGCCATGCAAGCCGAAATGGCGTGGCTCAACGAGCGCCTGGCTGAGGTTTCGCCCGCGCGCTTTGCCGAGCTCAAGAAAATCTTTAACGACGCCACGCGGCTGGAAATCGATTTCTGGCAGATGGGGCTCGATCGCGCTGACTGATCGCGCCGCCCGCTTTGGCGTCAAGGCGGTGCGAGCCGTACACTACCCAACGCGATGCCGGCCACCGTGGCCGGCCTTCCTGTTCTGCTCAACCTGTGAGAGTTTTATGCCTGCTTCGATCAACCTGACCCAAGCCGCTCGCCAGGCGCTAACGCTGCTGGACTTGACCAGCCTCAACGCCACGGATACCGACGCCGATATCGAGTCGCTGTGCCAGCAGGCGAAAACCCCTTTCGGCCACCCTGCCGCCGTGTGTATTTACCCCCAGTTCATCGTCACCGCGCGGCGTGCGCTGACCGCCCACACGCTCAGCGGCCAGGTCAAGATTGCCGCGGTCACCAACTTCCCCGACGGCGGCGCCGACATTATGGGAGCGGCGCGCGAAACCCGCGAAGCCGTGGCCTCCGGTGCCGATGAAGTCGACGTGGTGCTGCCCTACCGCACGCTGATCGACGGCGACGAAGACACCTGCCTGGAGTTTGTCGAAATGTGCCAGGCGGCCTGCGGCGGCCAGGCGCTGTTAAAAATCATCCTCGAAACCGGCGAGCTCGAAACCCCGGCGCTGATCAAGCGCGCCAGCGAAATCGCCATCGAGGGCGGCGCCGATTTCATCAAGACATCGACCGGCAAGGTTGAGGTCAACGCCACGCTTGAGGCCGCCGAGATCATGCTCAATGCGATCAAGGACAGCGGTCAGGACGTCGGCTTTAAAACCGCCGGCGGGATCTACACCACGGCGGACGCCGCGGCGTACCTGGCGCTTGCCACCGACATCATGGGGCCCGCGTGGATTACCTCCAAACACATCCGTTTGGGCGCCTCCGATTTGCTGCCAAGCCTGGTGGCCACGCTCACCGGCAATACCGGCACCGCGAGCGGCGCTAGCGTTTAGCCCCTATAGATCGTATTCTGGATACCTCACCTGCTACTGCTATAATACGGCGTGCCGATGCGCACGCCGCTAGAGGAGAATGTCATGTCCGGCCTGCTGCCCAATATCGATCCTGACGGGCTACTCGAATACTCCGTGGTCTATACCGACCGCGCGCTCAACCATATGTCCAAGCGTTTTCAGGGCGTCATGCGCGATATCTCCACCACGCTCAAGGACGTCTACAACGCCCACTCAACGGCGATCATTCCCGGTAGCGGCACTTTCGGCATGGAAGCCGTGGCGCGCCAGTTTGCCACCGACCAGCGCGTGATGGTGATTCGCAACGGCTGGTTCAGCTACCGCTGGACGCAGATCATCGAGCAGGGCCGGCTGACCGACCAGCACACCGTACTCAAGGCGCGCCGGCTGGATCCGCACAGCGCCCGTTCGCCGTTCATTCCGGTACCGGCAGCCGAGGCCGCCGAGCGCATTCGCGCCGAAAAACCCGCCGTGGTGTTTGCCCCCCAGGTCGAAACCGCCGCCGGCATGCAGCTGCCCGATGACTACCTGCGCACCATTGCCCAGGCCACCCACGACGCCGGCGGCCTTCTGGTGCTCGATGCCATCGCCGCCGGGACGCTGTGGGTCGACATGCAGGATGTGGGCGTGGATATTATCGTCAGCGCGCCGCAGAAAGGCTGGAGCGGCTCGCCCTGCTGCGCCATGGTGATGTTCTCCGAGCGCGCGGCCAAGCGCCTTGAAAACACCCACAGCAACAGCTTCGCCTGCGACCTGGGCAAGTGGCACGGCGTCATGCAGGCCTACGAAAACGGCGGGCACGCCTACTACGCCACCCTGCCCACCGATGCGCTGCAGACGCTGCGCGACATCATGCTGGAAACCCGCGACTATGGCTTTGAGCAGGTGAAAAATGAGCAAATCGCCGTCGGCCAGGCCGTGCGCGAGATGCTCAAGCGCCACGGTTTTATCAGCGTGGCCGCCGACGGCTTCGAAGCGCCGGGCGTGGTGGTGTGCTACAGCGACGATCCCAAGCTTCCTGCCAAGCTCGCTGAAGCCGGCGTTCAGGTGGCCGGCGGCGTGGCGCTGCAGTGCGACGAGGGTGACGACTTCCAGACCTTTCGCATCGGGCTTTTCGGCCTCGACAAACTCCACCACCCCCAGCGCAGCGTGGACAACCTCGAGCGCGCGTTCGATTCGCTGAAAGGCTAACGCCACAAAACCCGGTCGTTAAAGCTCAGCCCTGAAGACCCGACCCCAAGGTAGGGCACAAGGCGCGCCTTCAGGCATCGTCGCTGTCGGCAACTTTCTCCACCGCGACGATGCCCGATCGGCTGACCACCACTTTCCAGCGCGCCAAGTGCTCCCCCGCCTGATTCTCGGTATCGCGCACCACCAGGTTGAACAAGTGGCGGCGCTCGACGCTTTCGCGCACGGCCTGGCCGTCTTTCAGCCGGTAAATATGGTGGGTGCTGCGGCTCATCAGCCGGGTCAGCATGGAAAGATCCAGCGTCAGGGTTTCGCGGGTATGCTGATAGCCGCTTAAAAAGCGCGTCGGTGACATGCGCGAGCTGGAGCGATAGTGCAACACTACCTCTTCGCGCTGCGCCACCTTGCGCTTGCGCATCTGGCGCACCGACTCATCCAGCGCCGCGTAGTGTTTATAATCAAACCACTCAAGCTGTTGCCCGACCGCCACGTTGTGCGTGGCATCGCGGTACTGACGGCGCCATTTGGGCCGCCCCTTGCGCAGCCAGTGCCACAGCGTATTGCGTAAATCGTCTTTAAACACTTCGCGCATGGCGTAAATTACCGCCATGGCCAGCATGAACAGCGCGGTAATATCGCCCAGCTGATCACGCACGCGCAGTACGCCAAACGACACAAACGCCATGACCACCGCCGTGGCCAGCGCCTTGACGGCTTTTTGCTCGCCGCCGCCAAGTTCCTGGGTGCGCTGCTTGAGGGTAATGGGGTATTCGATCAACCGGCGCAGCAGGCGCATCTTGTTCGACATCCGCGTGGGGTCTTTCATCACCCGCTCGGCGTTGTAGCGCTTGTCGCGGCGATAGCCGCTCTCGCGCTCGCAGACCTCTATCAGCCGGCGCTTGAGCGGCGTCAGCACGCTGCCCCTGGGCATGTGCGCCACCAGCGCCAACAGCTGCTGCTCGGTAAACCACGACAGGTAGTTATCAATATTGGCGAAGTACTTGTACAGCCGCTCATCGCTTGGCCGATGGCGCCGCAGACGCTTCAGGATACCGTCGCTTAGCGCCATCATTTCTTCGATCGATCGCTCAAAGGCGACATCGCCGGCGCTGTCGGTGCTGGCCTCAGCCGAGGCCGGTTCGCGGCGTAGCTTGCGCGCCGTTTCCAGCAGCGAACGCGTCGTATACTCCAGCGCCTCCACATACTGGTAGGCGTAAAGACTCAGGCTCAATCGGTAAGACTCGCTGCCCAGCTGATTACGGCTGGCGAGTCGGCTGTGTACCAGCGGCAGGTGGTATTCGTCGCTGTAGTAGGTCCGCGCGACCTGTATCGAGCTGTGGTAGAACGCGTCTTCGGCAATCAGCCGGGTGCTGAGTCCCAGCTCGCCCGGCACGAACAAATACACGTCGAGGGTGTGCGACGTTTCTTCCTTTAGCCGCCTTGAAAGGCGTAACTGAAAGCTGTTTTTGCGTTCCACCTGAACCACTTGAGCATCACTCCTTGCCGTTGTTGTTGGCGACCGCCAAGCCCCGCTGACGGCATTGCCATGAATCATGCCGGTCGGGCTTGCCATCCCGTGTCGGTCACGCCACCATTGCCGGCTATTAATCTTACCGCCGGGAGCATGGGAATGCCGATTGCCCGCTTTTCACCTTTTGAGCTGCTGCTGCTACAAAGTCACAGCCAAGTGGATACGGCAACGCTGCTACTGCTCGCCTGGGTGCTGGTCCAGCGTGACACAGTCAGCGACGGCCAGCGCTGCCGCCGGCTTACCCAGGAAGCCGCCAACCTGGGGCACGGCCACGACCTGGGCCCTATCATGCGCATTGCCGCGCGCCGTGACATCCAGGCCATTCAGCTGGCGGCCGAAGTGCTGCGCCATAGCTGCACCGCCGAACAAGGGCTAGCCGTCATGCACAAGGCCATTGCGGTAGCCACCGACGACGGGCGCTTGTCGCTTGCCAACCACTATATTTTACGTTTACTGGCCGACCTGCTACAGATCGCCCCCGCCACGCTGGAAACACTGTTTCAGGAGCTCGCCGGTGCCGCACTGGTCTCGCCGCAAGACCCTAGCCGGGACGCCTACTGGCGCGCGCATAACCCTGAACATTACCGCCGCCAGGCCGAACGCGACGCCGCACAGGCGCGCGCTCAAGCCGACGCCCGGCAACAAGCCGAGCATCAGGAGCGCGAACGCGCCCGCCGGCAGCAGCAAGAGAGCCGCCGCGAACAGGCCCGCCAGCAGCGTGAGCGCGAGCAGCGCCGGCACGATCAGCAGCGCCGCCCCCAGGCGTCAACGCCGCCGCCGGACCGCACCCTGCGGGCGCTTGCGGTGCTCGAGCTCTCCCCGGGCGCCAGCCGCAGCGATATTCGCCTCGCCTACCGGCGCATGGCGCAGCTGCACCACCCCGACCGCGTGTTTTCGCAAAGCGAGCAAAAAATCGCGTTGGCGTCACAGCGCTTCCAACGCATCAAAAAGGCCTATGATTACCTGATGCGGCGACACTGAGCCGTCTTCTCAACCACGATTTCTGACAACACTTTTCTGACAACAAGACCCGACAGAATGACCTGCGCTCGCTTGCTCACGACAAATACGGCTTGTCAGACACGGATACAGCACCGCCATGCGAGATTTATACCAGCGTTTATCGCTCCCCCCTACCGCCTCGCCGGAGAATATTCGCCGCGCGATATACGCCTGCCCCAACCGCGCGCTACAGCAGGACGCCGACGCGGTGCTTGGGGTCGCCGAACACCGCGAGGACTACGACACGCTGCACGCCACGGTCAGCGATATCGGCCAGCTGCGCGCGCGCCTGGGGCTTAGCCATGGCGCCCATTGGCAGGGCAGCGTGGCCAATGATTTTACCTACCCGCCGGACGCCGCCGTGGGCCAGCACGAGGCGCTGATTGGCCGGGTCAGCGACGCCGCCATGCGCTATAACCGCTGGCAGCGTCTGCGGGGCCCCTGGCTAGCCGCCGTCGCCGTCGCCGCCGCTGTCAGCGTGGGTTTCGCCGCTGGGCTCGCCCTGTGCCTGCGGCTGAGTGGCGCCTAGCGCGCGCTCGCGCGCTTCGTCGCGCCGGGTCGGCTTGGGCGCGGGTTTGGGCGGCGTCGGCCGGTGGTTGACGTCCTCTTCGGTGCCGTTGGGGCGCTGCGTTTCTTTGCCGGTGTCGCTCTCCGCCGGCGCTTCGTCAAGCGTGGTGACGTCGTCCTCGCCCTGATTGCGCTCTGAACTCGCCTCCATGCTGAGGCTTAGGCGCGGCACGCCAAGGTCGATTTCCTGAGCTTCCATGCGCTGCTTGAGCATCAGGTTAAACGCCCGCGCCACGTCCCACTGCATTTCGGGCGCGGTACGAAAGCGCATCCGCAGAATCGGGCAACCGTCTTCAAAGGCGTGAATCCCCTGCATTTCCAGCGGTGCCCAGATGTAGTGGCGCATCATCGGGTCATTGCGCAGCTCCTGGGCGGTTTCCTGCATCAGCGTGATCGCACCGTCGATGTTCATGGAAAACGGAATGCGGATCTTCATCAGTGCAATGCCGAACTGGCGCGACATGTTATGGATCGAGTCGATGCGGCTGAACGTGATGATATGCACGATGCCGTCCAGGTCGCGCAGGCGCACGGTGCGCAGCGTCAGCCCTTCAACCGAGCCCATGTGGCCGTTGATTTCGACAAAGTCGCCCACCGCCAGCGAGTCTTCGATCAAAATAAAGATGCCGGTGATCAAATCCTGCACCAGCGTCTGAGCGCCAAAACCAATGGCCAGACCGATCACCCCGGCACCGGCCAATAGCGGCGTCACGTTCACCCCCAGGTTGGCGAGCCCGGCAATGCCGGCAATGATCAAAATGGTGACAAAAATCACGTTGCGAATCATCGGCGTGATGGTTTGCGCACGCGCCTGGTTTACCCGCCGCCCGCGCGAGCGCGCCGAGGACACCAGCGCGCCCTGAATCGCGGTATCGGCAAAGATCCACACCAGCCACGCCAGCAGCACCGTCGCCCCCAGGCTAAGCAGCGCCTGGCCGATTCGTGCGCTGGCCACGCCCTGCTGCCCCAGACCAAACAGCGAGCCACCCCATACCTGCATGAACAGCTCGGCAAACACCATCCAGGCGCAAATATGCGCGAGCACAAAACCAAAGCGCTCCAGCCGCCAGCGGTATTCGCGGTAGCGCGGCGGCCGGCGGCGCTTGCTACGCCGTTCGGCGTGGCGGCGCAACAGGCCGGTCACCACCAGCGTCAGCACCAAAAGGCTCGCCGAGATAATCGAGCGCGCCAGTGCGGTACCCACATTGCCCACGGTAATAAAAATCGCCAGCAGCGAGCCGCCCACCAACAGTAGCGCGGGTATGTGCCACAGCGAACCCAGCACGCGGCTCAGCTCCATTGCCGTGCCGGCATCGCGGCGCTGTTTATAGGGACGGTTGCAAATCAAGTGGCGTATCGGACGCTTGAACTTGATGATAAAGCGCGCAGCCAGCACCGCAGCCAGCATGTTGGCCAGCACCGACACCAGGCTGGAGAAATCTTCGCCCAGCATGACCACCAGCCGGCTGGAAATCACCGCATCGCCCAGCGCGATCAGTGCGCCAATCACAAACAGCCCGCGCAGCGCGCGTTGCTGCAACAGGCGCACGGCGGTAAATCGGTGCCCGCCGCTGAAAAAGGCCACCACGGTTTCAAACACCACCGACAGCGCCCGGCCGCATACGCACACGTAGGCGAGCACCAATACCACCGTTCGCCCGGCGCTTTCCGGCATGATCTGACCTAGCCCCAGCACCACCGCAAACGACAGCACCCAGGGCAGCATGCGGCGGAAAAAATGGATCGCCATCAGTCCGCCGCGCGGGTCGCGGGGTAAATCGTGCGGCCAGCCCTCGCGCGTGGCTATCAAACGGCCAACGGCAATCATCATCACCAGCAGTACCGCCCAGACGATGCCCAGCACGGCGCCGTCGGCAACGGTGCGGATAATCGCGGCGCGGCCGGGCCTGTTGACCAGCTCGCGCAGCTCGTCAAACCCCTGGTGCAGCTGCTGCGCCCACTGCTCGGTGGGCGAATCGCCGGCCTGCGCCTGCTCGTTGATGTCGGTCAGCGTATCGGCCAGCGCGCCCAGCAGTCCTTGGCGGCCGCCGCCCTCCGCCGAAGCGTCGGCGGCGGTTTTCAGCTCGCGCAACGATGTCAGCAGCTGTTCGCGCTGCTCACCGTCTTCCAGCGTGCCGATCACATCGTCGAGCGACTTTTGAAACGTTTCGTTATCGGCCTTTTGCGTCTTTTCCGTATCGCCGCTGAGCCCGGGCAGCGATACCGCCTGCGCCTGTGCCTCAGAAGCCATCAGAGTGGCCATTAAAATGCTGATAAATAGTGCGAAAATCAGCGCGCCAAGCGCCGTAATGTGCTGTCGCACGGGCCTCTCCTGAAGATGATGATGCTGAACGTAACCATGACTATGGTAATCTGGCCGTATCGTTTGTTCACCCCACAGGAAGCGAGATGACGCTGCAAGCGCCCCCCGCCCCCCACACTGCCAACGGCAATACGCGCCGCGTCGGCGTGGAAATAGAGTTTGCCGGCCTGCCGCCCAAAGATACCGCGCTGATCGTGCGCGAGCTGTTCGGCGGAGAGCTTAACGCGGTCAGCCCTCACCGGCTACTGGTAGAAAACACCCGCTGGGGCGAATTCGTCATCGAGCTGGACACCCAGTACGCCCACCCCGACCGCAAGGTGCTTGACGACCACGCGGCGCTGGACAGCGAATGGGCCCGCCATCAGCACCAGCGGCGCGTAGCGTTCCACGAAAAAACCCGCGAGCTGATCGGCGACATGGTCACCGGACTGGTGCCCACCGAAATCGTCTGTCCGCCGGTGCCGTGGAACGAGCTCGATACGCTTGACCGGCTGTTCGATGCCCTGCGCGAGCACGGCGCCAAAGGCACCGATGCCAGCCTGCTTTACGGCTTTGGCCTGCATTTGAACCCCGAAATCGCCTCGGTCAAGAGCGCCAACATCCGCGCCATGCTTCAGGCCTACCTGCTGCTGGCGCCCTGGCTACGCGACGAGATCAAGGTCGATATCACCCGCGAAATGCTGCCCCACGCCAGCCCGTTTTCCCGCGAGTATGCGCTGAAGGTGCTCGGCGCGCGCTACCGGCCCGATCTGCCCACGCTGATCGACGACTATCTGCACGCTAATCCCACGCGCAACCGCGAACTGGATATGCTGCCGCTGTTTGCCCACCTGTGCCCCGAGCACCCAAACACGCTGCTGCACAGCCGACTGACCCAGCCGCGGCCCACCTTTCACTACCGGCTACCCAACGCCCAGCTGTCGCAGCCCGGCTGGGGGGCGGTGACCGAATGGAATCGCTGGGTCGAGGTGGAAAAACTCGCCGCCGACCGCACAGCGCTAGCCGAGCGCTGTGCGGCGTATATTGCCGACCACGGCCGGCCGTTTTATCGCCGCTGGGCCGACAAACTGCTGCGCCCGTTGCGCTGACGACAAGCGCTTTGTTTTTGCGGCAACGCAAACCTCGCGCGGGGATTCACGCTTTACCCCGCTTATTCATCTTTGATCAGGAACGCCCACTGCGCATGTCACGACCGCTTATCGGCATCACCACGTCCGACCGCAAAAGCCGCCTTGCCTGGTGGTTTGACTGGTTCGCCGTCTGGCGTCACGGCGGCCGCCCGCTGCGCTTGTCGCCCGGGCGCCCACGCCCCGCGACGCTCGACGGGCTGGTTATCGGCGGCGGCGACGACATTCAGGCCAGCCTCTACGACGCCGAACTCCAGCTCAACGTGCGCGTAGACCCCGAGCGCGACGAGCTGGAGCTTGCGCTGCTGGAACATTTTATTCCCCGGGGGACTCCGGTACTGGGTATCTGCCGCGGCGCCCAGCTGATCAACGTACATCTGGGCGGCACGCTGGACCCGGACATTTACACCACGCACGAAGGCTTGAAGCGCCGGCGTACCGTACTGCCGCGCAAAACCGTGGATATCGCCGAGCATAGCCACCTGCACGAGCTGCTGGGCGTACGCTGGTGCCGCGTCAACAGCCTGCACCACCAGGCCGTCAACCGCGCGGGGGACGGCGTGGATATCGTCGCCCGCGACCGCGACGGCCTGGTGCAAGGGATTGAGTCTCGCCGCCACGACTTTTTACTCGGCGTGCAGTGGCACCCCGAGTGGCTAATTTTCAACCGCCCTCAGCAGCGCCTGATTCGCGCGCTGGTTACCGCCGCCCGCGCTCATCGCGCCGGCTAGCCAGGCGATCGGCCAGCCGCGTGGGCTCGGGCAGCTTGGTGCGGTGCAGGCAGCGCACCACCCACTCGCGCGCCGTTGCCTGGCTAACGCGGTGCCCCGTGGAGACGTAGAGCGGTTTCACCCGGGTGCGCGAGCGCAGCACCGTGCCGATGGCCTCGCCTTTATCCGCAAGCGGCGTCCACTCGCCGCGCGTCTCGCCGACATCTGCGTGGCGGCCGCATAGCCGCGACTTGGCCACGCCAATGGTGGGCACCTCCAGCCACAGCCCCAAAAGCGACGCCACGCCCAGCCGGCGCGGGTGGGCAATGCCCTGGCCGTCGACCATCACCAGTTCGGGCGTGATAGAAAGCCTGGCAAACGCGCCCAGCGCCGCCGGCGTTTCGCGAAACGACAGTAGCCCCGGCACGTAGGGCATGCGCGTCGGCTCGCGGTAGACCACCTGCTCGACGACCTCGAGCGCAGGCGCGGTGGCCGCTTCCCACCTAAGCACCACCACCGCCGCCCGCGTGGTCGTACCGCCATCCTCAAAGCCGATATCCACGCCGGCAATATGGCGAACTGGCGCGATACAATCGCCACGTTCTACCCGCGGCGCGAGCTTTTTTTGCAGGGCAATGGCGTCTTTGGGGGACAGGTCCCAGTCGTGCAGCGTGTCGGGGGGCAGCATGGGCATAGCGTCTCCTGTAGCAGGTCTTTAAAAAAACACCCCCGCACCATGACGGCGCGGGGGTGTTTTTAGCCGACAACGATGCCAAGGACATCATGCCGGATACATCACGTCGGGTGCGTCATGCGCTAACTAACGCCTCAGGCGCGTTCGCGGCGACGTACCGGGGCATCACCGTCGCGACGGCGGCGCGGCGCACGATCCGCCGGCGCACGATCTTCGCTGATCTCGAGCGGACGGCCGGATACTTTGGCGCGCGCCATCTTGGTCAGAATCGACGGCGGCAGCCCGTTGGGCAGCTCGACGACGGAAAACGCGTTGCGGATATCGATACGCCCGATACGCGCGCCTTCGATGCCGCCTTCGTTAGCCAGCGCGCCAACCAGCTGGCCGGGTTTGACACCGTCCTTGTGGCCGACCGACACGCGATAGCGGGTCATACCTTCGCTCGGCGTGCTGTCGCGGCGCGGGCCGCTGCTGCTGCGGCTTTCGCGCGGGTTACGATCCTTGCGCGGCGCCTGCAGGCGGCCAATCGGGGCCTCATCGGCGCGGGCCATCTGGGCAAAGGCGCAGGCCAGCGTAACGGGATCGTGGCCTTCTTCGACCAGCCGCTCAACCAGTGCGCGCTGCTCGTCGGCGCCCTGGGTCAACGAGGCAGTCACGCGCTGGTGGAAGACGTTATCGCGGTGCGCGCGAATCACGGCTTCGTCGGGCAGCGGCATTTCGGTCATTTTCTGGCCGGTGCCCTGCTCTAGCCAGCCGATTTTGCGCCCTTCGCGAAAACCGGCGAAGGTGATCGCGATACCGCTACGCCCGGCGCGGCCGGTACGGCCAATGCGGTGGGTATAGGCTTCGCTATCCTGGGGCAGGTCATAGTTGACGATATGGGTGATACGCGGCACATCGAGGCCACGAGCGGCCACGTCGGTGGCGATCAGCACGTCGACCTTGCTGCGCTTGAGGCGCGTGATGGTGCGCTCGCGCAGGCTTTGGTCAAGATCACCGGACAGGCCGGCGGCGTTGACGCCGCGCGCGGTCAGCTGCTCGACCAGCGTGGTGCAGGCGGCGCGGGTACGCACAAACACGATAGCCGCGTCGACCGGCTCGACTTCCAGAATCCGCGACAGCGCTTCCAGCTTGGCGCCGCCGTCTACGCGAACCACGCGCTGCTCGATGTTTTCACCGGTGGTAGTACGCGACTCAATGGCCACCTTGACCGGGTCGACCAGGTAGCGATTGACGATACGCTCGATCTCGCTTGGCAGCGTGGCCGAGAAAAACACCCGCTGGGCGCCTTTCGGCGTATCCGCGACCACGCGCTTGACGTCGTCGATAAAGCCCATGCGCAGCATTTCGTCGGCTTCATCAAGCACCAGCGCGGACAGGCCGCCAAGCTTCAGGCTGCCGCGATTAAGGTGATCGATCACCCGGCCCGGCGTGCCCACAATAATCTGGGCGCCGCGCTTGAGCGCACCCAGCTGCTCGCGGTATTCCTGACCGCCGCACAGCGTGGCCACTTCCAGCCCTTTGATATTTTGGCCGTACTTGCTGAACGACACGGCAACCTGCTGGGCAAGCTCGCGGGTGGGGGCAAGTACCAGCACCTGGGGTTCGCGCCGCGTCATATCCAGACGCGTCAGCAGCGGCAGCGCAAACGCAGCGGTTTTACCCGTACCGGTCTGAGCCTGGCCCAGCATGTCTCGGCCTTCGAGCAGCGCGGGAATGGTTTGTGCCTGGATCGGCGAGGGCTCTTTATAGCCCTGGCTTTCAACGGCAGACAAAACGGCAGGCAACAGAGCAAGATCGCCAAAACTCGGCGAAGCGACGGAAGTCGAGGTCATTAATCACACCTTGGTAGGCCGGCAACGCCGGCAAAAAATCATCAAAAGCGTCCCTGACTCGGGCCTTGAACGCCGGCCCACAAAGGCCAGACAAAGCGTTCAAGCGCTGCCGCCACCTAAGGCGCAAACAGTCAACAGGAGTCGATATCAACAAAAATTGAAAACAGGGAGTCGAGGACGCCGGTCGCACCTGGCATACGGCTGACTTCGCGAAAGCGAACCAACCGCTGTGGCGACCTACTGCGCTAATTTCACCCGCGTGGTGAAATTTACAAAGCGCGCCATCTTCACATCAGTAAACATCCGCTGGTGGCCGATGTTCTTCACGCGCCGAGCATAAATAAAGCCGGCGCCACGTCGTGATGGAGGGGTCAACACATGCGAGGAACGCGCATATTACCACCGCCGCTGCCGGCTGACCAGCTTTTTCATTCATCTGTTTGGGCGCCCGCGCTAATAGCCGCCGAACGCTTTCATCCTTTTTGCCTATTCAAGGGTTTGCATCAGCCAAGCGGTAGTCTAGCGTGTTGGGCGTTGCAGCATTTTCTTTTACTCGACAAGTTCTGGCCGGTACCGAACCCCCCCCGGCAACCGATCAAGAAACAAGGAGCTGAGCCATGCGCAAAACTATCCTGATGACAGCACTGGGCGCTTCACTGCTAAGCGTGACACTCGGTGCGCAGGCTCAAACCGAGCCCCAGGGCATGTACACCGCCGAGAACATCCTCGATGCCGATGTCTACATCATGAACGGCTCGGGCGACCCCATCGGTGAAGTCGAAGACATTCTCTTTGACGAGCAGATGAAAGTATCCGGACTGGTCGTGGAGAGCGGCAAAGTGCTCGGCCTTGGCGGCCGCGAGCTGGTCGTCGGTACCGACTACTTCTCCCTTGAAACCAACGCCGAGGGAGACGACGACTTTGACGACGTCGAGCATCGGGTCATGATCGACGCCACCGCGGAAGAGGTGGAGCAGTTCCCGGCATATAACCATGACTGGTGGGAACAGGCACAATCCAACGCACAGGACGCTTGGCAGACTACCCAGAAAGGTGCTGAAAGCGCCTGGCAGAAAACCCGGGATGCCGCGTCTGACATGACCGACAACTAACATCTGACGCCAGGCGCTGCGTTAGTGCCGGCGTTTATTGATCAGCGTTATCAGCAAAGGGTGCCCCGCGGGGGTGCCCTTTTTAGTGTCTGACCGACGCCGCTTTCAGCCGCTGGGCAAGGTACACGCGATACGTCACTTTCCCCGGCGCCAGAGCACTCAGCGACGTCTTTGCACAAAAACGCCTTCTTTTAAATAACGCGCACTGCCAAAATTGCCCCCAGCGTGGCCAAAAGCCGACGCGCCGCGCCGTCACCGGTCAATAAAACGCCAAACGGTGCGCTATTTTTGCCCTTAACTATTAGCAAACAGTGTTCAAAAATAGCCGTATCCGCCGGCGGCTCGTTTTCTACCGCCCCTGCCGCCGCTGTGTATGAACGTACAGTCTATGCACCCCCTTGCGCATGGGGTAAGGTTTCGAGGATTCTTCCGTATACTGTTTCCTTTTGACAAGACTTGGCGGCCCTTTTACTCATGTTGCGAATCCTTCATTCGCTGCCCCGCACGCATAAATTTTTACTTTTACCAGTAGCCACAATGGTTACCGTGCTGGGTGGACAAAAGTTACTCACGACCTATTACGATCACAGTCAACCCGGGGCGCCAATGGAAAGCGTGTTTGTACCGCTTTCCGACGACGCGGCCCCCGGCGTGCCGGCACTCGCCCACATCAACGCACAGCAGCCTAAAACACCGGTTGCCACGGCAATCGACCAGGCGTCTCAACTGCTCGATGCGACCCGTGAAACGATCCCTTTGAGCAGCCTGCAGGCCTCCGAGATCATCAACCTGGACGTGATCGACAACGCCGCGGCGAGCACCCTTGAGACGCCCCGACCGCTGCCGTCCGAGCGCTTGACCGACAGTTCAGCGTCGCCGCTGGATGACAGCGCGCGCCATATCGCCGTTGTTGTCGGCACGCTGAGCAGCGGTATGCTCGCTGCCGACAGCGTGAGCGCCAACGCAGCGCCGGCGCCCGTTGCCGACGCTACGTCCTATGAAGACTACGGCACCGACAACTTTGACGAAGTGTCCTTTTTACCGCTGGAAATCGCGGCGCAAAAACCCTACGTACCCCAGTGGAAAACCCACATCGTCAATACCGGCGAGACCTTTGCCGTCATGGCGCAGAACGAGCTGGGGCTTGGCTACAGCCAAGTGCTCCGCCTGCTCGACGAACTGCCCGACGCGGATATGTTCACCCGCTGGCGAGCCGGCCAGAGCTTTGACTACCAGGTCGACAAAGACGGCAAGCTGCTGACGCTGAAGATGATGAAAAACCTGCGTGCCGGCGTGCTCATCAATCGCCAGGAAAGCGGTGAGCTTGAGATCAAGGCTATCGAACGCAAGGGTGAACCCGTTCAACGCCTGTATGCCGGCAGCATCAGCGGCAGCTTTGCCCGCTCGGCCGAGGCCACCGGGCTGAGCAGCGGCGCGGTCACCGAGCTGACCCAGCTGCTGAAAAAGAAGTTTGATTTCCGTCGCGACAGCCGCCGCGGTGACGACTTTCAGGTGCTGGTCGAATCCGACATGATCGACGACGAGACCCTCGACTCGCGCGTGTTGGCGGTGAAGTATCAGGGCCAGCGCATGGATCTGACGCTGGTACGCAACGCCATGAATGACACCTTCTACACCCCCGACGGCCACAGCCTCGACCCGGCCTTTGCCCGCTACCCCTTCGACGGTAGCTATCGGATCAGCTCCAACTTCAACCCCGGCCGCAAACACCCGATTTCCGGGCGCACCAGCCCGCATAACGGTACCGACTTTGCCATGCCCATCGGCACCTCGGTGATTGCTCCCGCCGGCGGCCGGGTAGAGCGCGTGGTCAAGCACTACGCCGCCGGCCGCTACGTGGTCATCCGCCACGATAACGGCTACCGCACCCGCTACCTGCACCTGTCCAAGGCGCTGGTACACAAGGGTGAGCGGGTGGAAATGGGCGACAAGATTGCGCTCTCCGGCAACACCGGCCGTAGCACCGGCCCGCACCTGCACTATGAAGTCCACGTCAATAACGCCCCGGTCAACGCCATGAACGTCAAGCTGCCGGAAAATACGCGCCTGCGCGGCGACACGCTGGTGGCTTTCCAGCAGCAGGCCAAACCCATGGTTGCCGCACTGGAAAGCGGCGACACCGGCACGGTCAGCGTCGCCGCCTATCGCCCTTCGGACAGCGACACGGACGACGGCTAAACGGCTTTCGGCTTGTAGTAAAAACCGGGCAGTTTAAAAAAGCTGTCAATCAAAAAGCGCCGCTTCTTACCCGAAGCGGCGCTTTTGATGGTATGCCTTTTATAGTCCCCTATAAACGCCGGGCAGCGGCTACAGCGCGTTGAGCAGCGTAGCGTCGCGCCGGTAGATATCCGGGCGGAACGTGACCTGGCCCGTCGCGTCGGGCCAGGCCGTGAGATACACCAGCGCCACGGGCACGCGCTCGGGCAGATTCACGTTCAAATCGCTCTTGCCGCGCTGCAAAAGCTCGCTCAGCCGGTAGCGGCTGCCGGTATCTTTCAACAGCATACGCACCAGCTCGCGCACGCCCTCAACGCGTACGCAGCCCGAGCTCAGGGCGCGACGGTCGCGGGTAAAAAGTCCTTGCGCGGGGGTATCGTGGAGATAAATCAGCTGGCTATTGGGAAACCGTACCACGACGCGCCCCAGCGGATTTGCCGCCCCTGCCGACTGGCGCAGCATCACGTTGCCCGGCGCCCGCCAGTCGATCGCCTCGGGGTCCAGCCGCGCGCCGTCGGCGCTTAGTACCTGCATATTGCGCCGCGCCAGATAGCTGGTGTCGTGCTTGAGTTTAGGCTGCACATCTTCGCGCCAGATCGTGGGCGGCACCGTCCAGGTCGGGTTCACGGTAAAATGGGTAATGGCCGAGTGGATCACCGGCGTTTTGCGCCGCGCCGAGCCCACCACGACCCGCGATGACCAGCGCTCGCCGTCGGGGCGCGTGTAGTGCATGCGATAGCCGGCGATATCCACCCACACGCCCGGGCGGCGCGCCATGACCGGCTGCATCCAGCGGGCACGCTCAAGGTTGGCGCGCAGCGTATCCACGTGCGAGCCAAGCGAGCCGTTGAGCGCACGGCGGGTTTTGCCCCCGACCACGCCATCGGCGCTGAGCAGGTGACGGCGCTGAAAGCGTTTGACCGCCGCCTCAAGCCCCGCGTCAAAGCGCGTGGCATTGGACGCAGGGATATCGATATAGGCGTAGGTATCGGGGTCACCGAATAGCACCTCATCCATCCCCCAATACGCCAGCCGCCGGCGTAGCGTCGCCACGTCTTCATTGTCGTCGTCGCGACGCAGGGCATCATCACGGGCGGGCACCAGTGGCGCGCTGCTCCGCTGCGCCGTTTGCGCCGTTTGCGCCAGCGCGCGGTAGTCGATCAGCGCCTCGCGCAGCTGCCGGTAGGCGGCGGTGTCCGGCCTGGCCAACGCCAGCGCGTCGGCCAGATTGCCGTCGGTCACCGCCGTGGCCACGCGGGCCATCGAATATGTCCGCCGCGGCGCTGGCGTCTCCCAGCCCGGCTCTATTTCAGCGGGGCTGAGTCGGCCACGTTGCAGGTGCTCAAGTGCCAGCAGCAGCGCCTCGGTGGCGCGCACCTCAAACGCGGCCCTGGCCTGATCATCGCCCGCCTGGCTGCGCTCAAATGCCTGATTTAGCGTCTCTCCCGACTCCGCCGCGTCCAGATAGTCGGCTGGCGCCAGTCCGTCGCTTTTGAGCGTTTCCAGCGCTTCCACCAGCGCATCGACCTGCGCGGCGGTCTGCCACGCCGACGGTTGCTGCAGGCGCTGATAAAACGCCGCTACCGGCAGCGTATCGCCCTGCGCCTCAGCCGTGGCGATGCGCTTTTCCAGCGCGCTTGCCGATAGCGTCTCAGCCATCACCGGCCAGGCGGCAAGCCCCGCGCTGAGCGCCAACGCTGCCAGGCCTACGGCCTTCACACGCGGCGCTGGCCTTTTTGTTGGCCGAGTCTTATTCATCGCCTTCCCCTTGCGTTACGATGACGGTCTTGCCGCTGCCATGATGCGGTTCATGGCGGGCGCGCCTCGTGTTTTTTTAATTCGCTTCTACCGTTTGTTAATCACCATCAGGATGATGATCATGGCGTTACGTTTAAAAGCCGCGGCCTTGCTACTGGGTTTATCCCTTTGCGCCGTTACGTTACCACTGCAGGCCGCCGATTTCTTTGCCCGCATGGCGGCCCTGCCCGCCGCCGGCACCACGCCACTGCACCATCAGCTCAAGCTGCTGGCCCCCGAGGCCACGCCCCAGGCGCTGCGCATGGCCGCCCAGGCACTCAGCTGCGCCGACCCCAATGCCGAGCGTCTGGCGCTGATCGATTTTTCGCGCTCGTCCAACAAGCCGCGCCTGTGGGTGTTTGACCTGGAGCACCACCAGCTGCTGTTCAAAGAGCTGGTGTCGCACGGCAAAGGCTCCGGCAACGCGTTGGCCACGGCGTTTTCCAACACACCGGACAGCCACCAATCAAGCCTGGGACTGTTTCGCACCATGAACAGCTACTACGGGCGCAACGGCTATTCGCTGCGCCTTGACGGCCTTGAGCCCGACGTCAACGATCAGGCCTTTGACCGCGCTATCGTGATTCACGGCGCGGACTATGTCAGCGAGTCGTTTATTGCTGACAACGGCCGGTTGGGGCGTAGCCACGGCTGCCCCGCGGTGAATGCCGAGGTCATCAATCCGCTGATCGACAGCCTGAAAGACGAGCAGTACGTGTTCGCCTACTATCCCGATGAAGAATGGCTGGCAACCTCGGCCTACCCCAGCTGCGGCGCGGCGCAATCACAGCATCTTGCCCAGCGTTAAACGCTGGCCTTCACTGACGCATGTTTCACTAACGCACTTTCTCACTGACCGGTGGTTATTCGTTGTCTTCATCCCGCGCCACACATTCGCATTCTGCCGCACCCGATCAGGGCCGCCGCCCACCGCCGGTGAGCGGCTTTCTCGGCGTCTTTCGCTACAGCAGCCGGGCGCTTTTGCTGGTGTGGCAAACCTCGCGCGCGATGATGCTGGGGCTGGCGCTGTGCACGCTGGTAGCCGGCATACTGCCGGCGGTGACAGCCTGGGTGGGCCAGCTGATCGTCGACGGCGTGGTGACGGCGATGGACGCCCATCAGGCCGACGCGCCTGTGCCGCTTCACCAGAGCCTGACTCCGGTGCTGTGGCTGGTGGCATTTGAAGGCGCGATTATCGCACTGATTGCGCTGGCCCAGCGCGGGCTGGCCGCGCAGCAGTCGCTGTTGCGCGCGCAGCTGGGGCACCGCGTCAACGTCATGATCCTCGAAAAAGCCGGCACCCTTTCGCTTGGTCAGTTCGAGGACTCGGAGCTTTACGACAAGCTCACCCGCGCCCGCCGCGAGGCCTCGACCCGCCCGCTGGGGCTGGTCAACAAGACGTTTGCGCTGCTGCAAAACGCGATCTCGCTGGCAAGCTTCGGCGTGCTGCTGGTGCAGTTTTCGCCCTGGGCGCTGCTGGTGCTGGTGGTCGGCGCACTGCCGGTGTTTATTTCCGAAGCCAAATTTTCCGGCGAGGCTTTCCGCCTGTTCCGTTGGCGCTCGCCCCAGTCGCGCATGCAGATGTATCTGGAAACCGTGCTCGCCCGGGAAGACAGCATCAAGGAAGTAAAGCTATTTGGCCTTGAGGGATTGTTTCTCGCGCGTTACCGGGCGATTTTCACCCGCCTGTTCACCGAGGAGCGGCGGCTGACACTGCGCCGCGAGAGCTGGGGCTTTGCGCTGGGTCTTTTGGGCACGCTGACGTTTTACGCCGCCTACGGCTGGGTGGTGGCGGAAACCGTGATGGGCATGCTGACGCTGGGCCAGATGACCATGTACCTGATGGTATTCAAGCAGGGCCAGGGGGCGCTGTCGGCAAGCCTGACCGCCATCAGCGGGATGTACGAAGACAACCTGTATTTGTCCAACCTGTACGAATACCTGGAAGAGCCCGTCGAGGCCGAGTCGGGCACTCGGACCCAAGGCATAGTCCCCGGCGACGGCCTACGCTTTGAGGACGTAAGCTTTGCCTACCCCGGCGGCAAGACAGTGCTGCACGATATTTCGCTGCACCTGACGCCGGGCCAGAGCCTGGCGCTGGTGGGCGAAAACGGCTCGGGCAAGACCACCCTGATCAAGCTGCTCACGCGGCTTTATGCGCCCACACGCGGGCGCATTGTGCTCGACGGCACCGACCTTCGCGACTGGGACGCCGTGGCGCTGCGCGAGCGCGTGGGGGTGATCTTTCAGGACTTCGTGCGCTACCAGCTGCCGGTAGGCGAAAATCTCGGCGTCGGCGATACCCACGCCTTCAGCGATGAAACCCGCTGGCAGGACGCCGCGCGCCACGGCATGGCCGACGACTTCATTCAGCAGATGGATCAGGGCTATCACACCCAGCTGGGGCGCTGGTTCAAGAACGGGCAGGAGCTTTCCGGCGGGCAGTGGCAGAAAATCGCCCTATCGCGGGCGTATATGCGCGAAAACGCCGACATTCTGGTGCTCGACGAGCCCACCGCGGCGATGGACCCCGCCGCCGAGGCCGAGGTTTTTGCACGTTTTCGCGAGCACAGCCGCGACAAGATGACGATTCTCATCTCGCACCGCTTCTCGACGGTGAGAAGCGCCGAACAGATTTTCGTGGTGGATCGCGGGCGCATTATCGAGCGCGGCACCCACGCCGGTTTGCTGGCACAAAACGGCCGCTACGCCTTCCTGTTCCGCCTGCAGGCCAAAGGCTACCAGTAGCGGCTGTCAAGCGCCGTTCGGATGGCGCCTTTGACGCCCCCTTTTATTTTGGAGCAACAGCATGATTGATCTACGCAGCGATACCGTCACCCGCCCCTCTGCAGCCATGCTTGAGGCCATGTGCGCCGCCCCGGTGGGCGACGACGTCTGGGGCGATGACCCCACAGTGAATGCCTTTGAGCAGGCGGTGGCGGAGCAGACCGGCAAGCAGACCGCGCTGCTGTTTCCCAGCGGCACCCAAAGCAACCTGGTGGCGCTGATGGCGCACTGTGCGCGCGGTGATGAATACATCGTGGGTCAGCAGGCGCATACCTACGGCTTTGAGGGCGGCGGCGCCGCCGTGCTGGGCAGCATTCAGCCCCAACCGGTGGAAAACGCCGCCGACGGCAGCCTGCCGCTGGAGAAGATACGCACGGCGGTCAAGGCCGACGACTTCCACTTTGCCCGCACTCGCCTTCTGGCGCTGGAAAACACCATCGGCGGCAAGGTGCTGCCCCACTCTTACACCCAGGCGGCCACCGCGGTTGCCCGCGAATACGGCCTTGCCACCCACCTGGACGGCGCGCGGCTGTTCAACGCCGCCGTTGCCACCGATACGCCGCTGGCCGCGCTGTGTGAACCGTTCGACAGCGTGTCGCTGTGCTTCTCCAAGGGGCTTGGCGCGCCCATCGGCTCGGTGCTGGTTGGCTCGCAGGCGCTGATCGACCGCGCGCGCCGTTGGCGCAAGGTGACCGGCGGCGGCATGCGCCAGTCGGGCATCATTGCAGCGGCCTGCTGGCACGCCCTTGAGCATCACCTGCCAAGCCTTGCCGACGACCACCGCCGCGCCGAAACGCTGGCCCGCGGCCTTGCCAACCTGCCGGGCGTCACGGTGACATCGCAGGCCACCAACATGGTCTTTGCCGACTTTCCCCAGCGCCATGCAGAGCCGCTGGCCGCCTGGCTTGGCGAGCACGACATTCTGATTGATTTGCTCGACAGCGCTCGGCTGGTGACCCACCGCGATGTCAGTGACACAGATATCGACAAAGTCATTGCCGTGCTCCAAGCCTATTTTAATCATCCAAAGAATTAAATTACTCATTATTAAGACTTAATACACCCATCTTTTGGTCGTAACTCTTACGGCCATCACTTAATTAAAGCTAGGATGATAAAGGTTGGCCTGACACATCCTGCGAGACGACAATAGCGCCGGCGAGAAGCGCCGCGCCGGGCTTTCCCCCTTCGCGTCAAATTCAGGCCGATAAATCCGGAGCCTGCCTGAGGCCGACGGCGACTGCTATCAGCCGGCAGCGGCTTAACGTTGCTACCATATAAGTCGCTCCCCCTTCATTTGAATGGGGCAAAAAAGTCTCACAGGACTTAGACTTTTCATTAGGCCTTATCAGGCTCATCGACAGGTCTCGTCGCCGAGGCGCGTCAATAAATAATAAGCATGATTATCAGCGACGGCAGAAGCTGGGCTATCAGACCGAATCTTTTACGCAGGTCAATTCTTTACGAAGAGGCAGCGCCTGCCGGCAATGGTTTTGCGATAGTCATGCATAATAATAATGGAAGCGCCGCCATGCCCGATCTCTCCCCCTTATTATCCAGCCCAGTGCCGCGGTGGCTTGCACTGTGCCTGCTGCTCATCGTCTTTTCCCTGCCGGCGCTGGCCGATCCGCTCAACCTCTACGCCGGCGAGCCCGGCTATCAGCTGGATTCGCATACGGCCTATTACCATGACTCCGGCGGCACGCTTACCCTTGCCGATATACGCCAAAAAACGGCGGCGTTCACCGCCGTTAGCGCACCTGAGGATCTCAACTTTGGCTACACCGCATCACCCACGTGGCTGCGTACCGAGCTTGCCAACGCCACGGGGCGCACCCAGCGCTGGATGGTGGTATTCGCGTTTCCGCTGATTGATCGCGTCACGCTTTATCGCGTGGGTAAAACGGCTAGCCAGAGGCTTGAAAGCGGCAGTGCCATGCCGGTGGAAACCCGCGCGCTGGGGCGCCGCCAGATGGCGTTTCCGCTGACGCTTGCCGCGCAGGAGCAAATAACGCTTTATACCCGCGTGGAGACGGCGGGCAGCAAGGTGCTCAACTATCGGCTGATGACGCCCGAAGCGTTTTACACTCAAAATGATCAGGCCACATTTTGGCTTGCCACCTACTTTGGCGTGCTCATGGCGCTGGGCCTATATCACCTGATGCTGTTTATCGGGTTGAAAGAACAGGTTTTTTTGCACTACGCGCTGTTTCTATTCAGCTTTACCCTCGCCGTTCTGGCGTTTAACGGCATGGGCACGCTGATCTTCTGGAATGCCTTGGCCAACGAGACCGCGCGGCTGGTGGCTGCCGGTTTCGTGCTGGCCGCTGCCATGGCCACGCGTTTTGCCCAAAGCTTTCTCAATACCTGCCTTTACTGTCCGCGCTGGCATCAGGCGCTGGGGCGCTGGCGCGGCGCCTGCTGGATCGCCCTTATCGCCACGCTCGTGCTGCCAACCCAGCCCGCGCTCCGGCTAATGGATGCCTGCGGGCTGACCACCGCCCTGCTGCTGCTCGCCTGCGCGACTTACACCAGCTGGCGGCGCTTTCCCGGCGCCTATGCCTTTATGCTGGGCTGGTCGGTACTGCTGGCAGGCGCCGGCGTCTTTGCGCTACGCAATCTGGGAGTACTGCCCGCCAACTTTGTCACGCTGCACGGCATTCAAATTGGCTCGGCGCTGGAAATGCTGCTGTTTGCGCTGGCGCTGGCGTCGCGCTTTTACCAGCTCAAGCAGCAAACCGAACAGGCACAAGCAAAAGTCGTGACCACGCTGAAAAGCCAGGAAGCAGTACTTGAACGCCAGGTTGCCGTGCGCACCGCTGCGCTTGAGCGCATGGCACACCACGATATGCTGACGGGGCTTTTGAACCGTAACGGCTTGGAGAAATGCGCCCAGGAGGCCCTTGCACACAGCGCTCGAACACAGCGGCCGGTGGCGCTATTCATGCTCGATCTGGACCGCTTCAAACCAGTAAACGATGAACACGGCCACGCAGCGGGGGATTTCGTTCTCAAGCAGGTGGCCAACCGCTTGCAGCACCTGACTCGTCCGGGAGATTATTGCGCCCGCTTTGGCGGTGACGAGTTCATCATGCTGTTGGAAAACATGGACGATACCCCGGCCATGCTCAACGAAATGCACGCGCGTATCAGCCACGCCGTGCGTCAGCCCATCAGCCTGCCCGAAAGCCAGCAGGTCAGCGTTGGCGTCAGTATTGGCGCCAGCGTTTACTGCGCCGTCAGCGGCCAACACACCAGCCTGGAGGAGCTGTTAAAAAAGGCCGACGGTGATATGTACGCCGCCAAACCCCGCTACCTGGACGGCCAGCTCGGCCGCGTTTGAGGTTGCCTGGCTAGCGGTGAAGCGGTAATCTTGACGCGACTTTCTCCTTTAAGCGCCTGAGCCCCCGCAAGCTAGTGAGGTGGACCTCTGGAGGTATGCCGATGGCCGCTTGTCCTTTTACGTCGCCGCTGTCTATCACGCCGCGACTTAAGCGCTGCTCCCGCCGCGCCGCCGGTTTTGCCGCCTGCACGCTCGCCTGCAGCGCCCTTGCCACAAGCCCGGCATTGGCTGACAGCGCCCCCCAGGGGCAGCAAGGCATGGCGTCTTACTATAGCGATCGTTTTCAGGGTGCGCTCACGGCTAGCGGCACGCCGTTTGACCAGCAGTCGCTAACCGCCGCGCACCCCAGTTTGCCGCTTGGCACCACGGTAGAAGTGACTCGCCCAGCGACCGGGCAAAGCGTTGAAGTGACCATTAACGACCGCGGCCCTTACGTGCGCGGGCGCATTATTGATCTGTCCAAGCGCGCCGCGCGCAAGCTCGGCATGCTCAAGCGCGGCGTCGCCTCGGTCAAGGTAACGGTAGTCAAGTAAGCGAGCGGCGCTTATGCCTTACTATACCCTTTGGCATGATACTCGCGGTGCAGCGCCTGCATGGTCGCGGCCATATCGGCCACCGGGCCGTCTACCGTCAAATCAGGCACGATCTGCTCGATAGGCAGCGTAGCCACCGGCCCCGGCGGCACATCCATTGCGCTTAGCCACTCGCCCAGCTGCTTTGATGAACTGACGTAGACAATGCGCCCGAGCCCCACCCAGCCGTGGGCGGCGGCGCACATCGGACAGTGCTCGCCCGAGGTATACACGGTGGCGGCGGCGCGTTCGTCTGGCGTCAGGTGCTCTACCGCCCAGTAGGCCAGCGCAATTTCCGGGTGGCGCGTGGCGTCCCCCCCGGCAATGCGGTTGCGGTCTTCCTTGAGAATCTTGCCCTCGGCGCTTACCAGCACGCTGCCAAACGGCTCGTCGCCGTGTGCCAGCGCTTCTTTGGCCAGCGCAACGCTGCGCTCCAAGTACGTCCGCTCGTAATCGGCAATCATGGCTGTCTCCCTTGGCATCAATGGATAGGCAACAGACGTTATCAGCTTTCCGCGCCGCAGGTAGCTTCCCGCGCCGGCTGTTCGGCCAGCTTGCCACCTTCACTGCGGGTAATGATCGAGGTGCCGACCAGATCACCGGTGACGTTCAGCGCGGTGCAGCCCATGCCCACCAGCGCATCAATGGCGGTGAGCAGCGCCACGGTTTCAATCGGCAGCCCCACCTGGGCAAACACCGTGGCAATCATGATGATGCCCGCCCCGGGCACGCCGGCGGTGCCTACCGATACCAGCGTACCGATCAGCACGATCTGCACCATGCTTATGAAGTCCAGCGGCGCGCCGATCACGTTGGCGGCAAACACCGCGGAAATGGCAATGCGGATGGCCGCGCCGTCCATGTTGAGGGTCGCGCCCAGCGGCAGGCTGAAGCCGTAAATCGTTTTGGGAATCCCCAGCCGGTCGGCCGCGTTGATGGTCAGCGGCAGCGTGCCGGAGCTGCTCTGGGTGGCAAAGGCCGTCGCCATGGGCGTGCGCGCCTCGCGGAAAAACGCCCCGAGCCTGACGCCAAACAGCCGCATGGCACCGCAGTAAAGCAGCAGCTGAATACCCAGCGCGACGTAAAGCACCATGACCATATCGCCCAGCGACAACAGCGTGCCCATGCCCTGACGGCTGACGGTATCAGCGACGATGGCAAACACGCCGATGGGCACGTAATGCAGCACCCCCGCCATGACCTTGAGCGTTACCTCGTTGAGCGCTTCAAGCACCTCGTACAGCCGCTCGCCGATTCTTGACTGGCGCTCGCTGCCGGACTCGCGAAGCTTCAACAGCGCGATGCCGAATACCAGCGCGGTGAAGATGATGCCCAGCATGTTGAGATCGACAAACGCCTGCAGAATATTGCCCGGCACGATGTTAAGCAGCACATCCACCAGCCCCGGATTCTCCGGCACCGAGAAGCTTGCGCTATCGTCCAGGGTCATGCCGCTGCCGGGGTTGAACAGCGTGGCCACCGCCAGGCCCACGATAATCGCCAGCGCCGAGCTTGCCAGATAGTAAACAAACACCTTGCGCCCCACGCGCCCCACACTGCCCTCGCGCGACTGGTTGATGCCCACCATCAGGGTGAACAGCACAATCGGCACGATCAAAAAGGTCAGCAGCCGCAGCAGCAGATCGCCCAGCGGTGAAAGCCAGCCAACCACGTCTGCACTGCCCAGCAGCCCCACGGCAACGCCCGCCACCAACGCAATCGTAACGCGCAGGATCAGCGAGGTATCAGCGTATTTTTTCCATATCCAGTGCATATTAATCACCGTGCGTAAGCGAGCGTGGCGGCTATTTGAGGGCGGCAGCATATAATACAACCCCTGTTATAGCCAAGCAGGCTAATA
>JAKDRW010000080.1 GCA_030454225.1 Vreelandella subglaciescola | reverse complement strand
GCGGTGACGCCGCCGGACTGAGCGTAAAAAGCGTTATGCTGGGCCATGGAAACGGGTTAACTCCTGAAAAGCGGGGCGTAAGAAAACCCCGAGGGCGGCAAGCCCCCTCGGGTGTCATCACAGAGCGAGGGCGAATGTTAACGCAAAGCGCCGGCGGCTGCATCTGTCGCGCTGCCGGGCAGCTGGTTTTAGCCGGCGCTGTCCATGTCCTGCTCGCGCTGGGCCAGCTGCCAGCCGCCGAGGTCTTTGTAGCGGTTGACCATGGCGCAAAACAGCTCGGCGGTGCGCTCGGTATCGTAGCGCGCCGAGTGCGCCGCCTTGTTGTCAAACTCGATGCCGGCCGCACGGCAGGCGCGGGCAAGTACGGTCTGGCCGTACACCAGCCCCGCAAGCGTTGCGGTATCGAAGCTTGAGAACGGGTGAAACGGGTTGCGCTTGATGTCGCAGCGGTTGGCCGCGGCGTTCAAAAAACCGTGATCAAAGGCAGCGTTATGGCCGACCAGAATGGCGCGCGTGCAGCCGTGGGCCTTGATCGCCTTGCGTATGGGGCGAAATATTTCGCCCAGCGCCTGCTGCTCGTCAAGCGCGACCTGCTGGCGCAGCGGGTCATCCAGGTTGATGCCGGTAAAGTCCAGCGCCGCCTGTTCGACATTGGCGCCTTCAAACGGGCGAACGTGGTAGGAGTAGGTGGCATCGGGCAACAGGTTGCCGTCCGGGTCCATCGTCAGCGTGACGGCCGCGATTTCCAGCAGCGCGTCGCCATTGGCGTTGAAACCGCCGGTTTCCAGGTCGATCACGACCGGCAAATAACTGCGAAAGCGCCGGGCCATTAGGTCGCGGGCAATTGCCTCGCTCATGCTGCTCTCCTTTAGCAAGTAGGGGGATGGCGAGTAGGTGGACCCCCTCGGGGGCAACAGAGACACCGCTTTTAAGGTGACCAAAAGGCGGATTCTAGCAGCTTTAACGGCAAAGCGTCGCTTGCGGTATTCGTTGGCAGCCCAGAACGCTATACTTGGGGTTTGCTTTTTCACCCATTTGTTTTACCCCCTCTTGAGCGTCGCCTACGGGACTGTTGCCCATGGGATTGTCACCTGCGGGTGTTATCAGCGGGGGTACCCACACCAACAAGGAGTGCAAGATGTCCGATGTCAAAAAGGTAGTGCTGGCCTATTCCGGCGGCCTGGACACGTCCGTTATTGTCAAATGGTTGCAAGAAACCTATAGCTGCGAGGTGGTCACCTTTACCGCTGACATCGGCCAGGGCGAAGAAGTCGAGCCGGCACGCGCCAAGGCCGAAGCGCTGGGGGTCAAGGAAATCTACATCGAAGACCTGCGCGAAGAGTTTGTGCGCGACTATGTCTACCCGATGTTTCGCGCCAACACCGTGTACGAAGGTGAGTACCTGCTGGGCACCTCGATTGCCCGCCCGTTGATCGCCAAGCGGCTGATCGATATTGCCAACGCCACCGGTGCCGACGCCATTTCCCACGGCGCCACCGGCAAGGGCAACGACCAGGTGCGCTTCGAGCTGGGCGCCTACGCGCTCAAGCCCGGCGTCAAGGTGATTGCGCCGTGGCGCGAATGGGATCTCAACTCCCGCGAAAAGCTGATGGCGTACTGCGAAGAGAACGACATCCCGGTGGACTTCTCCGGCAAGAAGAAAAAGTCGCCGTACTCGATGGATGCCAACCTTTTGCACATCTCCTACGAAGGCGGCATTCTGGAAGACCCCTGGGCCGAGGCCGAAGACGACATGTGGCGCTGGAGCGTATCGCCGGAAGAAGCGCCGGATACGCCCACCTATATCGAACTGACCTATGAGCAAGGCGATATCGTCGCCATTGACGGCGAGGCGATGAAGCCCCACGAGGTGCTCGAAAAGCTCAACCAGCTGGGCGGCGATAACGGCATCGGCCGGCTGGATATCGTCGAAAACCGCTACGTGGGCATGAAGTCGCGCGGCTGCTACGAAACGCCGGGGGGCACCATCATGCTGCGCGCCCACCGCGCCATCGAGTCGCTGACGCTTGACCGCGAAGAAGCGCACATGAAAGACCAGCTGATGCCCAAGTACGCCGAAATCGTTTACAACGGCTACTGGTGGAGCCCCGAGCGCCGCATGCTGCAGGCCGCCATTGACGAAACCCAGCACAACGTCTCCGGCGTGGCGCGCATGAAGCTTTACAAGGGCAGCGTGACGGCCGTCGGGCGTAAATCCGACGCGTCGCTGTTTGATGAATCCATCGCCACCTTTGAAGACGATGACGGCGCCTACGACCAGAAAGACGCCGAAGGCTTTATCAAGCTCAACGCGCTGCGCCTGCGCATTGCCGCGGGTAAAGGCCGCAAGCAAAGCTAGAAAAAGCCCGGCGCATCGTCTAGCTTAAATAGGCAGTAAAGAAAACGGCAAAGACCCTCAGGGGCTTTGCCGTTTGTGCTATGTGGTTTGTGCTATATGGTTTTTGATTTGTGCTATGTAGCCTGGGCGATGCCAAAGGGTAGGCAAGACAACCTGGAGAAGAACAATGTTGAAAAAGCTGTTTGCCGGTCTGCTTGGCAGTCGCGAAAGCGCGGGGGCGAGGCATGGCGCCAAGCCGGCCGAGGCGGTCAAGTACAGGGGCTATCTGATTATTTCG
>JAKDRW010000079.1 GCA_030454225.1 Vreelandella subglaciescola | reverse complement strand
TGCACCTGCACGTTTTCACACTCCTCGCGGGGTGTCTCGACGGTGCGAGTCAGCGGCTCGACGTTAACGATTTCAGCGTAACGCGGCCCCGAGGGTTCTTCCTGAGTCTGCCACGCGCCATACGCCAGGCTACCCAGCCCCAAGATGGCAAGCGTTGACCCTACTACGATGGATTTGCTCATTTATCACTCTCCCGGGCGCGAGCCCTGTGTCTGATTTGCTAGTGCAAGTGCCTAGCGATGCCCAAAGACTACCCAAGCGCGTGTGTCTCTTGAAGGCACGTGTGCAGGGTTTCACAAAGTTTACCGAAGTCAGTGGAACTCAACCTCGCTGGCGGCGGCATGCTGCAGCGCGCTTGACACCCGGCGCACGACTTCTTAGGGTTCCTACTGAGCATGTGAAATACCACCGCCGATTTAAGCAACCAACTTGCGGGCGGACTACAAATACAGCTAAAGCGGCGTACGGCTTCATTCCCCTGAGTCAGCGCTAGCCGAACGTTTTTTGCCGGATTTATCCGCGCACTTCTCACAGGGGTAAAGGAGCCGAACATGACCGATTGCACCCTGCCGCATCACAGCCGCCCTGCTTATCTTGCCGCGCTTGATCTCTCAAGCGACGATATTGTGCGCCCCGAACTGTGCAACGCCGCCATTCTCGCCGGTAAACATCACCGCGCCAAGCGCGATGATTCAAGGAGTCGCAGGCATTGAAACAAGCCGTCGGGCAGCATTCAACGATGACCGCGCCACCCAGTCGTGAAGACGCCAGAGCCTTAATTGTGCTCCGCGTCGCTCCCGAATGGGTCGACTACAATGGTCACCTGAACGACGCCGAATATGGCCGCGTCTTCTCGCTGGCGGCCGACGCGCTGCTCGAAGCCATTGGGCTGGACGGTGACGGACGCCGCCGCCATCATTACACCTTCTATACCACGGAGGCGCATGTTTGCTACCGCCGAGCCGCCTATGAAGGACAATGGCTCAGCGTTGGGGCAACGCTGCTAGACCGCGGCGCCAAGCGTCTGCAGGTATTTTTCGCCATGCGCAACGCCGAGAACGCCCTGCTGGCCACCAGCGAGCAACTGCTGATGGGCATCAATAGCGACTCTGGCCGGCCCGCGCCCTTTCCACCCTCCGTCGACGCCGCGATTAACACGCTGCCGACCCTGGCGGCTGACGCCTGGCCCGCGCTTGCCGGGCGTCGCATTGGGCTGCGCTCCCGGCGTTATTAGCGTGGCTCATCCGCGGCCGGCGGCTCAACCAGGCCCTGCCTGACAAGCTCGGCCAGTATGGCGCCGCGAGTGCGCTCAAGATGCTGCTCCAACTCATCCAGCGGCGTACCGCCGTTAAAACGGGCAGCAAGCTCCTGTCGCGCCTCATCGGCCCAAGGCAGTCCGGCGTTGCGCGGCCGGCCGGCGGCCAGGTTGTCCTGCTGCTTTTCCGCCGACGTTTTCTTCGCCGCCCTGGTTTTTTCGCTGCCCTGCATCAGCAGGGTATACAGTGCGCGGATGATGCGCGGCTGGTTATAAGGGCTGTCATCCGGCAGCACTTCGCCAGTAAGCGGATCCACCCCTTCCGCCAGCGAGTTCACCAGCGTCTTGGCTTCCTGAAGCTCCATTATTCTCTCCTTTTCTCGCTCTCCCAGTATCGCCAGCGTCGAAGTAGCGGCTTGCTCTTCTGCGTCAGCTCGCCCCACTATAGACGCTAAACGCTAAACGCCAATCGCCGCCACACCGACGGCCTGGCGATATACCACAGCCACACCCAAGGAGTGCTCCATGACCCGCAAGGCCCTGCTCAACATCGACTATACCCATGATTTTGTCGCCGACGACGGCAAGCTTTCCTGCGGCGCGCCGGGCCAAGCGCTGGAAGACGCCATCGTGCATATTACCCAGGCGTTTATCGACGCCGGCGACGACGTTTTCTTCGCCATCGACGCCCACGAAAAAGACGACCCCTACCACCCGGAAGCCAAGCTCTTTCCGCCCCACAACATCATCGGCACGCCCGGGCGCGCGCTCTACGGCAAACTCGCCGAGGTGTACGACCAGCACCGCGACAAGCCCCACGTCCACTACTTCGATAAAACCCGCTACAGCGCCTTCGTCGGCACCCCGCTGGAAACCCAGCTGCGCGAGCGCGGCATTACCGAGCTGCACCTGGTGGGCGTCTGTACCGATATTTGCATCCTGCACACGGCGATCGACGCCTACAACAAGGGCTTTGATATCGTGGTGCACGAAAAAGGCGTGGCCAGCTTCAACCAGCCCGGCCACGAGGTAGCGCTTGAGCACGTAACAAACGTGCTCGGTGGGAAAGTGGTATAGGCCCTACAGCCACAACAGCCGCACCACGGCAATGTTAGCCAGGCTCACCAACAGCAGAAAGCTGACGTAAGTCAGCACCAGATAGCGAAAATAGTTGTTCCGGCTGTGCCGGACGAGGCCCAATTCCTCCTGGCGAGAGCGGTGAGCCGCCGCAATCTTGGCAAACAGCGTCAGCTCAACGTGCATCAGCACCAGCGTAATCAGCGCCAGCATGCTGCCCAGCGACGGCGCGATGAGAATCCAACTCTGCAGCACCTGGGTAATCTCGGGCTTGAGGTACGGCACCGCGCCCAGCAGCACCACGGCGATGGTGATCT
>JAKDRW010000051.1 GCA_030454225.1 Vreelandella subglaciescola | reverse complement strand
CCTCTGCCTCGTGTCAGCCGCCATATGGCTGGCCTAATTGTTAACGCCCCCTAGCGGATGTTGCTGGCGACTCATGCGCTGCCCTCATACTAAAATCGGTGTTAACCGGCGCGCAAACGCCGGATATTTTGCGCTATTCTGTCCGTTTGCTGCCGCTGCGGCCAATGAAAGATTTCGCGCCGGTGCTTCAATTCGGCTCATGTTGCCGCCAAACGTCAGGAAATACGATGGAAAACCTTTCCTTCAGCGCGCTCTCGGGCCCGCTGTTGATGCTCTTAAGCTTTGTAGGGCTGGGCTTTGTCGCCGCCCGCCGGCTGGCGCTTGACCCACGCCCCATCGCCACGCTGCTGATTTATCTGATTGCGCCGTTCACGTTTTTCCGGGCGCTGATGAACGGCGGCCCCACGCCGAGCTACGTGCTGCTGACGCTGATTTTATTCTGCCTTTCGAGCGCCATCGCGCTCACGGTGCGCGGGCTCACACGCCATCGCTTCGGCGCGCAGGAAGGCGCGCTGCTGGCGTTTTCGGCGGGTACCGGCAACACCGGCTACTTTGGCCTGCCGGTAGCGCTGATCGTGCTGCCCCCCGAGGGCGTGACCCAGTATTTGTTCTGTATTCTGGGCATTACCCTCTACGAGTTTACCGTGGGGTTTTATTTGAGCGCCCGGGGTCAGTTTTCGATCCGTCAGAGCCTGGGCAAAATCGTCCGCCTGCCGCTGATCTACGCGTTTCTCGCCGCATTGGCGCTGGCGCAGCTGGATATCGCGCTGCCCGACGCGCTGATGACCTCGCTCGACGTCTTCCCCGCGACCTATACGCTGCTGGGCATGATGATCATCGGCATGACGCTAAGCCGCGTGACGCTTGCCGCCTGGGATACCCGCCTGGTTGTCGCCTGCACGCTGCTGCGCTACGGCGTCTGGCCGCTGGCCACGCTTGGCACGGTGCTATTGCTGCAGGCCTTTTTCGCGCTGCCGGCGGATCTCGCCATGGCGATTTTGCTGCTCGGCGTGGTGCCCATGGCCGCCAACGTTGTCGTGGTCGCCATGGAGCTTGGCATTCAGCCGCAGAAAGGGGCGCTTGCCGTGCTGGTTACCACGCTGCTGGCGCCGCTGGTGATTCCGCTTTACCTGGCCGGCATGCTGTCGCTCACCGGCTTGAATTAAAAACCTTCAACGCCGGTCCCGCCGAGTTGGCGGGCCAGCGACTGCACCTCGGGGGCGCTGAAAAACGCGACGAGGGCGTCGGCGCGTGTGGCGCCAACATGGGGTAGCGCTTGCCAATCGCTTTGGGTGTAGCCGACAAGCGCTGCCCAGTTGCCGCCTGCCCGTTCGCTGCCCGGCGGTGCGCCCAGCGCTTCAAGCCAGGCGTGAAACGGACGCCGTCGGGCGGCGTCAAAACGCTGCCTGAGCCGGCGCGCCCGCACCTCACCCACCCCTGACACCTGTTCCAGCGCGGCCTGATCTAGCGCCAGCCAGTCTAAAAGACCGGCCACCGCGCCGGCATCGATCAGCGCTTGCCAAGTGCCTTCGCCCACGCCGTTCATACCCAGCGCATCGCTTAGCCCATCCAGCCGTGCGAGCAGCTGGCTTGCGCAGCCGAGCGGCCGCTCGGGACCTACGGCTATAAGCGAAAAACAGCTAAGCAAATCGTAGTCGCGCGCGGCGGGAATACGCAGCGGCTCGCGCTCGCCGGCCTGCCATACCACCCGTTCAACCGTTGGAATGGTCAGCCCGCCGAGGGTGACGGCGAGCTGATCGCCGGCGCGGATATCCAGCCGCTGCCAGCGCTTTAGCGAGCCCAGCGATACCCGGCTGATGCGTCGCCCTTCAATGCGAACGGGGTCAAGGTAAACCAGCGGCGTGATCCGCCCGGTGCGCCCGATACGAAACTCGACGCCGCGCACCGCGGCAAGCGCCCGCTGGCTGGGGTACTTCCACGCCCGGGACCACTCGGGCGGGGACGCGCGCCAGTGCCGACCGCCGGGCCTTGTACCCTGCTTGAGTACGATGCCGTCGGAGGCAAACGACAGCGGCGTACGATACCAATAGTCGCGCCAATAGCCGGCGTCGCGCCGGTCACTCAGCGCGTGGGTATAATCGGCGGTATCAAAGCCCAGCGCGGTAAGGCCTGCCAGGCGCTCGGGCATGGCCTCGGGGCCGTCGGGCCAGCCCCAGACAAACAGACCCACGCGCTCAAGCTCCGCCGCTGAGGGTGCCGCCTTGCGCATTGTCCCGGCGACCCTATTGCGCGCCAGGTGGCGCTGCGGGCTGGCCTGAACGTGGCCGGAAAGGAGCCAGTAAAGCTCGCCCTGCAGCACCGCCGAGACCGGCTTGGCTAGCGTATTGGGCACGGCCGGCAGCGCTTGCGCACGGGCTGTCCAGTTCTGCCCGCGCTCGCCGTCGCCGCGGCTGACGGCCTCGACAAGCTCGCCGTCAACGTAGCGCAGGGTCACCGCAACGCCGTCGACCTTGGGTTGAACCCACAGATCATCGCGGCGGCTTGACCAGCGCTTCACCCCGGCTTTATCGGTTTTGTTAACGCCGGTCTGTACCACCGGGTGACGGCGCGTACTGGCGTCAGTGGCCGACCGGCTGGTGGTCACGCGAAGTTTGGGCGTATGGCGCTGCGAAGCCCCCGCGCAGGCGCGCCACGCTTCCAGCCGCGCGGTGGCCTGGTCGTAAAGCTCGTCGTCTATGGGCGAGTCGCCGTCCTGATAGTAAGCACGCTCCCAGCTACTTATGCGTTCTTCAAGCGCCTGGATTTCGTCAGCCAGACGCGGCTTGCTCCAGCCCGGGCACTCGCTTGCCAGCGCCGGCCCGGCACACGCCGCCAGCACGATTCCCGCCGCCATCCACTGGGCTAACCGCATCCTTTCGCTCCCTGCTGTCTGCATGCTTTCAAGCGTAGCTGATTATCCCCAAAAAACGCCCCCGACCAGGAGCCAAAGGGCGTTGTCTTACGCGCGGCTAACTAAAAGCTTACGTATCGGCAGCGCGGGCGGCGGGCCTGGCCGGCGAGCAAAAATAGCCCGACGGTAATCAGCGCACCGATCGCATCGCTAATCAGTCCGGGGAAAATCAGCGTTAACGCCCCCACTGCCGCCAGCACGCGCCAGAATACGTTGAGCGGCCGGCGCAGGTAGCCTTCTACCGCGACTGCCAGCAGCAGCACGCCTACCACGCTTGTCACCAGAACCCAGAGAATGTTGGCAAGCGTGGCGTCGATCATCAGCATGCTGTGCGCAAACACGAACATATACGGCACCACGAATCCGGCGACGGCAAGCTTCATGGCCTGAAACCCGGTGGCGTTCGGCGAGCCGCCACTGATGCCGGCACCGGCGTAGGCCGCCAGCGCCACCGGCGGCGTCAGGTTGGCAAAGATGCCGAAGTAAAACACGAACATATGCGCAATAAAGATGGCAGTTTCATTACTCCCCGCCATCTCGCGAAACAGCGGCAGGCTCAGCAGGATCGGCGCGGCCATGGTGCTGGTGATGATATACGTAGGGATGCTCGGCAGGCCCATGCCCAGCACGATCGAGGCGATCATGGTCAGAAACAGCGTCACCAGCAGCTGAATCATGGGGATGGGAATCTGCTGGCCAAGCGTTACCACCGCATCGGCCACTTCAAGCGCCACGCCGGTTAGCGTGGCTACGCCGACGATAATGCCCACCGCACCGCAGGCGATCGCCACGGGAATCGCATTGCGCACGCCGTCGTACATGGCGTCGCGGCAGTCGACGACATCCATCTTCTCGGCGACGAGATCGAGCCTAGCGCGCACGGCGTTGATCGCTACCGGCACCACGATGACCCCAAACAGCGCCAAACGGCTACTCGGGAGATGGGGGATCGGGTTGTCGGCCAGCAGCGCCAGCCACTGCGGCTCGAAAATCAGCAGCGCCAGCAGCGCGCTGACGCCCAGGGTTACACGGCGCGTGCCGCAGATCAGCACGGTGGCGGCAATCGACCAGAACGCCGCAAAGAACGGCGCGCGGCCTTCAAACAAGAGCCACAGCAGCACCGCCATGGGCACCAGCAAATGGCCGCGCTTGAGCAGGACTTCCTTGAGCGGCGTAAGCTTTGAGCGCTCGATTCCCTCAAGCCCGTCGCGCAGCGCGCGCAGGTGCACCTGAAACAAGACGCCGAGATAATACAGCAGCGCCGGAATAATGCCCGCCAGTACCACCTGGGTATAGGGCACCGATAGCACTTCCGCCATAATGAAAGCCGCCGCCCCCATGATCGGGGGTAAAATCTGCCCGCCCACGCTTGCCGAGGCCTCAACGGCGCCGGCAAAGTTGGCCTTGTAGCCGGTGCGCTTCATCAGCGGAATGGTAAACGCGCCGGTGGTCACCACGTTGGCGATGGCCGAGCCGTTGATCGAGCCCAGAAAACCGCTGGCGATAACCGCCACCTTCGCCGGCCCGCCCCGGGTATGACCGGCCACCGCAAGCGCCAGATCGTTAAACAACTGCCCCAGCCCCGACTTGCCGAGAAAAGCGCCGAATAAAATAAACAGGATGATATAGCTGGCCGACACCCCGGTGGCGGTGCCCAAAAGCCCTTCGGTGATAAATACCAGGTGCGCGATAATTTGGCGGAACGTCGCCCAGATAACCGTTTCATTCAGCTGCGGGTAGTACGACAGCTTGGCGTAAAAGCCGTAGGCCAGAAAAGCCGTCGCCAAAAGCGTTAGCCCCCACCCGGTGGCCCGCCGCGTGGCGTCCAGTACCAGCAAAATAGCAAGGCAGCCGACCAGTACGTCGGCATCGTTGATGCGCCCCGCCGAGGCAATCACGCGCTCGGACACCGCCAGCATGTAAAGCCCTACGCCAAAGGCCAGCAGCGCCAGCACGGCGTCTCCCCAGGGCAGGCGGTCGCGCGCGCCCTTGCGGGTCAGCGGGTAGAGAATGAACGTCACCCCCAGCAGGGTGTACAGGTGGATACTGCGCTGTGCTACGTCGACCAGCGGGCCGGCGAACGACGTGTACAGGTGAAATAGCGCCAGCAGCACCGCCAGCGTCATGACGAATTTGACCACCGAGCCCGGCAGTTTGTCGCGCACCAGGCTTTCGCGGTCGTACTTCTCCAGCGCATCCTTGACCGCCTGATCATCGGGCTCGGCGGCCGGTGCGTGCTGGTTTGCTACCTGTTTCCGATCGGACATAGCCCCTCACTCCCGCACTTTTCACTTTTGTTTTTATCTTGGGTGTTCTTGCCCCGGCGTCGACGCTGACTCCCACCCGGGAGGGAGCGCGAGCAGCCAGGGGCGCACTAAAGCAGGCAGCACCCGCCACAAGGGAGCCTGGCGAACGCTAAACGTCAAGATGGAAGGAGGGTCGGTACGCGACAGCGCGAAGGTGTGATTAATATGGCCTGCGCGGTAGCGCATCCGGTAGCGCTCGGCCGCCGCGGCCTGTACGGCCAAAGGGTCAACGATGCGTTGAATGCCGGTCATGACCACCCAGCCATCGTCGAGGGTTGTCGCCTTACCCGACGCTGCCGGCACGCCCGCGCCAAACGTCTTGAAGCGCGTGCCGGTAAGCTCAATGGCGCCGCTGTCCGTCACCTCGAACCATTCTTCCCAGTCTTCCTGCTCGACCGAGTGCATCCAGCGTAGCGTAAAGCGTGCGCCTGCTCCTCCGGGAAAAGCGTAACGCATCTCGGTCTTGTCAAACACCATCAGCCAAGGGAGCGGATACGCAAACGTGGCGGCCATCAGAGCCGCCACGACAAGCGCTAGTTTGATGGCGTTAGGCGTTAGCCGCTTTGCCACCTAAACGGCCTAAGCTAGGCGAACACCCAACGACGTCCCTCAGGACTCGGCACTATCGGCGTCATCAGCGTCGGGCTTATCCCCGGCGGCCGCTGCATCATCTTCTGCCTCATCAGCATCTTCTGCCTCATCATCTTTTGCATCAGCGGCGTCATCGTCGTCGGCAACAGACTGATACACCGATTCGGCGCCGGGGTGCAGCGGGACGACCAGATTTTCATCCATGGTATCGGCGTCAAACTGCTTGAGCGCGGCCACCGAAATCTTGTCGGAAGCAAGGTAGTCGTGGAAGCGCTGGGTCAGCTCTGCGGCGACGTCGTCGCGCATGTCGCTACCCACGATCAGCATGTTGCGAATCGCCACGGTATTCACTTCTTCATCGAGATCGTAACGCTCGGGCGCGCCGGCCGGCATGGTGTACGTCTCGTAATAGGGGTATTGCTCGAGCAGCTTGTCGGCAACGTCATCTTCCACCGGCACAAAGGTAATATCGGTGCTCTGCATCAGCCCGGTAATGCTCGAGTTGGGCACGCCGGAGGTAAAGAAGGCCGCGTCCAGGTTGCCGTTACTCATGCTGGTAACGCTATCGGCGTATCCGGTGTGGCTAACCTGAGCCATATCGTCGTAGCTGATTCCCGCCGACTCGATGACCTTGGTGGCGCTCTGCTCAACGCCCGAGCCGACTTTGCCCACGCCGACGCGCTTGCCTTCCAGGTCGGCGATGTTTTCGATGCCGCTATCTGCAGTGGCCACCACCTGCACCACGTTGGGGTAAAGCCCCGCCAGCGCGTTGATATCCGCAGGCTCACCGTCAAACTGATTGTCACCGTTCACGGCGTCATAGGCCACATCGCTCATCACAATGGCAATCTGGTTGAGACCATCGTTAATGTTATTGATGTTCTGAACCGAGGCACCGGTCGACACCACCTGAACGTTATCGATCAGGTCGCTGGCTTCAAACACGCTCTTGAGCGCGCCGCCGATGGGGTAATACGACCCGCCGGTACCGCCCGTTCCAAAGATCAGGCTGACGGCTTCAGCCTCTGTCTTGTCCTGGTCTGTCTTGTCTTGGTCGGTCTTGTCCTGGTCTGCCTTGTCCTGGTTCTTGTCGTCATCTTTCGCTGTGTCTTGATCAGACTCGGCTGTTTCAGACTTGGCATCCGCGTTATCGGCCGGCTGCTCCTGGGTGTCCATGTCATCGGCGGGTACTGCTTTATCGTCGGCATCATCGCTACAGCCCGCCAGCATTACGCCAGACAGCCCCAGCGCTGCCGCCTGTATCCAAATACGCGTGGTCATATATTGTCCTTTTTTATCCGCTTAGTGATGATCAACTTAGTCGCTATCAACCCGGCTATTATCAGCCTAGCCGGCTTTTCAGCAAGCGCGTCTTTTCACCTGTGTGGGGCCACCTTGCAACATAAAAAAGCCCCGGTATAGCGGGGCATTAAACGCAAAGCGCAGTTACACAAAATTGTCACACAGCAACACGACCCAGGCTGCGCTGACGCGGCGATAAAAACTAGGCGATACCCGCGGCCTGGCGCAGCGCGTCGGCGCGGTCGGCTTTTTCCCAGGGGAAGGCGGTGAACGTTTCCACCCTGTCTTTACCATCGACGTCGGTCCAGCGGTAGCTATGCTCGAACGGCTCGCGGCCGAAGTGGCCGTAGGCGGCGGTCAGCTGATACATCGGGTGCTCAAGGTCGAGCATCCGGGTAATCGCGTAGGGGCGCAGGTCAAAGTGTTCGCGCACCAACCGGGTGATGCTGGCCTCACTGATTTTGCCGGTGCCGAAGGTATCGATCGCCACCGAGGTCGGCTCGGCCACGCCGATGGCGTAGGACACCTGAATTTCGCACTTGTCGGCAAGCCCGGCAGCGACGATGTTCTTGGCCACGTAGCGCCCGGCGTAAGCGGCGCTGCGGTCGACCTTGGACGGGTCCTTGCCGGAAAATGCCCCGCCGCCGTGGCGCGCCATGCCGCCGTAGGTGTCGACGATAATCTTGCGCCCGGTGAGGCCACAGTCGCCGACCGGCCCGCCGATGACGAACTTGCCGGTGGGGTTGATGTGGTACTGGGTTTCGTCGTCGAGCCATTCGGCGGGGATCACCGGCTCGATAATCTCGCGCTTGACCATCTGGCGCAGCTCGTCCTGGTCAATATCGGGGTCGTGCTGGGTCGAAAACACCACGGCGTCTACGCCGCGGGGGTTGCCCTGGCCGTCGTAGCGAAACGTCAGCTGGCTTTTGGCATCGGGGCGCAGCCACGGCAACAGTCCTTCGCGGCGTAGCTTGGACTGCTGCTCGACCAACCGGTGGGCGTAATGAATCGGCGCGGGCATGAACGACTCGGTCTCGTTGGTGGCGTAGCCAAACATCAGCCCCTGGTCGCCGGCGCCCTGGTCTTCGGGTTTGGAACGATCCACCCCTTGGGCAATCTCGACGCTTTGTTTGCCGATCAGGTTAATAATGCCGCAGGTGTTGCCGTCAAAGCCTACCTCCGAGGAGGTGTAGCCGATGTTGGTGATGACCTCGCGCGCCAACGCTTCCAGATCGATCCACGCCGAGGTGGTAATTTCGCCGGCAATGATGGCCACGCCGGTTTTAACCATCGTTTCACACGCCACGCGCGCCTGTTTATCGCGGGCGATAATGGCATCCAGCACCGCATCGGAAATCTGGTCCGCAATCTTGTCGGGATGGCCTTCGGAGACCGACTCGGAGGTAAACAGGGAATATTCGCTCATCGCGCTCTGGGCCCTCTGTTCTGGTAGCGGGGTTCTGGTGGCGGGAAACCCCCGCCTGCAGGAATGCATACGGCAACGCTGCCGGCGACGTTTTATGCCGCGTCGTTGTCGCAAGTTCTGGTGAATGCGCTGGAGTTTACACCCTGGCCGCGCGGCTTCCTAGGATTTGCCGCCATGGGCGAAGTCAGCGATAATAGCGGCTTTGATTTCCGTTTGCAGGCGAGGAGCCACCCCATGCCGACCCGTTTTGAGCTGGCCAATGCCATTCGCGCCCTTTCCATGGATGCCGTGCAGAAGGCCAACTCCGGCCATCCCGGCGCGCCCATGGGCATGGCTGATATCGCCGAAGTGCTGTGGAACGACTACCTCAAGCACAGCCCCGACGATCCCCAGTGGGCCAATCGCGACCGCTTTGTGCTCTCTAACGGCCACGGCTCGATGCTGCTGTACTCGCTGCTACACCTGAGCGGCTACGAGCTGAGCCTTGAGCAGCTGCAAAACTTCCGCCAGCTGCACGCCGCTACCGCCGGCCACCCGGAGTACGGCTACGCGCCCGGCATTGAAACCACCACCGGCCCGCTGGGTCAGGGGTTGGCTAACGCCGTGGGTATGGCGCTGGCGGAAAAAACCCTGGCCGCCCAGTTTAACCGCCCGGGGCACGCGATTGTCGACCATCGCACCTGGTGCTTTCTCGGCGACGGCTGTTTGATGGAAGGCATCTCGCACGAAGTGTCCTCCCTTGCCGGCACCCAGAAGCTCGGCAAGCTGGTGGCGTTTTACGACGATAACGGCATTTCCATCGACGGCGAAGTCGACGGCTGGTTTACCGACGACACCGCCAAGCGGTTTGACGCCTACGGCTGGCACGTGGTGCAAAACGTTGACGGCCACAAGCCCGAGGAAATCAAGGCGGCGATCGAACTGGCGCTGACCCAGGACGACAAACCCAGCCTGATCATCTGCAAGACCGTGATTGGCTTTGGCGCGCCCAACAAACAGGGCAAGGCCGCTTCGCACGGCGCCGCGCTGGGCGATGACGAAGTGGCTGCCGCCCGAGAACAGCTGGGCTGGCATCATGCGCCCTTCCACGTGCCCGAATCGGTGTATTCCGGCTGGGAGGCACGCAAGGCCGGCACCGAGCGCCAGCAGGAATGGAACACGCGATTTGCCCGCTATGCCGAAGCGCATCCCGACGCGGCCGCCGAGCTTGAGCGCCGCCTGAAAGGCGAGCTGCCCCGCGCGCTGCCAAGCGAAGCGCTGATCGAGCAGGCGCAGGAAAACGCCGCTACCACCGCGTCGCGCAAGGCGTCGCTGGCCACGCTCAACGCACTGGGTCCGCAGCTTCCCGAACTGCTGGGCGGCAGCGCCGACCTGGCGCCGTCCAACCTGACCTTCTGGGACGGCGCGAAAACCATCACCGCCGACGACCCCAGCGGCAACTACCTGCACTACGGCGTTCGCGAATTCGGCATGGGCGCGATCATGAACGGCATCGCGCTGCACGGCGGGTTTATCACCTACGGCGCGACGTTTTTGATCTTCATGGAGTACATGCGCAACGCCATCCGCATGGCCGCGATCATGAACCAGCAGGCGATCTACGTGTTCACCCACGACTCCATCGGCCTGGGCGAAGACGGCCCGACCCACCAGCCGATCGAGCAGCTGACAAGCCTGCGCACCACCCCCAACCTGTGCACCTGGCGCCCGTGCGACGCGGTCGAAACCGCCGCCGCCTGGGACAGCGCGCTCAAGCGCCGCTCCGGCCCGTCGGCGCTGGTGCTGTCGCGCCAGAATCTGGCCCACCAGCCGCGCACCCAGGCGCAGCTGGCCAACATCCAGCGCGGTGGTTACGTCCTCAAGGACAGTGACGGCACGCCGGAGCTGATCCTGATCTCGACCGGCTCAGAGGTCGGTCTGGCGATGGACGCCGCGGCCAAGCTTGAAGCCGCCGGCACTGCGGTGCGTGTGGTGTCCATGCCGTCTACCCAGCGTTTTGACGGCCAGAGTGCCGAATACCGCGAAAGCGTGCTGCCGGCAGCGGTCACCAAGCGCATCGCCGTGGAAGCCGCGCACGCCGACTACTGGTACAAGTACGTCGGCCTGGGCGGCCAGGTCATCGGCATGACCACCTACGGCGAGTCCGCGCCGGCAGACGAGCTGTTCAAACATTTCGGTTTTACCGTCGA
>JAKDRW010000009.1 GCA_030454225.1 Vreelandella subglaciescola | reverse complement strand
GCCATATTTTGGCCCAGCTCAGGTGGCGAATTCCACACCTAACGGCGAAGAGCCCTAAAAGGAAGCGCCACATGGCAATCTAGTTGCCGGGTAGCCAGCAAGTGCCACAAGTGAGAAATGCCCTCAGCGCGATAGATACCCATGAAATGTCGGGCAAGCAGATAGTCCAAAGTGGCAACGCCCATTTTTTGGACCGTATTCAGCACCTCCCGGCTTTCTTCGGGCGGGAACGTCATGCGCTTATAGCGCATCAGAAAAGTGATGTTATCGAACGCTGTGTCTCTGATGCGGCTTTCGTCGTAAAGACGGAATGTCCAGCCTTGCTCCTTGGCATACCGCAATGCTGCTTTCCACTTGGGGAGCCAATCTCGCCAATGCTTGCGCCACGCAGCCTGGGGTTTGACCTCAACCAGCAGAGGCTTGGGATAGTCATCGTAATGGCGATCACCGAGTTGATAATAGACAAGATAATCAGGGGTGTAGCTGTACCACCGACCTGTGATGGGGTGTTGGAAGGGGATCTCACAAGGTTGAGAGATCACGCCCAGCACATCCAGATCGAAATCTACCCGCACCAGGAAGTCGCGTTCCAGCGTCGACTCAAAGGCAATCGACTCCTCACCTCGAAACGCATAGTAGCCAGACACGCTCCGGCGAGTTGGGCCTATTTTACGGACTGGTGCCGGCAGGCTCATAGGCAGTCGCTCCAATTGTTGAAATTTTCTAGCTCTGTCGCAGCAATTAGCGTAATCTTTGTCGCACTGAATGCTGAAAAGCCTACCATAGATCGTTGATCTGCCATGCTCATCGTCGCATCAATTGTTGAAAATGACAGCGGTTCAAAGCCCAAACCCGGCGAAATTTCGCTGGCCCACCACGGCGTGCTGTTTCTCGACGAGCTGCCCGAGTTCTCCCGCCACGTGCTGGAGGTATTAAGGCAACCGCTGGAAACCGGGGAAATTCATCTGGCACGCGCCAGCCACGAGCGCCGCTACCCGGCCAATTTTCAGCTGGTGGCGGCGATGAACCCCTGCCCCTGCGGGCACCTGGGCGACCCGCGCACCCGCTGCCAGTGCAGCCAAAGCCAGATCCAGCGCTATCAGGCGCGGCTGTCCGGCCCGCTGCTGGACCGCATCGATTTACAGGTGGAAGTACCGGCGCTACCGCCGGAGCAGCTTACCGCGCAAACCCAGGGCGAACCCTCCGCCGCGGTTCGCGCCCGCGTGCTTGCCGCCCGCGAGCGCCAGTACCAGCGCGGCGCGCTCAACAGCCAGCTCAGTGGCAAAGCGCTGGAAGCCGCCTGCGCGCTGGACGCCGAGGAACGCGCCTGGCTTGCCGACGTGCTGGAAAGGCTCAGGCTCTCGGCACGGGCCTACCACCGGGTGCTGCGCGTCGCGCTGACGCTTGCCGACCTCGAAGGCGCGCCCAAGCCCACCCAGCCGCACTTTATCGAAGCCATCGGCTACCGCCAGCTCGACCGCCTGCTGAAGGGCGGCTAGCCGCCTCGGCAAGACACGACTAAAGTCGTCTGCACATTCCTTGACCGCTTTATGCCGGATGACTAGCCTTATATCCGAAACCTTGACCGAAAGGTCAGGAAATGGCGAAACCCTCGCCACTATCCGCCAACGACACATCCAGCCACAACAACAACAAGGTATGGGTATGAACGAGACAACCGCTCGCTCCACCGATATGGACGGCGCTGATACGTCGCGCCGCCTGCCGTTTCTGGATCGCTACTTCAACGTGACCCAGCGCGGCTCAACGCTAAAAACCGAAATACTCGCCGGCCTGGCGACTTTCCTTGCCGGGATGTACATCATCGTGGTGAATCCGGCCGTGCTCAGCGATGCCGGCATCCCGTTCACCGCCGCGCTGTCGGCCACCGTGCTAATCAGCTTCATGGGCAGCCTGGCCATGGCCTTTTATGCCCGCAACCCCATTCTGGTGGCACCGGGCATGGGCATGAACGCGCTGTTCACCTACACCCTGGTGCTGGGCGCCGGGCTTAGCTGGGAGGTCGCGCTGGGGTGCGTGTTCTGGTCAGGGGTGATGTTTGCCATTCTGGCCATGTTCAACGTGCGCAAGGCCATCATCGAGGCGATTCCGCTGTCGCTGCGCTATGCCATCACCTGCGGCATCGGGCTGTTCATTACCTTCATCGGGCTGCAAAACGCCGGGTTCATTACCGCAAGCGATGCCACCCTGGTGTCGCTGGGCAACATGGACGCGCACCTGGCGACCTTCTTTCTGGGGCTGATTGCCACCGCGGTGTTCGTGATCATGCGCTTTAACGGCGCGCTGGTGATGGGCATTGCGCTGACCACGCTGGCCGCCATTCCCATGGGCCGGATGTGGGGCGGCGATGAGGTGATGGTCGCCTGGACGGGACTGGCCGCCTGGCCGGATTTCAGCGCGGTGATGAAGGTCGACATCATGGGCGCGCTGAAAGTCGCCTATCTGCCGTTCATCTTCGTGATGCTGTTCACCAACTTCTTTGACGCCATGTCGTGCTTTATGGCGCTGGCCGAATCCGCCGACCTCAAGGATGAAGATGGCAACCCGCGCAACCTGCGGCGCTCCATGACGGTCGATGCGTTTTCCTCGATGATTGCCGCCCCGCTGGGCACCAGCGCGGCGCAGACGTTTATCGAGTCCGGCGCGGGCGTGGCCCAGGGCGGGCGTACCGGGCTGGTGGCGCTGGTGATCGCGCTTTTGTTCCTGCCGTTCCTGTTTCTCTCGCCGCTGCTTACGCTGGTGCCGTCTATTGCTACCGCGCCGGCGCTGGTGATGGTCGGGCTGTTCATGATGGCGCCGATCAGCAAGATCGACTGGGAGCACTTTGATCAGGCCTTTCCCGCCTTTCTGGCGATCATTCTGATGCCGCTGACCTACTCGATCACCCTGGGGATTGCCTTCGGCTTTATCAGCTTTGTGCTGATCAAGGTGTGCACCGGGCGCTTTGTCGAGATCAAACCGGCGATGTGGATCACCGCGGCGCTGTCGGTGATCATGCTCATGACTACCTGATAAGGCGCAACCTCACCCTCAGCGATCCGCCGCTTGTATCGCCTCGGGCGGCGTTTTCGCGGGCTCGGGGTGCTTCACCCCGCAGCCTTTGATCACCACCTGGATCAAAAACCGGGTGATGCCTTCCAGGTCGTCGTCATCGAGTGCCTCACGGCCGGTAATGCCCAGCACCTGAGTTTCAAAATCGGCGTAGTGCTGGGTCGACGACCAGATCAAGAAGATCAGCCATACCGGGTCGACCGGGTCCATCAGCCCGCGCTCGGCCCACTGGCGAAAGACCGCCGCGCGGTTTTCCACCCAGTCGCGCAGCTCGCCCTGGAGGTATTCCTGCAGGAACGGCGCACCGCCCAGTATCTCGCTGGCAAACAATCGCGAGCCGGCGGGGTGGCTGCGCGACAGGCGGATTTTGGCGCGGATAAAGGCCGAAATCACCTCAACCGGATCATCCTCGGGAGAAATGCTGTCCAGAATCGCGTTCCAGCGCGCCATCATGCGCTCTAAAAGACGCACGTAAAGCTTGCGCTTGCTGCCCATGTAATACAGCACGTTGGACTTCGGCAGGCCCGCCTGCCGGGCGATCTCCTGCAGGCTGGCACCGCGGTAGCCGTGGCGCGAAAACACGTCTTCGGCCGCCTGTAAAATCGCCTGTTCATTGCGCCGGCGGATGGCACCGGCTTCGTGTTCGCTGGTGGGGTCGGCCTTGGCCATGGGATCTCGCTCTGTCGTAGGCATGCTCTCGCAAAGCTAAAGCTTGCCTGAAAAGCCGGTGCCAAGGCAATTCGGCTGCGCCCCGCCTTCCCCGGCAAAGTAGCAACAACGCGCTAGAATTAAACCAATGGGGCGCCAAAAAACTTGATAAAACTGACCATATGGTCAAGAATCTAAAGTATCTCCTGACCCCGGCCGACACTCTAAGCCGCCAAGACAATGACAATCACAATCGGAGCCGACCATGATTGATTTCTACCTCAACGGTAAGCGCCAGCGCCTGACCCACGTCAGCGCTGACACCAGCATTCTGGAGCTGGTGCGCGGACAGCTCGCCCAGACCGGCACCAAGGAAGGCTGCGCCTCTGGCGACTGCGGCGCCTGCACCGTGGCCATCGGCGAGCCCGACGCCAACGGCGAGATCCGCTACCAAAGCGCCAACTCTTGCGTCACGCCCGCCCACCAGCTCAACGGCTGCCACTTGGTCACCGTGGAAGGGCTTGCCGACGATAAACACCTGCACCCGGCTCAGGCGGCCATGGTCGAGTGTCACGGCAGCCAGTGCGGTTTTTGCACGCCCGGCATCGTGATGTCGCTGTTTACGCTATATGAAGAGCAAAACAGGCATGAAGATCAAAACAAACCGGTAGGCCAGCCTCGCGCGCCGCTCACCCAAGAAAAGCTGGAAAGTGCGCTGGGTGGCAACCTGTGCCGCTGCACCGGCTATCGCCCGATCCGCGACGCCGCGCTCACCATGCAGGACTACCCGAAAGCCACGCCCGCCTGGGCCGCCAATGCCGCGCTGGGCACCGACGTCGCGGCGCTGGCCAAGGACGCAAGCGATACTAGCTGCCAAAGCGACGGGGCGGGCTACGCCATGCCCCGGGACATCGCCGCGCTGCGCGAGCTCAAGGCCAAGCGCCCAGGCGCGCGGCTAGTGGCCGGCGGCACCGACCTGTGGCTGGAAACCACCCAGCAGGTGAAAGACCTGGTCGATATCATCGACGTCCGCCGGGTGGCCGAGCTGACCGAGATAGACGAGGCCGATACCGGCTGGTGGATTGGCGCGTCGGTGACGCTGTCGCAGCTCACCCCGCTACTGGCCGAGCATTACCCGGCGTTCGAGCACTTGATGCACCGCTTTGCCTCGTCGCAGATCCGTAACCGCGCGACGCTGGGCGGCAACGTGGCCAACGCCTCGCCCATCGGCGACACCCCGCCGGTGCTGCTCGCGCTGGATGCGCACCTGCGCCTGGACGGCCCGCGCGGCAGCCGCGAACTTCCGCTGGCGGACTTCTTCCTCGACTACAAGAAAACCGCGCTGGAAGAAGACGAATTCATCGCCGCCATTTTTCTGCCGCGCCCGGCAGCCGAGCAAAACCTCAAGGTCTGGAAGCTGTCCAAGCGCCGTGAGGACGACATTTCCGCGGTGCTGGGCGCGTTCGCCTGGCGGCTGGAAGGCGGCCTGATGCGCGACGTCCACTTGGCCTTTGGCGGCATGGCGGGCATTCCACGCCGCGCCCCGGACGCAGAGGCCGCCCTTGAAGGCAGCCGCCCGGACGCGGCGGCGTTTGCCCGCGCCCGCGCGGCACTGGCCAAGGAGCTTTCCCCCATGGCCGACGCGCGCGGCAGCGCCGAATACCGCACGCTGGCCGCCGGCAACCTGCTCGAGCGGCTGCGCCTGATGATCGCCGCCGAATCCCGACCCGCGTCCAACGACAGCGCTCATAGCCAAACTCATCACGACAACAAGAACGGCACAGCAACCAAGGTGACTCTCGATGCGTACGCTCACTGATCTCGACCAGCCCACCCGGGGCAATCAGAACACGACTCAGCATCGCAACCAGGGCGATGCTCCCCTGGCCCGCGACGCCGTCGCCAGCCATCGCGGTGCCGGTCATGCCCGCGCCCACGAGAGCGCGATCAAGCACGTAACCGGCCGCGCCGCCTATATTGACGACATTCCCACCCCGGCCGGCACGCTGCACGTCATGGTCGGCCAGTCGCCGGTGGCCCACGGCCGGGTCACGCGGCTCGATCTGGAAAAGGTCAGGGCGTTCCCCGGCGTGGTCGACGTGATCAGCCTTGCCGATGTACCCGGTCATACGGATATCGGCCCGGTGTTTCCCGGCGACCCGATCTTTGCTTTTGATGAGATCAGCTACGTCGGCCAGAGCCTGTTTGCCGTAGCCGCCGACAGCTACAAGGCCGCGCGGCAGGCGGTCAACGCCGCCATCGTCGAAATCGACGAGCAGCCGGCAAGCCTCGACCCGGTGGCCGCCGCCAAGCGCGAAGAGCTGGTGCGCCCTACCCACGTCCACGAACTGGGCGACTGGCGCGCTGCGCTTGAGGGCGCCACCCACGTGCTGGAAGGCACGCAGTTTGTCGGCGGTCAGGAACACTTCTATCTGGAAGGTCAGGCCTGCCTGGTCGAGCCCAGCGAAGACGAAGGCGTCACCGTGCACACCTCCAACCAGCACCCCAGCGAAACGCAAAAGCTGGTGGCCGAAGTGCTGGGCATTCCGTTCCATGCCGTGACCGTTTCCACCCGGCGCATGGGCGGCGGCTTTGGCGGCAAGGAAACCCAGGCCTCGCCGTGGACGTGCATCGCCGCGATTATTGCCCGGCGCACCGGCCGCGCGGCCAAGGTGCGCCTGCCCCGCGCCGACGACACCCGCGCCACCGGCAAGCGCCACCCCTTCCACAACGCCTACAAGCTGGGCTTTGACGAACGCGGCGTGCTCACCGGCGGCGATATTGACGTGATCGGCGACTGCGGCTACTCGCCCGACCTTTCCGAGGCGGTGGTCGACCGCGCCATGTTTCACGCCGATAACGCCTACTCGCTGGGGGCCGCAAGGGTTACCGGCAAGCGCGCCAAGACCCACACCGCGTCCAACACCGCGTTTCGCGGCTTTGGCGGCCCCCAGGGCATGATGATCATCGAGCGCGCCATGGACGACATTGCCCGCTACGTCGGCGAAGACCCGCTGACCGTGCGCAAGCGTAACCTCTACCGTAAAAGCGACGCCGACGGTACGCCGCGCAACCTGACCCACTACGGCCAGCGCGTCGAACAGCTCAGCCTGCTGCACGATATCGTGGCCCAGGTAGAAAGCGAAAGCGACTACTGGGCGCGGCGCCGCGAGATTACTCGCTTCAATGCCCAGAGCCCGATCATCAAGCGCGGCCTTTCGCTCACGCCGGTTAAGTTCGGGATTTCGTTTACCGCCCAGCACTTGAATCAGGCCGGCGCGCTGCTCCACGTGTATACCGACGGCAGCGTGATGATCAACCACGGCGGCACCGAAATGGGCCAGGGGCTGCACACCAAGGTCTGCCAGGTCGTAGCGCGCGAGCTGGGGCTCGACCTTGAACAGGTGCGCATTACCGCTACGCGTACCGACAAGGTGCCCAACACCTCGCCCACCGCGGCCTCCAGCGGCACCGACCTGAACGGCATGGCCGCCCGCGACGCCGCCGCCAAGCTGCGCGAGCGCCTGTTTGACTTCGCCGCCGCCCACTTTGAGCACGCCGCCGGCGGGCTTGACCGCGAAACCATGCGCCTGGAGCACGGCCAGCTGGTGTCCGGCATGGGCGAAGCCGAGCAGCGCATCGACTGGGGCGAACTCGTTCAGGCCGCCTATCTGGGGCGTATTTCGCTGTCCGAAAAGGGCTTCTACGCCACCCCGCTGATCCACTACGACCGCGCCACCGGCCGCGGCCGCCCGTTCTACTACTACGCTCACGGCGCCGCCGTGTCCGAGGTCGAAGTCGACACGCTGTCCGGCGAATATCGCGTCAGCCGGGTGGATATCATCCACGACGTCGGCGACTCGCTGAACCCGGCCATTGATATCGGCCAGATCGAAGGCGGCTTCATCCAGGGTATGGGCTGGCTAACCAGCGAAGAGCTCAAATGGAACGATAAAGGCCAGCTGACCACCGTCGGGCCGTCGACGTATAAAATCCCCGCCTTTGGCGACCTGCCCGAGACGTTTAACGTAAAACTGCTGGAGGGTCACCCCAACTCTCAGGCCAACATCTACCGCTCCAAGGCGGTGGGCGAGCCGCCCTTCATGCTGGCGATCTCGCTGTGGTCGGCGCTGCGCGACGCGCTGGCAAGCCTTGCCGACTACCGTTTCTGCCCGGTGCTGGATACCCCGGCAACGCCCGAGCGCGTGCTGATGGCGGCAGAAACGCTGCGTCAGGCACAACGCCAGAGCACGAGGTCCGATCATGAGCCTGCCTGACGTCTGGCACGGCGCGCTTGACCGCCTGCAGCGCGAAGCCCGCCCCCACGCGCTGGCAAGCGTGGTCGGAGTGGCGGGCTCGACCCCGCGCGAGCCCGGCGCCAAAATGGTGATTACCCCGGAAGCCATCCACGACACCCTTGGCGGCGGCCACTTCGAGCTGCAGGTGATCAACGCCGCGCGCGACGCGCTCGCCCAGGGCGAAAGCGGCACGCGGCTGGAAGCGTTTCCGCTGGGCGGGCGCAGCGGCCAGTGCTGCGGCGGCTACGTCCACGTACTGCTGGAGGTTTATGCCGGCGCCGAGATGCGCGTAGCGCTGTTTGGCGCCGGCAACGTCGGCCGCGAGCTCGCCGGACTGTTGGCGCCGCTGCCCTGGCAGCTGCTGTGGTTTGATAGCCGCGCAGACGCCTTTCCCGAAACGGCGGGCAATGAGCGCCAGCAGCGCCGGCGCATTATGCCAGGCCCCGGCGGCGAGCCCGGCGTGGCCGGCGCCGTTGGCGAACTCCCTGCCGGCTGTCACGCGCTGGTGATGACCCAGGATCACGGCGAGGATCGCGCCATTGTCGATGCGCTGCTGCGCCGCGGCGACTGCGCCTCCATCGGGCTGATCGGCTCGCGCTCCAAATGGGCGAGCTTTCGTCGCCGGCTGCTGGATGCCGGTCACGACGACGGCGCGCTAACCCGGGTGCGCTGCCCCATTGGCGTGGCCGGCGCCCACGGCAAGCGGCCGTATGAGATTGCGCTGGCGGTGACCGCCGAGCTTTTGACCTTCAAGCCCGTTGACGATCACCCCGACCGCCGCGGCGTCGCGCCCGAAACGCTGCGCACCGCCTTTCACCCACCTGATTCGGCACAGGACAGCACTGCCTATAAACAGCGCGCTGGTTAACCCGAGCCTTATTAACGAACAAGAATGCCCCCAGGGCAAACGGAGAGATTGATGACTGCTATTTCGACCCCTGCGCGCGTCCTGCGCGGCCCGCTTTTAAGCTTCGCCGCCGATCCGGGAGACGGCGACACTCCCGCGCCGGGCAGCGTTCGCCACCTTGAGGACGGCGCCGTGTGGATGGTCAACGGCCATATTCACGCCGTGGGCGACTACGTCGAGCTGGCGCCTCACCTGCCCGCCGGCATCAACGTGGTGGACTACTCGGGCAAGCTGATGATGCCGGGCTTTATCGACAGCCACGTGCACTACTCGCAGCTCGATATCATGGCCTCCTACGGCCGCCAGCTGCTCGACTGGCTCAACGACTACACCTTTCCCGAAGAGTGCCGTTTTGCCGACCGCGTTCACGCCGACGCCGTGGCCGAGGCGTTTCTGGATGAAACCCTGCGCGTCGGCACCACCACCGCGCAGGTTTTCTGCACCTCGCACCCGGGCTCGGTGGATGCATTTTTCAGCGCCGCCAAGCGCCGCGGGCTGCGCATGCTGGCGGGCAAGGTGCTGATGGACCGCAACGCTCCTGACGGCCTGACCGACGACACCCTGGGCGGGCTGGCCGATAGCGAACGGCTGATCGGCGACTGGCACGGCAAAGACCGGCTGGGTTACAGCCTGACGCCGCGCTTTGCGCCAACCTCTACCCGCGAGCAGTTGGAAGCCACCGGCGCCGTGCTGCGCAACGCCCCGGATCTTCACCTGCAAACGCACCTGTCGGAAAACGAAGGCGAAATTGCCTGGGTATCCGAACTGTTCCCCGAAAGCCGCGACTACCTCGACGTGTATGAGCGCTACGGGCTGGTCGGGCCGCGCAGCACCTTTGCCCACGGCATTCACCTGGATCAGGGGATGCGCCAGCGGCTGGCGGACGGCGGCGCGAGCATCGCCTTTTGCCCCACCTCGAACCTGTTTTTGGGCAGCGGACTGTTTGACCGGCAGGCCTGCCACGACGTCGGCCTGGCTACCAGCCTGGCAAGCGACGTCGGCGGCGGCACCGACCTGTCGGGACTCGCTACGCTCAAGGGCGCCTATCAGGTCGGCCAGCTGCTCGGCCAGCCGCTCACCGCCTGGCAGGGGTTTTACCGGCTGACGCTGGGCAACGCCAAAACCCTGCACCTTGACCAGCACATCGGCCAGATCCGCGAAGGCGGCGAAGCCGACATCGTGGTGCTCGACCCCCAGGCCACGCCGCTTCTGGCACGGCGCACGGCGCGCTGCCAGACGCTGGCTGAAACCCTGTTTGCGCTGATGATGCTCGGGGATGATCGCAGCGTTTACGCCACCTGGGCCGGCGGCCAGCGGGTCCACGCCCGCGACGCCGCCTAGCCGGTCTAGCCCGTTTAAGGCAGCTCGTCAAGAAACGCTTCAAGCGTGGCAAACAGCGCCTCGCGTATGGGCTCGGCCTCGTTGACCAGGTGGTGGCGAGCCAGGGGGTGGTGATACACCTCGGCGTGGGGGAACTTGGCCGCCAGCACTCCGAGGTTGTACGCCCAGTCGACGGTGTGATCCTGCTCGCCCTGGATCATCAGCACGGGCAGCGTGCTGGGCGGCTGCGCCAGCAACTGCGCCATCCAGCGGCGCATGGCGCCCACCCAGACAAGGCTCAGCTGCTCGGACTGCAGCGGGTCTTGATAGCGCAAAAACTCGACAAAAGCGGCATCGGTCGAGTTGGGCCGGTGCTGGCGGCGCACCGAGCGCACAAAGGGGCTTGCCAGGCGGTGCAGTGCGCTTGCCTGGCGCCAGCCTCGGGGGCGCACCAGCGGCGCCAGCAGCACCAGCGCCGACCAGGGGGTGGCGCTCTGCAGGCGTAGCGCATCGGTTGCCAATATCGAGGCGCCAGTGCTCTGCCCGACACCCACCCAGGGCGTTGGAACCAGCGCCTGCGCCGTTAGCGCCGCCTGCACCACGTGCAGGCAGTGACGATAGTCGTCAAAGCTCTCAATCGTTGCCCGTGCGCCGCTCGACAGCCCATGGCCGGGCAAATCCCACAGCACTACCCGCCAGCCGCGCGCTAAAAGACGTTTCAGCAGGTGGCGATAAAGCCCCATGTGGTCAAAATAGCCGTGCACCACAAAAGCGGTACCCACCGGCCGGGGCGGCGACCACACCTGACACCAAAGCAAAAAGCGGCCGCTTTCGATAAAGCCCGCGTAGACCTGCTGCGCCTCACGCCACAGGGGGGTGAGCCCGTAGCGATCAAAGTACGTTTTTACCGCACGGGCCTGCGTACTTTCGGGTAACAGCGGCACCAGCGGGGTATGCGCCGCGTGGCAAAACGCGGCCTTTAGCGCGTCAAACTCGTTCATCTAGCCTCTCTTTCTTTTCGGCTTGCGTGGCCCGTTTCCGACCCGGCACTCGGCTCATTCTCAGCGCGATTTAACAATGCCCGCCAAGTAAGGTAAAATCATCCGCATTTGACCGATCCTTCTGCCAAGCAAGAGCGGCGCTGTTTACATGCCTGCGCATTTATGGAACTATTTTCTATAGAAACGTCTTTTATGAAAATTTTTCCACAAATCAAGCTGCCGGCCTCTGCGGTGTCGTTCGTGTTGTCATTGTCCGGCATAAGGCAGTCATTGAGATAGACAGCAGTTGAGAACAGTCGTTGAGACAGTCGTCGTATTCACTGTTGTATTCACTATGGCCGTGGCGGGCATCTGGTACCACGATTGGCCACGGACACTCTAAGGGAGAGTTTCCATGAGCGAGCGTATCACGCGGCACCGTTTACAGGTGGCAGCTGAACTTGATCGCTTTATCAACGAGCAGGCGCTTCCGGGCACCGGCGTTGATCAAGCTGCCTTCTGGGCGGGCGTTGACGCATTGTTTCACGATCTGGCGCCGAAAAATCGCCAGCTGCTCGACGAGCGCGACTCGCTGCAGGAAAAGCTCAACGTCTGGCACCGCGATAACCCCGGCCCGATCAGCGACATGCCGGCCTATCGCCGCCATCTGACCGACATCGGCTACCTGGTCGAAGCGCCGGCAAAAGTCGCGGCCACTACCGCCAACGTCGATAAAGAGCTTGCCGTTCAGGCCGGTCCGCAGCTGGTGGTGCCGGTCAACAACGGCCGCTACGCGCTGAACGCCGCCAACGCCCGCTGGGGCAGCCTCTACGATGCGCTGTACGGCACCGACGCCATCGCTGAAGACGACGGCGCCGAAAAGACCCGCGAGTTCAACCCCAAGCGCGCCGAGAAAGTCATCGCCTACGCCCGCGGCGTACTCGATCAGTCCGCTCCGCTGGCGGACGGCTCGCACAAGGATGCCGTCAACTACGCCGTGGAAGATGGCCAACTGGCCGTCACGCTGAAAGGCGGCAACAAGACCGGCCTAAAGGATGCCGCCAAGCTGGTTGGCTTTGACGGCGACGCCGCCGAGCCCACCTCGATTTTGCTGGTCAACCACGGCCTGCACCTGGACATCCAGATCGACGGCGAGCACCCCATCGGTAAAACCGATCCGGCGCGCGTCAAGGACGTCGCCCTCGAGTCTACGCTGTCGGCTATTATGGACTGCGAAGACTCCATCGCCGCGGTTGATGCCGAAGACAAGGTCGGCGTTTATACCAACTGGCTGGGCCTGATGAAGGGCGACCTGGAAGTCAGCGTCAACAAGGGCGGTAAGACCTTCACCCGCAAGCTCCACGGCGACCGCACCTGGCAGGGCATCGACGGCAAGGACGTCACCCTGCAGGGTCGCGCGTTGATGTTCATCCGTAACGTCGGCCATCTGATGACCACGCCGGCAATCCTCGACGAGCAGGGCAACGAGCTGCCCGAAGGCATTCTTGACGCCGTCGTGACGTCGCTGGTCGCGATTCACGACCTGAAAAAGAGCGCCGATCAGCCGCGCAACTCGCGCACCGGCTCGGTGTATATCGTCAAGCCCAAGATGCACGGCCCCCAGGAAGTGGCGTTTGCCGGCGAAATTTTTGCCCGCGTCGAGGACACCCTCGGCCTTGAGCGCAACACGCTAAAAGTCGGCGTGATGGACGAAGAGCGCCGCACCAGCGCCAACCTCAAGGCGTGCATCAACGCGGCAAGCGAGCGTGTGGTGTTCATCAACACCGGCTTCCTCGACCGCACCGGCGACGAAATGCACACCATCATGCAAGCCGGCCCGGTCGTGCGCAAAGGCGACATGAAGGGCACCGCCTGGATCGGCGCCTACGAGAAGAACAACGTCCAGGCGGGCCTGGTTTCCGGCCTGCGCGGCCGCGCCCAGATCGGCAAGGGCATGTGGGCCATGCCGGACCTGATGCACGACATGCTGGAAAAGAAAATCGGCCACCCCCAGGCCGGCGCCAACACCGCCTGGGTGCCCTCGCCCACGGCGGCTACCCTGCACGCGCTACACTACCATCAGGTTGACGTGGTCAGCGTGCAGAAAGAGCTCGAAAGCCGAGGCGAAGTCGACATGCTCGACGACCTGCTGACGCTGCCGCTAGCGGCCGACACCAGCTGGAGCGCTGACGAGATCCAGCAGGAGCTGGACAACAACTGTCAGGGCATCCTCGGCTACGTAGTGCGCTGGGTCGAACACGGCGTGGGCGTCTCCAAAGTGCCGGACATCCACGACGTCGGCCTGATGGAAGACCGCGCGACGCTGCGCATTTCCAGCCAGCATATCGCCAACTGGCTGCGCCACGGCATCATCGAGAAAAACCAGGTCAAAGACACGCTCAAGCGCATGGCCAAGGTGGTCGACGACCAGAACGCCGGCGATGAAAGCTACGTGCCGATGAGCTCGCGGCTGGACGACTCCACCGCGTTCCAGGCCGCCTCCGACCTGATCTTCAAGGCGTTGGAGCAACCCTCCGGCTACACCGAGCCGCTGCTCCACGAGTGGCGCCGGGTAGAAAAGGCCAAGGCGAAGTAAACAAACGCCACGGCTACCGGCCACGCCCCCTCACGGTTCGCCCTGAGGGGGATTTTTTGTGGCCGCTAGTCGGCTTTCGCACGCAGCGCCGCGACGCCCAGCGCCAGCCAGCCGGTGATCAACAAAAGGCCGCCCAGCGGCGTAATCAGCCCGACGGCAAGCTCGGTAAACGCCAGCGCATAGAGCGAACCGGAAAACGCCGCCGTGCCGCAAAGCCACAGCGCGATGACCGGGCAAAGGCGCATCTGCGGCGCGCACTGCTGCCAGACCAGCGCGCCAGAAAGCGCCAGCGTGTGCCACATCTGGTAGCGCACGGCGGTGTTCACCGTCGCCACGGCGGCTTGATCGGCCCAGGCCGCCATGCCGTGGGCGGCGTAGGCTCCCAGCGCCACCGCCGAGGCGCCCAGCAGCGCTACCAGGCACCACGCCGCTTTGTGCCACGCCCCCAACGCACTGGCGTCAGGCGGCGGCGCGCCCACGGATCGAGAATCAGCTGTTCGCACAAGGCTCTCCTGCAGGTTGTTTCACGCCGGCAGCGCCGGCTGCCGCCACGGGGGAAAACGGCTACAATAGCACCACATTAAGGCAGCGCGGGCGACCGTTGACGGTTTTTCGCGTCCCGCGCTTGCGACAGCCACCCAAGCGGTAGGAAAATACCCATGACACAGCACGCCATTCAGCTTAACGGTGAGCCCAAGAGCCTTGCGCCCGACACCAGCGCCTTAGAGCTTATTGAACAGCTCGGGCTTGGCGGCCGCCGCATTGCCGTTGAAATTAACGAAGAAATCGTGCCCCGCAGCCGGCTGGCGGACACTCGCCTCGCCCACGACGACAAGGTCGAGATCGTCCACGCCATCGGCGGCGGCTAGAACCCATACCCCAAGGAACCTATATGACCGCACTCCACGACGCACCGCTTACCGTTGCCGGCCGCGAATTTCGTTCTCGCCTGCTGGTCGGCACGGGTAAGTACAAGGACTTTGACGAGGCCGGCGCTGCCATCAGCGAAAGCGGCGCCGACGTCGTCACCTTTGCCGTGCGCCGCACTAACCTGGGGCAAGAGTCCGGCACCAACCTGCTCGACGTGGTCTCGCCGGACCGCTACACCCTGCTGCCCAACACCGCCGGCTGCTATAACGCCCGGGACGCCGTGCGCACCTGCCGGCTGGCGCGCGAGCTGCTGGATGGGCATAATCTGGTCAAACTTGAAGTGCTGGGCGACGACGACACCCTCTACCCCAACGTGATCGAAACGCTCAAGGCGGCGCAAACGCTGATCGACGACGGCTTTGACGTCATGGTCTACACCAGCGACGACCCCATCGTCGCCCACGAGCTCGAAGCCATGGGCTGCGCGGCCATCATGCCGCTGGGCTCGCTGATCGGCTCCGGCCACGGCATTCAAAATCCGCACAACCTGCGCCTGATTGTCGAACGCAGCAGTGTCCCGGTACTGGTCGACGCGGGCATCGGCACCGCCTCGGACGCTGCCATGGCCATGGAGCTGGGCTGCGACGGCGTGCTGCTCAATTCCGCCATTGCCCACGCGCGCGACCCGGTACGCATGGCGCGTGCCATGCAGCAGGCCGTTCAGGCCGGCCGCGATGCGTTTCTCGCCGGACGCATGCCGCGCCGGCAAAGCGCCGACCCCTCCACCCCCTTTGCCGGCCGTATCAACGGCTGATGGATGCTCGCAGTAACATGACCGACACACAGACAACAGACGACGCCACTACCGGCCCGGAAAGCGCCGATGCCCCGCTGCACCGCCGCGGTATCAAAAGCTACGTGATCCGCGCCGGGCGCACGACCCAGGCGCAAACCCGCGGCCTCATGGATGTCTGGCCGCGACTGGGGCTCAACGTTGCCGACGGCCGCCAGGATCTGGACGCCCTGTTTGGCCGCCGCGCACCGCGCGTGGTCGAAATCGGTTTTGGCATGGGCACCTCGCTGATCGAGCAGGCCGAAAGCCATCCGGAGAACGACTTTATCGGCATCGAGGTGCACGCCCCCGGCGTGGGCAAGCTGTTGGACGAAGCCGACAAACGCGGCCTCACCAATCTGCGGGTCTATCGCGAAGACGCGCTGGCGGTGATGGAAGAATGCCTGCCCGAAGGCAGCATCGATACCCTGCAGCTGTTCTTTCCCGACCCCTGGACGAAGAAAAAGCACCACAAGCGGCGCATTGTGCAGCCGGCCTTTGTCGAGCTGGTGCGCTCGCGCCTGGCGCCCGGCGGGCGCTTTCACCTGGCCACCGACTGGGAGGCCTACGCCGAATGGATGGCCGAGGTGATGGACGCAGCCCCCGGCTTTACCAACACCGCCGACGCCGCGACGGCGCCCTACGTACCGCGCCCCACGTTTCGCCCGCTGACCAAGTTTGAGCTGCGCGGCGAGAAGCTGGGCCACGGCGTCTGGGACCTGATCTATCGCCATGACGCGCCGCACGGCGAAAGCTAGCCCGCCGACATCACCCTCGACAAGCACGCAAAAAAAGGCCGCTCTGAAAAGAGCGGCAATAAGACCGTGACTCGCTAGCATGAAAAGCTACGTAAATAGCCATCTCGACTCAATGAGAGGGAGAAACCATGGCAGTAAACTGGCGGTTGCTGCCTTGGTTTGCGGCGTCTCATCAAACGCCACAACTGCAATATAATCATTCTCATTTGATCCGTCAACACAAATGCGACACTTTTTTATTTACCTTTTATCAAGCGACCAGCTGCAGCCATAGCGGCAGGGTGAGCATCGCCAGCAGCGTCTGCCCGGTAATAATCGCAGCCATCAGCTCGGCATCGCCGCCTAGCTGGCGCGCCAGAATATAGGCTGACGTCGCCGTGGGCAGCGCGGCAAACAGCAGCGCCACATCGCGGCTGATGGGGTCGAGCCGTAATAGCCAGGCAAGCGCGAGCGCCAGTCCCGGCATCAGCACCAGTTTGACACCGGCTGCGGCAAACACGCCCCGGTTCAGGCGCAGCAGCGCCGGCAAGCGCAACGCCACGCCCACCGCCAGCAGCCCGAGGGGCAGCGCGGCGCGGCCCACCAGCGTCACCGCATCCTCACTCCAGCCGGGAAGTCCCACGCCGGAAAGGTTAAGCCCCACGCCCAGCAAGCAGGCAAGAATCAGCGGGTTTTTCATCAGCGCCAGCGCGCTTTTACCCAGCCCCCCGCGTCCCAGGGTGCCGGCCGCCACAAACCCCGCCACGCAGATCACGTTGACTGTAGGCACCATCAGCGCCACCGCAACCGCCGCCACGGTCGCGCCCGGGCCAGCGTGCAGCGCCGCCGCGCCGGCCACACCAACATAGGTATTAAAGCGCAGCGCCCCCTGAAATACCGAGGTAAACGCTGCCGCCTCAAGCCCCAGCCGGTGGCGCAGGCGCCACAGCGCCAGGGCAAATACCGCCATGGCACCCAGCAACACAACGGCCAGGCGCCCCACGGGTACCCGGCTGATTTCCGCCGTGGCAAGCGTGGCCACCAACATCGCGGGAAACAGCACGAAATACACCAGCCGCTCCAGCTGCGGCCAGAAGCTGGCCGGCAAGAAGCGCCCCACGCCCAGCACGGTGCCCAGAGCAATCAGCGCAAAAAGCGGCCCCAGCGCGTCAATGATACTCGTCATCCAGCTCTTCCTTCTTCTTGGCCATCCCTGTCATCCGGGCATGTCACGGCAGCAGACCTGCGACATCCCAGCACAGGGGTGCCGACGTAATAGCTGCTACCATGTGAGAGTTAGCGCTATGTTCTCGGCACTCTGCCTCACCCCCTCTTTACCCCACGGCTTGGGTCGCAATGCATTCTGCCATGAAAAAAACTCCGGATCCCGCCGATAACGGGCGATTTCCCGTACTCAAGGTGTTGATTCTGGTTACCTGCCTCGCGCTGGCGGCGTTTAGCTGGTATGCCTTTTCCCACTGGCTGCGCGCCGACGATGACATTACCTGGTACCCGCCAGAGCAGACCGCGTGCAACCTGCACGAGCAGCGCTGCGTAGCACCGCTGGGCGAACGCGGCAGCGTGGCGCTGAGCGTGGCAGGCAGCGGGCGTATTAAAGCGCTGGAACCGCTGGCGCTAACCGTTGCGGTCGAAGGCATCGTTGCCGACGGCGCAACGGTAGACTTGGTGGGCCGCGGCATGGACATGGGGCTTAACCGTTTTGTGCTGGACGCGGACGGCAGCGGCCATTTCAGCGGGCAGGGGCAGGTCGGAGTCTGCACTCAGGACGTGATGCCCTGGCGCGCCCGGGTAATTCTGGATACGCCGAACGGGCGCGTCGGCAGCTGGTTCGATTTTGACGTAGTGAGGAGCTGAATATGCATCGCAAGGCACTGTGGATCGGCGGTGCGCTGGCTGTGGCGCTGCTGGTTGGGCTGGCGCTGCTTGGGCCTTCCACACCTTCCCCCCCCGACGCCAAGCCGCCTGCCGGCGGGCCGATCGCGCTTGACTCCACCCGCGGCGACTTTTCCCTCGAGCAGCTAAGCGCCGATCAGGTCGCGGTGGTGTCGTTTGGCTATACCTCGTGCCCCGACGTCTGCCCGATGAACCAGGCAGTGATCCGGCAGGCGCTCACCCGGCTGGAAAACGACCGCCATGAGCGCGTCGTGCCGCTGTTTATTTCGGTAGACCCCGAACGCGACAGCGTTGCCAGGCTGCGCGACTATCTGGGGTATTTTGGCGAGCGCTTTATTGGCGCGACCGGCAGCCAAACGCAGCTTGACGACATTGCCGAGCGCTACGGCGTGATTTGGCGGCGCAATGAAGCGCCCGACTCGGCTATGGGCTACACCATCGACCACAGCGCCAAGCTGTTCGTGGTTAACCGGCACGGCGAAATTCTTGAACAGGTGATGTACTCCACCAGCCCCGAAAAGCTGGTAGAAGCATTACAAGCGGCGTTGGAACAGCAGGCCTAGGGCGCGTCAGGCGACTGCTGCAGGCGCTCAAGCATCTGCAACAGCGCGCCGGCCTGGCTGCCGTCGCGGGTATCGTGGAGCGGGTAAAGCTGCCATGAGCTTTCGGCAAAGCCCCACCAGTCCCAGCAGCCCTGGGGGTTGGCCAGCGTGCTTTCCGCCTGGGGATAAAGCACCACTTCATCGTGAGCGTCGGCCCAGGCGTTGAGCCCGCTGTGACGGGCAAAGGCGTCACCGATGGTCTCAGCGCTCATCTGGCAGCCGTGTAGCGCCAGCGTCGCGCCGCAGCCGCCCGCGCTGCACGCCTCGGGCACATACACATAGCCGCTATCGGCAAGCCCACGGGCGTCAAAGTCGCTTTGATCGAAGTCACGCAGCTCACCGCTGGCAGCTACCTTCTCTGCGCTACGTTCAGGATACAGCCAGTCCATCATATCGCCGGCCACGTTCTCACCGCAGGCCAGCAGCGGGCTGTCGTCGCTTTGCTCACAGCCGCCAATCCCCGCCTTTTCATCGGCGCTAGTGGCCGCCACCGGCCAGCCGTGGCCGGCTGACGCGTCGCGCTCAACCTTGAGCTGCACGCTGCTGGCAAGCCACTGGTCAAGCTGCTCGGCGAGCAGGTCGCCCAGCACCGGCTCGATGATGGCGTCTTGCTGGCCGTGCCAGATAAAGGCGCGCAGCTGGCTTAGCGCGGCGTCTTCTCCCAGCTGCTCGCGCGACTGGTAATCGTGGCGACGCTCATCGAGCACCGCCAGCGACGGCTCGCCGACGCGCGTCATCATGCATTGGTTGAGCACCAGGCTAAGCTGGCCCTGCGCGCAGCCCCAGGGCCCCGCCGCCAGTACGCCCAGCCCGCGAAAACGCTGTGGCCAGGCCACCGCCAGCTGGGTGGCCATGTAGCCACCCGACGACACGCCCACAGCGCTCGCCTGATCGGCTAGCGTACCCAGTGCCGGCAACGCCGGTGTGCCATCTTCGGCGGCCGCGCTTGATAGCGGCGCTGCAAGGCCCGCGGCCATCAATAACCACGGCGCCGCCGCGACGGCCATGCGCGTAGAAGCCGCCATGGCTTACTCGTCGTCCTCGGCGTCCTCAACGTCCAGCAGCTCAACGGTAAAGGTCAGCACCTCGTTGGGGCCGATGGGACCCTGGCCGCGCTCGCCGTAGGCAAGGTCGGCGGGGATGTAAAGCGTCCACTTATCACCCACGCTCATCAGCTCAAGCGCTTCCTGCCAGCCCTCGATCACCTGGTCGACCTGGAAGCTGACCGGCTCGCCGCGCTCGATCGAGCTGTCGAATACAGTGCCGTCCAAAAGCTTGCCTTCGTAGTCGACCTTGACAGTATCTTCCGCGCCTGGTGTCTGGCCGTCACCGGACTCAAGCTCTTCGTACTGCAGGCCTGAATCGGTGGTGGTTACAGCGTCGCGCTCGGCGTTTTCTTGCAGAAACTCTTCGCCCTGCTGCTGGTTATCCGTGGCGGCCTGCGCCGCTTCTTGCTGGCGCTCTTCCATGGCATTTTTCTGAAACGTCGCCAGCGCGTCGGCCATTTCATCTTCGCTCAGCGCCAGTTCGTTGTCGCCAAATACGTCGCGCATGCCTTGAGTAAAGGTGTCGATATCCAGGTCGTCGACGTCGGCGTGCATGCTTTCGCCCAGGGTGACGCCAAGGCTATAGGCCAAGCGTTCTTCTTCACTTTCGGGAGCGGCAAGCGCCAGCGGAGCGGCAACCAGGGCGGCAAGCGAAACGGTGGTCAGCAGTGTTTTCATGGCAGAGCCTTATCGATAAACAAAATGGGGTGGCTTGGAGCAATGCTTTGGGTCTCAAACATCGCATATCAAACATCGCGTTACCATAGCAGGCGAGGCACACGGACGCATCTAACCTCCCGTTCTAGGGACGAAAATCTCGTCACTTTACTTGACATAACGATACGATTACTCTTCTCTAAGTATGTCATTACAAAAAGGAGCACAATAATGAAACTGCATAAACTGGTTGCTGGCATTGCCGCCTGTGGTCTTCTCAGCGTTGCCGCCTCGGCGAACGCGGACACGTGGCGCTTTGGTCTCGAAGAAATCGAGGGCAGCGTGCAGGACGGCTATGCTCAGGAATTCAAAAAACTGATCGAAGAAAAGTCTGACGGTGACGTTACCGTTGAACTCCTTCCCTACGGCTCCTGGGGCTCCACGTATTCCGCCCTTTATGATGCAGTACAAAGTGGCTCTATTCCGCTCGGCTTTGGCTCGGGGGCGCTGGGCGGTACCGTTCCGGAAAGCCAGCTCCTCAGCCTCAACTTCGTTATGCCGGCCGACCAGCTAGAAACGGCAAAAGTGCTGAACTCCGACGAGTTCCTCAAAGGCGACGCCTGGCAAGACTCGTTTCGCCAGCGCGGCCTGGTGCCCATCGCCGAACTGGCGGAAGGCTACCAGGTGTGGACAACCAACAAGGAAGTCCGCGAACCCAAAGATATGAAAGGGCTGAAAATCCGCGTAATGGATAACAGCCTGCTGCGCGAAGGCTATAAGGCCTATGGCGCCTCCCCCATCACCATTGCTTACGGCGAGCTTTACAGCGCGCTGCAGCAGGGTCAGGCAGACGGCAACATCCAGCCGGTCTTCGCTCACGAAGAAATGGGCTTTTATGAAGTCCAGGACTACATGATATTTGCCAAACAGGCCCAGTTCGTAGCCACGCTCATGGCCAACGAGGACTGGTATGAAGGCCTCAGCGACGACCAGCAAAGCATGCTCGACGAGGTGACCGACGAGCTGGTCCAGACGGGCTACGACGTCCAGGAAAAATTCAACAGCGAGCGCCTGGACACCATCAAGGACAAGAGCGACATCGAGATCATCGAGCTCACCGATGAGCAGCGCGACAAGTTCCGCGAACTGGCCAAGCCGGTACGCAAAAGCTTCACTGACGACGTCGGCGAGCGCGGCGGTAAAGCGCTCGATACCTTGCTCGGCGCTTTCGATAAAGGCGATGACTCAGCTGACGATAATGACGACGAAGACGACAAGTAAACGCCCGCTGCAAACCTCGTAGCCCAGCGTCGGACGCACGCAAGAATCGACAGCGTAAGGTCCCACAGTAAGGGGCGAGGGTAAAAGCACAGAAGCCGAGTGGATTTCCCCACTCGGCTTTTTTTATCGGTGCGGGTTTCCCGACGGCCAAGAACGCAACCATGCAACGCCAAAAAGCCGGGGTTAACCCCCGGCTTGTTTATCAATACGCGCTGGCTTCCCGTTGCGTATGCTGCGTTAGTTACCCAGCGAGGGCAGCAGCAGCGAGATCTGCGGGAAGAGGATAAGGAGTATCGTTGCCAGCAGCATAATGGCGATAAACGGCGGCGTGCCGCGGATGACGTCCAGGTAAGGCCGGCGGAACACCGCAATGGCGGTGAAGATGTCGCAGCCAAAGGGCGGCGTCGCCGAGCCGATAGCCGCCTGCAGCGTAACGATCACGCCCACGTGGATAGGATCCAGCCCCGTTGAGATAACCAGCGGCTTGAAGATCGGCACCAGAATCAGGATCACCACAATGGGGTCGACGAACATGCAGCCGACAAAGAACGCCGCGGCAATCAGCGTTAGCGCCAGTAGCTGGCTGTCGCCGATGCCGTCGATCAGCGGGCCCAACACCTGCTGTGGCACGCCGGCGGTCCCCAGTGCCTGTGAAAACGCCGCGCCGATAGCCACCAGAATGAACACCACAGCGGTGATCATACCGGTAGATAGCGCCAGCCCCCCCAGGTCACGAATCGATACCTGGCGATAAATCACCACTTCAAGCAGCAAGGCGTAGGCAACGGCAACGGCCGAGGCCTCCACCGCGCTGAAAAAGCCGCCGTAAATACCGCCCACCACCAGCACCGGAAAGCCCATCGGCAAGATGACCCGGCGAATCGCGTAGGCACGCTCTTTCCAGGTTGCACGCGGCTCCGGCTCAATGCCCTTGATATGGGCATCGATATAGCAGTAGATGGCGAACAGCACCAGAATCATTACGCCGGGCAACACCCCCGCAAGGAACAGGTCGCCGATGGACTCCTGCATCACCACGCCGTAGATGATGAAACCGATGCTTGGCGGAATCAGCAGCGCGATGTCACTGGCGTTAATGATCAGCGCCAGCGTGAAGCTGTCGGTATAGCCCTTGGCCAGCAGGCGCGGGCGCATGGGGCCGCCCATGGCCACTACCGTTGCCTGGGTCGAACCGGAAACCGCACCGAACAGCGCACAGGAGGCCGCGGTGGTTATCGGCAGGCCACCGCGAATGTGTCGGGTAAAGGCGTCGACCACGTCGAGCAGGCGATTGGCCGTATACCCCTTGGTCAGGATGTCGGCGGCAAAGATGAACATCGGCACCGCCGCGAGCACCCAGCTGCCGACCCCATTAATCATCCAGCTAACGGCTTGATCGGGGCCAAAAAAGGTCATCCCAGTGAACATCATGTAGAGCGTTCCTGCGGCTAACGGCACCATCATGGGGAACCCCAGCAGCAGCAGCACCAGCATCATTATCCCGAGTACAGCTAGCATGTATTTATCCTCAGTATTGTTATTGGCATTGTGCTACGGGCGTCTACATGGCGTTAACCACGGCGACGCCAAAGGCCTGGTGACGCGATCAGATACCGTCCGTCGGCACATCGGCAAATTCTTCTTTTTCCCTGAAGTTACGGTAAATATCCTTGCTGATCATGTTGCGTACGGCGGTGAGCACGTACTGCACGCCGGCCAGCGTAAAGCCGATGGGCAGCGACGTGTACACCATCCACATGGGAATATGCAGCGCGGAACTGGTACGCCCACGGCTGTACATCGTGGTGACGTAGTCCAGGGATTTATAAGCAAAGTAAAACATCAGCGCGGCGGTGCCGAGGCAGATAATAATCAGCAGCGCCTTGCGCGGCCAGCCGCTTAGCTGCTCGTAAATGGCCGACATGCTGATATGACGCGCGTGACGCGCCGCGTAGCTCACCCCCACAAAGGTGATGATTACAATCAGCATTTCGGTGACTTCGTAGGTGCCGGAAATCCCTGCGTTAAAAATCAGGGAACTGACCACGTGGGTACTCATCAAAAGCGCCATCCCCAGGATGCTCGCGGTAATAATCCACTTTTCGATGGCGCCAAGGGTCCTGTCAAAAACGCTAAGCGCATTCAGCAGGACATTGCTGCTGCGCGGTTCCGTGTGCGATTTCGTGCGGGGCTGTGTCATAGTGATTCACCTTATGGCTTGCCGCCAAAACGCGGCGGCGGTTTCAAGCCAAAGCCTAAAAGCAGCGGGGTGTGGCTACTTTGGCCTGGCGCATTGTTGACGTTATTCGCGCGTTGGTTCATCCGTATGTCGTCGGGCGGTGGGTGGTCAAAGTCATCGGGCGTCATACTTACCCAAGCATAGCGCAAGGCCGACGAGTCGCTTGCACGGAGCCGTATTTATCGCGGCAAACGCTAAAAAATCATCGTCCTACGGCTTTAACGTTAGCGTACCCGAACGGGTGCTTCAACGCAGCGCCCCTTTCGACTGCGCCCAAAGCGCAGCCAGATCGCGCGCCTGCTCCAGCGTACCGGCAGGCGGATGCGCCTCTTCGGGGAGCGCTTCTTGCACATATCCGGCCTGCCGGGCTAGCGCCTCCAGGCGGCCCAACGCAACTTTCTCCGCCATTAGCTCGGCCGCCTTCAGCGTGTCGCGAAGCTGGAAAAGCGCCGGATCATTGGCGGCATTGGGCTTGAGCCAGCGCCGCCTGTCGCGCAGCGGCCAGGTGTAGTCGCGCTGCCAGGCGACTATCTTCGCCAGCGCGCGCTCGGCGCTTGCCGTAGGGGCCAGGCCGTAGTGGTTCAGCCACAGCCGCCAGAGCAGCACGCAGACGTCCATGCCGGCATCATCCTGCAGGCGCAGCAGGCGCTGCGACACGCCCGGGCGCGCGTAAAATTCCAGCGCGAAATCCCACAGCGGATTCTGCTGAATGCCGGCCAATCGGGTAGAATCACGCATCAGTTATTTTTACCCGCTCTTTCACCCACTTTTTCAGCCACCCTTTCACCCACATTGTCACTCATCATCTTTATCGACGATGCCCACTTTTCTCGGGAGAACGAATGATCGCACTGCGCCAAGTCGCTCTGCAACGCGGCACGCAAACGCTCTTGGATAACGCCGACCTGATGCTACACGACGGCGTCAAGGCCGGCATTATCGGCGCCAACGGCGCGGGCAAATCCAGCCTGTTCAAGCTGCTGCTGGGTGAAATCGGTGCGGATCAGGGCGACGTTGAAATGAGCGGCGGCCAGCGCATCGCGCACATGGCGCAGGAAATTGAAGCGCTGGACCGCTCGATTATCGACTACGTGCAGGACGGCGACCACGCCCTGCGCCAGGTCGAGGCCGACCTCGACGCCGCGCGCGCGGCCGACGACATGAACCGTGAAGCCGAACTCCACGGCATGATCGACACCCTCGACGGCTATACCGCCGAACCCCGCGCCGCTCAGCTGCTGGTCGGGCTGGGCTTTGTGCAGGCCGACCTTGACCGTCCGCTGTCCGATTTTTCCGGCGGCTGGCGGATGCGCGTCAACCTCGCTCGCACGCTGTTTACCCCGTCGGATTTGCTGCTGCTCGATGAGCCCACCAACCACCTGGACCTCGATGCGCTACTGTGGCTCGAGCAGTGGCTGGTGCGCTATCCCGGCATGCTGCTGCTGATCTCTCACGACCGCGACTTTCTCGATGCGGTGTGCGATCACATCGTCCACATGCACCATCAAACCGTCGAGCTGTACCGCGGCAACTACTCGCGCTTTGAACGTACCCGCGCGGAAAAGCTTGCCCTGCAGCAGGCTGAAGCCGCCAAGCAGCAGGCCCGGCGCGCCGAAATCGAGAGTTTCATCACCCGCTTCAAGGCCAAGGCTACCAAAGCGCGCCAGGCACAAAGCCGGGTCAAGATGCTCGAGCGCATGGAAGACATCGCCATGGCGCACGTCGACTCGCCGTTTCACTTCACTCTGCCCGCCGCCGATAAAACCTCGCACCCGCTGCTGGTGCTCGACCGGGCGCGGCTCGGCTACCCGACGGATGACGGCGAGCGCGTCCAGCTCGACCACGTCAACCTGACGCTGCTGCCCGGCAGCCGCATCGGCCTGCTGGGCCCCAACGGCGCGGGTAAATCGACGCTGATCAAGTCGCTCACCGGCGAGCTTGAGCTGCTTGCCGGCGAACGCGTGCCCGGCGAGCACTTGTCGATCGGCTACTTCGCCCAGCACCAGCTGGAAGGGCTCGATACCACTTCAACGCCGTTTGTACACGTCCAGCGCCTCTCGCCCACGGCCAGCGACCAGTCGATTCGCAGCTTCCTGGGTGGCTTCGGCTTCAAGGGCGACAACGCCTTCGCCACGGTAGACAATTTCTCCGGCGGCGAAAAAGCGCGGCTGGCGCTGTCGTTGGTGGCATGGCAAAAGCCCAACCTGCTGCTGCTCGATGAGCCCACTAACCACCTCGACCTGGAGATGCGCGAAGCGCTGACCCAGGCGATTGCCAGCTTTGACGGCACGGTAATTATCGTCTCGCACGACCGTCACCTGCTGCGCGCCAGCGTCGATGACTTCTGGGTCGTGGCCGACCACCGGGTCGAGCCGTTTGACGGCGACCTGGACGACTACCACGTCTGGCTCAAACAGCGCCTCGACGACCAGCGCCGCGAGAGCCGGCGCAAAAGCCAAGGCGCCAAGAGCCTGGGGAAGACGCCCGCCGACCCAAGCCCGGCCGCCAGCGACGAAGACCGCAAGGCCTCGCGCAAGGCCGCCGCCGAGGCGCGCGAAAAGCTGCGCCCGCTGAAAAAGCAGCGCAATAACGCGGAAAAGGCCATGGAGCGCGAGCAAAAGGCGCTAACGGCGCTGGAAGAAACGCTTGCTGATCCGGCGCTTTACACCGACGCTGCACGTAAAGACGAGCTCACCCGCACGCTTGCCCAGCGGGCCGAAACCCAGACTCGCATAAACGCCGCCGAGCAAGCCTGGCTTGAGGCCGAAGAAGCGCTGGAGGGCAGCGAGGCTTAGCGCGGGCTGAACCAACCCGTCAGCCTTCGAGTAAAAACGTCACCGGCCCGTCGTTGACCAGCGCCACCTGCATGTCTGCGCCAAACTCGCCGGTGGCCACGGCCAGCGAATGGGTGCGCGCCTGCTCCACCAAGTGGTTAAACAGCCGCTCGCCCTCGGCCGGCGGCGCGGCGCTGGAAAAACTCGGGCGCAGCCCCTTGCGGGTATCCGCCGCCAGGGTGAACTGCGACACCAGCAGCAGTCCGCCGCCGGCCTGCTGAACGTTTAAGTTCATCTTGCCCTCGGCGTCGCTGAACACGCGGTAATGCAGCAGCTTGTGCAGCAGTTTGTCAGCGCTAACCTGGGTATCGCCTTTCTCCACGCCGACCAGCGCCAACAGGCCCGAATCAATCGCGCCTGCCGTGCGGGCACCTGCCCCATCGACTATCTCAACGCTTGCGCGACTCACGCGCTGAATCAGTGCTTTCATCTGCCCCTACCTCGCTTAAAAAAACTACCACCAGGCGTGAAAATGGTGCACCGGCCCGCGCCCCCGACCCACGCTTAGCCGCTCGCTTGCTTCAAGCGCCGCGTGCAGCCAGTCCTTGGCGGCGCCAATCGCGGCCACGACCTCGGCGTCGGTACTTTGTTCGTTTAACCGGGCCAGGGTCGCGGCAATCGCGGACGACAGCGAGCAGCCGGTGCCGTGCAGGTTTTGCGTCGCAATGCGTGGAGCCGAAAGCCATTGGTGGCGCTCGGGGGTGGCCAGCAAATCAGGGCAGCGCTCGCCTTCCAGATGCCCGCCCTTGAGCAGCGCATAGGGTGCGCCCAGACGGGTCAGCTCGGGCACCAGCGCTTCCATTTGCGCCGTGGTGGTAGGCGTGGGCACATCGAGCAGCACCGCCGCTTCGGGCAGGTTGGGCGTAATCACATCGGCCAGCGGCACCAGCACGTCGCGCACCGCGCGGATACCTGCGTCATCCACCAGCGCGTCGCCGCTTTTGGCCACCATCACCGGGTCGAGCACGATCCAGCGTGGCCGGCGCGCGGTCAGCGCCTTGGCAATCATCTCGGCCACATCCAGGCTGGCGACCATGCCAATCTTGACCGCATCAAGCTCAACGTCATCCAGCAAATTATCCAGCTGCTCGCCTATCACCTCGGCAGGCACAGGGTGAACATTGGCCACACCGCAGGTGTTCTGGGCGATCACCGCCGTAATGACGTTGGTGGCATAGCAGCCCAGCGCCGAAAACGTCTTGATATCGCCCTGCAGCCCGGCACCGCCCGATGGGTCAGAACCGGCAATGGTCAGCACGCGGCGGATGGAAGAAACGGGTGACATGACTCTCCTTGTGGACACACAGATAGCGTTCAAATAAATAGCGGCAACGCTCGCCGCGGGGCTAGTCGAACTGCGCCGGCAGCCAGGTGGCAAGCCCCGGAAACAGCGCCAGCATCAACAGCATAGCCAGCTGAATCAGGATAAACGGCGCCACGCCGCGGTAGATCGAGGCGGTCGACACCGAGTCCGGCGCCACCCCGCGCAGGTAGAACAGCGCAAAACCGAACGGCGGGGTCAAAAACGAGGTTTGCAGGTTGATGGCGATCATGATGCCCAGCCAGATCGGGTCGAGCCCCATGGCCAGCAGAATCGGCCCGACAATCGGCACCACCACAAAGGTGATTTCGATAAAGTCGAGAATAAAGCCGAGCAAAAAGATCACCAGCATAACCACCAGCGTTGCGCCGACGACGCCACCGGGCATGTGCTCAAACAGCTCGGTGACCATTTCTTCGCCGCCGTAGGCGCGAAACACCAGCGAGAACAGCGCCGCGCCGATCAAGATCAAAAACACCATGCTGGTGACGCGGGTAGTTGAGCGCAGCACGTCTTTCAGCGTCGCCAGGCTCAGCTTGCGATATACCAGCGCCAGCACCAGCGCGCCAAACGCGCCCACCGCGGAGGCCTCGGTGGGCGTGGCGATGCCGGCAAGGATCGAGCCGAGCACCACCACGATCAGCGCAATGGGCGGCACCAGCCCCTTGAGCAACAGCAGGGGAAGCCCCCGGGTGTGGCCGAGTTCGTCCATCAGCGCTTCGCGCGGCACCGGCGGAGCGCTTTCCGGCTTGCGCCAGGCGGTAACCGCGATGTAGAGCATATACAGCCCCACCAGCATCAGCCCCGGCACCAGCGCGCCCATGAATAAATCGCCCACCGAGACCGTCTTGGGGCTGAAGTTGCCCATGGACAGCTGCGCCTGCTGGTACGCCGACGACAGCACGTCGCCCAGCAGCACCAGCGCGATCGAGGGCGGAATAATCTGCCCCAGCGTGCCGGTGGCGCAAATGGTGCCGGTGGCAAGCGAAGGCGAATAGCCGCGCTTGAGCATGGTTGGCAACGACATCATTCCCATCGTCACCACCGTCGCCCCGACGATGCCCGTGGACGCCGCCATCAGCATGCCCACCAGCGTGACCGCAATGCCTAAGCCGCCGCTGCGCGAGCCAAATACCAGCGCCATGGCGTCGAGCAGGGTTTCGGCGACTTTGGATTTTTCCAGCAGTACGCCCATCAGCACGAACAGGGGCACCGCCAGCAGCGTGGTATTGGTCATGATGCCGTACAGGCGGTTGGGGTACGCCGCCAGATAGCCGCCGTTAAAGTTGGCGTCGATCCCCAGCGCTTCAAGCCCCGCACCCAGCCCGGCAAACGCAAGCGCCGTGCCGGCCAGCGACAGCGCCACGGGAAAGCCCAGCATCAGCACCACGCATACGGCTAAAAACAGCACCAGCGGCATCAGTTCAAGCATCGGAGGGCTCCTCAAGATCACCGCGACGTCCCGCCACGATATACAGGTTGCGCGCGACCTCGATGCTGCCTTGAATCAACATCAGCACGGCAAACGCGGGGATCAGCGTTTTGAGCAGAAAAACGCCGGGAATACCGCCGTAGTTCGCCGACGACTCCAAAATACGCCACGACTTGCCCACATAGCCCGCGCTAGAGGCGATGATGAACAGCATCAGCGGCATCAGCAGGGTGACAATGCCCAGCAGGTTAATCAGCGCCTGGCGACGGAACGACAGCTTGCGATAGACGATATCCACCCGCACGTGGGCATCCGCCTGCAGGGTATAGGCGGCGGCAAGCATAAATAGCGTAGCGTGCATGTACATCACCATTTCCTGCATCAGGGTGCTATTGATGCCCACGGCGTAGCGCAGCACCACCACGGCGAATTCGATCAGCAGCATGGCAAACATCAGCCACGACAGGGCGTGACCAAACCACTGAGTGGCGCGATCCAGCGCGCGCAGCCAAGGCGGAAACGGTAACGGTTGGGACATGGAGTTCTCGTGCGTCGGTTGTTGTTAAACAGCGAGTGTCGGGGCGCTACGCCGGGCAGGTGTGTACCCGGATGATTAGCTTAACGGGCTATAAACGCGTATTGCGTATCGCGTCCAGGCACGCAAGCGGCAGCGGCAGATCGACGGCGAGGGGCAGGTGGTCGGAAAACAGGTGATCGAGCACGCGCACTTCGGCCGCTTCCATGCTTTGGGAGACCAGAATATGGTCCAGCGCCCGACGCGGCTGCCAGGACGGATAGCTCAGCAGCGGTTTGACCGGACGCAGCGGCAGCGAGGTGCGAAAGCGCTCGTGGGCGTTGATCTGAGCGGGCGTCGAGTTCAAGTCCCCCATCACCACCACGTGGCGCAGCGGCCTGATGATCTCGCTCAGATAATCAAACTGGCGGCTGCGGCCGCGCTGGCTAAGCGCCAGGTGCGCGACAAACACGTGCAGCGCATCGGGCCCTTCGCCATAACGCGCGTGGATCGCGCCGCGGCCGGGCAACATTCCCGGCAGGCGATACTCTTTTACCGCATCGGGTACCAGCCGCGACAAGAGCCCGTTGCTGTGCTGGGCCACGTGCCCGAGGTTGCGATTAAGCTGCTGATAGTGGTGTGGAAAGCCCGCCTGCGAGGCCAGATACTCGACCTGATTGACGCGGCTCGAGCGAAAGCTGCCGCCGTCGGCCTCCTGCAGCCCGACCACGTCGAACTTGCTGAGCACCTCGCCGATCAACGCCAGCCGTTTGGTGCGCTGGGGGTTGGGCAACAGATGCTGCCAGCTGCGCGTCAGGTAATGGTGGTACGCCGAGGTCTGGATCCCCACCTGAAGATTGAAGGTCAAAAGGCGCAAATGGCCACCGCTCAACAGCGACGACGGGGTATCCAGCAGGCTCATAAAGGGTGGCCTCTCAGCGGTTGGCGTTATTCAGCACGGTCTTCGCGCACGCGCTCGACGAGGGCAGCGGCAATTTTAGGCATGTTATCCAGGCTGCCGGCGCTTTGCGGCGTGACCAGGTAACGTCCGTCGACCATCAGCGCCGGGACGCCTTCAAGGCGCATATTGCGCATGCGCGCGTGGGCGCGGTTTACCTGCGACTTGACGCCAAACGAGCCCAGCGCTTCGCGCGCCTCGTCTTCGCTGACGCCGTAGTCGGCGAAAAAGGCGGCCAGCGTGTCGGTATCGGTCAGCGAGCGTTCCTGCTTATGGATCGCGTCGAAGAAATCCTGGTGCAGATCATCTTCAATGCCCAGCGCCTCGGCGGCGTAAAAGGCTTTAGCGTGAACGTTCCAGGCGCCGCCCATTGTAGCCGGCATGTGCACCACGCTGACGTCGTCGGGCAGGGTCTCATACCACTCGGCCACCAACGGCTGCAGGCGGTAACAGTGCGGGCAGCCGAACCAAAAGGCTTCGGTCACTTCGATCTGGCCGTCGTCGACCTGGGTTTCAACCGGCGTTTCCAGGCGTTCGTAGTCTTCGCCTTCGGTCAGCGTCTGGGCGCTCACCGCGGCGGAAAGGCTAAGCCCGGCAAGCGCGACAATGAGTGATTTAAACATTGGCTATTGCTCCATAAAAAATCGGTCAACGACCGCGCAGCGGCGCGGCCATTGGATTAATGCAGGCCCAGTACGTAGTTGGCCACCGCTTGCATGTCGCTATCGCGCATTTTGTCAGCGATATCGCCCATGATCGAGCCGGGATCGTTAGTGCGCTCGCCGTTGGCAAAGTCGCCCAGGGTCGACACCACGTACTCCGGATGCTGGCCGGCAAGCGCCGGATACACGGCGCTGCCGATGCCTTTGCCGGTCGGCGTGTGGCAGGCGGCACAGGCGGGAATGCCTTTGCTCAGGTCGCCCGCGCGGTACAGGGCTTCGCCGCGCTCAAGCGCTTCGGCGTCTTCGTCGTCGGCCTGGCCTGCGTTAGCCGTCTGGTCGGCAAAGTAGGCCGCCACGTCCCAGGCGTCCTGATCAGAAAAGTCGTCAACCTGACCGGTCATTTGTGGTACCGGGCGTTCGTCGTCACGGATATCCATGATCTGCTTGGCCAGATACGAGGCCTGCTGGCCGGCGAGGTTCGGAAACGTGCCCATCTGACTGACGCCGTTATCCCCGTGGCAGGCCGCGCACGACTGCGCCATTTCCTTGCCCGCCGACGCATCGGCGTTATCGGAGAGCTCCGCCGACTGTGCATGAGCGGTGCCCGCAGCACCCATGATGATTGCCAGACTTGCCAGTAACTTTCTCATTGATGTTCCACTATCCCGTTGTTTAGTCCCGTTGATCGGTGACGGATACGCACCCTGGGAGCTGACCGGGTCAAGCATGTTGCCAGGGTCAGCGGGTTGTTGGGCTGTCGCCGATGATTGCAGCGCAGTGGTAGACTATCGCCCCAGGTCGCAGGTATAAACCCGCCTGAGTATAACGAATCACCCAAGCCGCGGGAATGCACGAACACGCTGCTTTCGCGGTAATTCCCCCAAGGACTTGCCGGTGGTCATGATTATGACGACCGATGCGCCGTGCACCACACCCGTGGCCAGCGGCTCGCTTTTTGCCAGGATTAATGCCATGCCCGCAACGCCCGCCGCCAAAGCACTCAACTATGCCACCGCGCACTTCATGAAAAGCGCCCCGACGCTGGCGCTATGCCCGGATGATACCGGCGCTGAAGTCGCGTTTGCCGGGCGCTCCAACGCCGGCAAGTCCAGCGCCATCAACGCCCTGACCCGGCAAAAAGCGCTGGCGCGCACCTCGCGCACGCCGGGGCGCACCCAGCTGATCAACGCGTTTTGTCTGGGCAACGACGACGCCCTGCGGCTGATCGACCTGCCCGGCTACGGCTACGCCAAAGTGCCCGGCGCGGTCAAACGCGAATGGCAGGCGCACCTGTCCGACTACCTGTGCAACCGCCAGAGTCTGCGCGGGCTGGTGCTGATGATGGACGTGCGCCACCCGCTCACCGAATTTGACGAACTGCTGCTGGGCTTTGCCGACGAGCGCGACCTGCCAGTGCATATCCTGCTGACCAAAGCCGACAAGCTGAAAAAAGGCCCCGCCAGCGCCTCGCTGCAAAAAGTCCGTCAACAGCTTATCGAATGGGAAGACCTGGTCACGGTGCAGCTGTTCTCGGCGCTGAAAAAAGACGGCCTGGAGACGCTTTCCGCACAGCTGGATGAGTGGCTGGTTGAGCCGGCCTGATACGCCTTTGGCCGTATTGACGGACCGCCGGCCCCTCCCCAATCTTGCGGCATGGCGTTCGACCAGGCCGCCCGCAAACAGCCCGCCTTGACCGGAACACCCGGCTTGCCGGGGGAGGAACACCGCATGTCACACTCGAGCGACGCGAAAGTGCGCAAGCCGCATATGCTGGAGGTCTGCATATTACTGGCCTGCTTTCTGGCCATTGCGTTTTCCTTTACCAGCATCTTTGACCTGAGCATCCAGCTGGCGCTGTTCATTGCCCTGTTCATGGCGATTTTGCTGGGTTTACGCCTCGGCTACAGCTACGACAACCTTCAGGAAGCGCTCAAAGACGGCATTTACAACGGCCTGGAAGCGGTGCTCATCCTGATTTCGGTAGGCGCGCTGATCGGCACCTGGATTGCCGGCGGCGTCGTGCCCAGCATTATTTATTTCGGCCTGGAGTTCATTCACCCCAGCATCTTCCTGCTGGCTACCGTCCTACTCTGTGCCGTCACGTCGCTTGCCACCGGTACCTCCTGGGGCACCGCCGGCACCGCGGGCATCGCCATGGTCGGCGTGGGTGAAGGGCTTGGCATACCGCTACCGCTGGTGGTGGGCGCGGTATTATCGGGCGCCTACTTTGGCGACAAGCTGTCACCGCTTTCCGACAGCACCGTACTCACGGCGTCCATGTCCCGGGTCAACATCGTCGAGCACATCAAGTCGCTGCTCTACGTGAGCATCCCGGCGCTGGTGATCAGCGGCACGGCCTTTACCCTGGTGGGTCTCAACTACACCTCCGAAAGTATCGATCTCAGCCGCGTGGAGTCGATCATGGGGTCGATCAGCGCTACCTTTAACGTCAGCTGGATCATGCTGTTGCCGGCCGCCATTGTCATCGGCCTATTGGCCATGAAAAAACCGCCGGTACCCACCATCGCCTTCGGCTCGCTGCTGGGTATTATCTGGGCGTTTGCCTTTCAGGGCACCGAGTTCATTGAAGCGCTCGGCACCGCCTACGGCGGCTTCAACCTGGATTCCGGCAATAGCTTCATGGATGATCTGCTCAACCGCGGCGGCATTACCAGCATGACCGGCTCGGTGATGGTAATTATTCTCGGTCTCGGCTTTGGCGGGCTGCTCAACCATATCGGCGTTTTGCAGGTACTCGTTGACTCATTCACACGATTTATTAATAACGTCGGCCAACTGTCCGTCGCCACGCTGCTGACCGGCTTCTTCTCCAACGTGTTTGGCTGCGCCATGTACGTCTCGCTGATTCTGACGCCCAAAATCATGGAGAAAAACTACGACCGCCTGAAGGTCGACCGGCGCGTGCTCTCGCGCAATACCGAAGTCGGCGGCACGCTTACCTCGGGCATGGTGCCCTGGTCGGATAACGGCATCTTTATGGCGTCAATGTTTGGCGTTCCCGTACTGCAGTATTTGCCTTTTCTATGGCTCAACTTCGCCGCTATTGGACTCGTTATTCTCTACGGCTACACCAACACTTTTATTTGGTACACCGAAAACGAAAAACCGCAGCAACAGCTTGAGCCTCAAAAACCCTAACGTAGTAGAACCTGAATTCATAAAACAACAGCGGCATTGAAATAAGGCGGGGAGGACTGAGTCCTCCCCGCCTTATTTGATCAAACCAAAAATACTGTACTCCATCACGGCGCCGACACAATGACCACCGGTAGGCCGCTAAAGCGACTTCATAAGCAAATAACCGACCCTCTAGAACCAATAATTAACCGCGCTTTTCAAGCCACGCCAAAAGCTCGGGAAGCTCTTTGACGTGGGCGATGCGCTGGACGCGATGGGGCAGCGGGCGATCGTCCCGGTCGGATACCCAGGCGGCACGCATGCCAAGCGCATTGGCGGGGAGGATGTCTTCTTCCCAGGAGTCGCCGACGTGCATGGCGTGCTCAGGCCGGGTTTGCAGCCGATCAAGAGCGGTGAGAAAGGCGCGGGGGTCGGGCTTGGGGGCAAGGATTTCGCCGGCGGCGATGGCCACGGGAAAATGATGCGCCAGCGGCTGGCGGGCCAGGTGGATATTGCCGTTGGTGATCGCCGCCAAGCGGTAGCGCTGACTTAACCTTGCCAGCAGCGGATCGGCCTCCGGGTGCGGCGTTACCTGCAATCGCAGGCGGTGAAATTCGTTCATCGCCGCCGCTGCCCACATCAACGCAGCGCTGCGATTAAGCCCGTTGGCTTCGAGCTGCTCTTCCAGTGCACGCAGGCGCAGCCAGGTAAAATCTCCGCGGCGCTCGGGCACTTCTCTCGCTAAGCGCAGGCGCCGGGCAACGTAGTCGTCGAGCCCTTCAGCGTGGGCTTGAATGCCGGGCAGCGCCGCCTCGCCTTGGGCCTCGCGCCAAGCGGCAAGCGCCTCACGCAGCCAGCGGTAGTGGCCGTGCTCGGTAAACTCCATCACCCCGGCGTTGTCCCACAGGGTGTCATCCAGATCGAAGGTAATCGCGTGCAGCATGGCTCTTGGCTCTTGGCTTTAACGTTGGAGATTAACGCTTTTTTACTCTGACTCCCCGCGCCGGCGTTTGGCGCGCGGGTGGGCGGCGTCGTAGCTCGCGGCCAGGTGCTGCCAGTCAAGACGCGTATACACCTGGGTAGTGGCCAGGTTGGCGTGGCCCAACAGCTCCTGCACCGCGCGCAGGTCCTGGCTTGATTCGAGCAGGTGGCTGGCAAAGGAATGGCGCAGCCGGTGCGGGTGGAGGTGCTCGGGCAGCCCGCGCTCAAGCGCCAGCCGCGCCAGCCGCTTTTGGATCGCCCGATGGCCAAGACGCCCACCGCGCTGGCCCACAAACAGCGCCGGTTCATCGCCGCCGGCAAGCCCGCCGCGCACCCTGTGCCATGCGTCCAGCGCCTCGGCGGCGCGCCGCCCCACCGGCACCTGCCGGGGTTTGCTGCCTTTGCCCATCACCCGGGCGCGGGCGGCGCTGACGTCGCTCATATCCAGCGCGGCAAGCTCGGCCAAGCGCAGGCCGCTGGAGTAGAAAAGCTCCAGCATGGCCTGGTCGCGCAGCGCCAACGGCGCATCCTCAAAGGGCGTATCCAGAAAGCGCGACAGCACGTCGACATCCACCGGGCGCGGCAGGTGGCTGGGCTGTTTGGGCGTGCGTAGCAGCGCGACCGGATTATCCGCCAGCAGGCCTTGCGCCACCGCGTATTCACAAAATCGCGACAGCGCCGCACGGCGCCGTGCCAGACTGCGCGCGGCGAGGCCACGGGCGCGTTCAGCGCCCAGAAAGCCACGCGCCAGCGCGGTCGTCACGTTACCGGCATCAATAACGCCCTGACGCTCGGCAAACGCCTCGAAGGCGGCCAGGTCGCGCCGGTAGGCGTCGATCGTTGCGGGGCTTGAGCGCTGACCCAACGCGACGAGAAACGCCTCGATCTGGCCGCCGAGCGCCGTGCTATTCATTAAGCGCCTCACTCATGGGGCGCCAGCCGCACCAGCAGCCGGGCAACAATATCCCCCAGATACTCGGTGAACTGGGTATCCATGCTGACGCGGTACTGCTCGGGGTCGGGGCTGGCCAGCAGCAGGTAGCCAAGCGACTCGCCCGCGGCCAGCCGCGTCACCGCGCACGAGCCGGGTTTGTCCGGCGGCGCCACGTGGGGCAGCAGACATTTCCAGTCGCTAAGGCCAAGCTTGGCACAGCGGCTGGTGCGCCCGTCCAGCAGCGCGGCAAGGCGCGCACTGGCGTGGTGGCCAAGCACCTGGCGCGGCGGCTGCGGCGGCGCAGTTTCTTGATCGCTAAGCAAGGCGTCGCACCACAGCGCCACCGCCGGGGTGGCAAAGCGCTCGCTCATTTGCGTAGCCAGCGCCTGGGCCAGCGCGTCACGGTCGGGGGCTTCCACCAGCGCCAGCAGCGTTTCGCGCAGCCGGCGATACTGCGCCTCGCTTTGTCGCGCGGTGCCAAGCAGGCCGTCAAGGCGGCCTTCCGCCGACTCGGCGCGGGTGCGCAGATCCAGCACCAGCCGCTCTAAAAGCGATACCGCACCGTCGATGTGCGGGTGCGGCACTTTCAGCTGCTGCAGCAGTCCTTCGCGGCCCACAAAGAAGTCGGGATGGCGCGCCAGCCAAAACGCCACCTGATCGGGATCGAGCGTTTTGCGGGGTTCGAGGGCTTCAGTCATCGCCATTCTCCTTGAGCATTGGGGTCGAGCGTGGGGATCAAGCGCCTGATTAGCCCAGCGTCACGCGGCCATCAAACACCCGTTCGACCGGGCCTACCATCACCAGCGGGGCTTCGGGGCCGGACCATTCGATAGTCAATTCGCCGCCGAGCAGTAACACCTTAACAGGACTTTTCAACAGCCCCTGTCGAATGCCGGTGGCCACCGCTGCGCAGGCGCCGGTGCCGCAGGCCAGGGTTTCGCCGGTGCCGCGCTCAAACACCCGCAGGCAAATCTCGCTGGGCGAGACAACTTGCATAAACCCGGCGTTGACCCTGTTGGCAAAGCGCGAGTGCGTTTCGATCTGCGGGCCCAGTAGCGCTACCGGCGCGTAGTGCACGTCCGCCACCTGCAGCACCGCGTGGGGGTTGCCCACGGATACCACGCCGATTTCAAGCGTCTCGCCGTCAACCTCCAGCGCGTGCAGCGGGCGATCACCCGGTGCGTCAAACGGCAGCGCTGAGGGCGTAAAGCGCGGCCGCCCCATGTCGACGCGCACCTGGCCGTCGTGCTGCACGGTCAGCGTCAGCGGCCCGCCGGCGGTTTCCACGCGAATCTCGCGCTTGTGGGTCAGCCGCTGGTCGCGCACAAAGCGGGCAAAGCAGCGCGCGCCGTTGCCGCAGTTTTCGACTTCGCTCCCGTCAGCGTTATAGATACGGTAGCGAAAGTCCATATCAGGGTCGCGGGGCGGCTCGACGACCAGCAGCTGGTCAAAGCCGATTCCCAGGCGCCGGTCGGCGAACGCGCGCACCTGTTCGGCGTCGATGCGCGCGCGCTGGGTAACCAGATCCACCATCATGAAGTCATTGCCCAGACCGTGCATCTTGGTGAAGTGCAAAAGCATCAGCGCGGCTCCCCTGCCCCTGACATCGCGGCCTCGGGCAGCAGCGCCTCGCCGGCCCACAGGGCCTCGAGGCTTTCGCGCCGACGCACCAGGTGGCAGGCGTCGCCGTCGACCATCAGCTCGGCAGGGCGCGGACGGCTGTTGTAGTTCGACGCCATGACAAAGCCATAGGCACCGGCGGAGCGCACCGCCAGCAGGTCGCCTTCGGCAATCGCCAGCTCGCGGTCCTTGCCCAGAAAATCGCCGGTTTCGCACACCGGCCCTACCACGTCGTAAAGCGCTGACTTGCGCGCCGTACGCGTATCCACCGGCACGATGGCCTGCCACGCCTGATACAGCGCCGGGCGAATCAAGTCGTTCATGGCGGCATCGACGATGGCGAAATTCTTGGTTTCGCCGGGCTTCAAAAACTCCACGCGGGTCAGCAGCACGCCGGCGTTGGCGGCGATCGAGCGCCCCGGCTCAAACAGCAGCGTGAGGTTTTCGGCGCCCCGCCAGCGCGCCAGCCGCGCCAGCAGCTGGCTAACGTAGGCGGACGGATGGGGCGGCGTTTCATCGCGGTAGGTCACGCCCAGGCCGCCGCCCAGATCCAGATGTTCGATCTCGACACCGCGTTCGCGCAGGCGCTCCATCAGCACCAGCAGGCGTTCCAGCGCGTCGAGAAACGGCGCGGTTTCGGTCAGCTGCGAACCGATGTGGCAGTCGAGCCCGACGACGTGCAAGTGCGAAAGCTCGGCGGCCAGTGCGTAGACGTCCAGCGCGTCGTCAACCGGAATGCCGAACTTGTTGTCCTTAAGCCCGGTGGAAATATACGGGTGGGTGCCGGCGTCGACGTCGGGGTTGACCCGCAGCGACACCGGCGCCACCACGCCAAGCTCGCTGGCCACCGCGTTGAGCCGTTCAAGCTCCGGGCGCGACTCGACGTTGAAGCACTTGATGCCCACTTCAAGCGCGCGCGCAAGCTCATCGGCCTGCTTGGCTACGCCCGAAAACACCACCTTGGCGGGGTCGCCGCCGGCCTTGAGCACGCGCTCGAGCTCGCCTACCGAGACAATATCAAAACCCGCGCCGAGCTCGGCCAGCACCCCCAGCACCGCGAGGTTGGAGTTGGCCTTGACCGCGTAGCAAATCAGGTGCGGGTGACGCCCCAAGGCTTCAGTATAGGCGCGAAAATGGCGCTCAAACGTGGCTCTGGAATAGACATAGCAGGGCGTGCCGTGCTCGGCGGCGATGCGCGAAAGCGGCACGCCTTCGGCATACAGCTCGCCGTCTCTGTGGTTAAAAAAATCCATGGGGTCCTCTTTATCGAGCGGCGGCTTCAGCCGGTTCGATAGCGTCAGTCGGTTCGGCGGCGTCGATCGGTTCGGCAGCGGTGCTCTCGGCGTCCGGCGGGTACAGCGGCCCTTTCTGGCCGCAGCCGGCCAGCAGGCCGGCCACTAAAACGCCTGCCAGCAGCGCGCCGCCCTTGATGCCAGCGGTCATCCGGGCCTGCTTTTCGCCCTTCACGTGCGCTCCTTGATTTCGGCCAGCGCCGCACGGGCACGGCTGGCGGCGGCGCGCACCTGATCGGGCGCGGTGCCGCCAATGTGGTTGCGCGCGGCCACCGAGCCTTCAAGGGTGAGCACATCGAACACGTCAGGCTCGATCACCTCGGAGAAGCGCTTGAGCTCGTCCAGGGTCATTTCCGAGAGGTCTTTTTCCTGCTGCAGACCGTAGGCCACCGACTGGCCGACGATGTCGTGGGCGTCGCGGAAGGCTACGCCCTTGCGCACCAGATAGTCGGCCAGGTCGGTGGCGGTCGAGAAGCCCTGCCGCGCGGCTTCGAACATGTTGGCCTTTTTCGGCTCGACGGCCGGCACCATGTCGGCAAAGGCTTTGAGGCAGTCGAGCACCGTCGCCACGCTGTCGAACAGCGGCTCCTTATCTTCCTGATTATCCTTGTTATAGGCCAGCGGCTGCGACTTCATCAGCGTCAAAAGGCTCATCAGGTGGCCGTAAACGCGCCCGGTCTTGCCGCGCACCAGCTCCGGCACGTCGGGGTTTTTCTTCTGCGGCATAATCGACGAGCCGGTGCAGAAGCGGTCGGGCAGGTCGATAAAATCAAACTGTGCGCTGCTCCACAGCACCAGCTCCTCGCTCATGCGCGACATGTGCATCAAAAGGATGCTGGCGAAGCTTGTGAACTCGATGGCGAAATCGCGGTCGCTCACCGCGTCCAGCGAGTTTTCTGCGGGACGCTCAAAGCCCAAAAGTTCGGCGGTAACGTGGCGGTCGATCGGGTAGGTGGTGCCGGCCAGCGCGGCCGCGCCCAGCGGCAGCACGTTCATCCGCCGGCGGCAGTCGAGCAGGCGCTCATGGTCGCGAACGAGCATTTCCTGCCACGCCAGCAGATGGTGGCCAAAGGTCACCGGCTGGGCGGTTTGCAGGTGGGTAAAGCCCGGCATGATGGTGTCGGCTTCGCGCTCGGCAAGCTCGACCATGCCATCGCGCAGGCGAATTAGCTGGGTTTCTATCGCGTCGATGGCATCGCGCAGGTAAAGGCGGATATCGGTTGCCACCTGATCGTTGCGCGAGCGTCCGGTGTGCAGTTTTTTACCCGTAACGCCGATTTTTTCGGTGAGCCGCGCCTCGATGTTCATGTGCACGTCTTCAAGCGGCACCGACCAGTCAAACTCGCCGCGCTCGATCTCGCCGCGAATCTCGCTAAGCCCCGTCACGATGGCGTCGCGCTCGTCGTCGCTGAGAACCCCAACCCGCGCCAGCATGGTCGCGTGGGCAATGGAGCCTTGGATATCCTGCGGCGCCAGGCGCTGATCAAAGGTGACCGAGGCGGTAAAACGTTCGACAAAAGCGTCGGTCGGCTCGCTGAAACGGCCGCCCCAGGACTGGTTAGTGGCTTGACTCATGGCAGAAGTCCTTTACGTATGAAGGTAGAATCAAAAGATCAGGCGCCCACGGCACAGCGGCTCGCCCATTGCGGCCGCCGGTTGGGATCATTATTCGGGGGTAGATCACGGCTAAGGGTATTAGGCGAAAGTGTACCAGAGTCGCCCTAGCCTGCGGCATGCCGTGGAGCGCGATTTTTCCTATTCACTCAGGTGCTTTATGATAAGCCCTATCATCGTTTATACGGTCGTTTGTCGGCCAAAGGGAGAGAAGCGTGTCTATTAGCAAGCTACGTATCGCTACGCGTAAAAGCCAACTGGCTATGTGGCAGGCCGAATACGTGCGTGATCGTTTAACCGCCATGAATCCCGAGCTCGAGGTCGAGCTGGTAGCGCTGTCGACCAAGGGTGACAAGATCCTCGATACGCCGCTGGCGAAAATCGGCGGCAAGGCGCTGTTTGTCAAAGAGCTGGAAGAAGCCATGCTTGACGGTCGCGCAGACATCGCCGTGCATTCAATGAAAGACGTACCGATGACCTTCCCCGAAGGGCTGGGCCTCTCGGTCATCTTTGCCGGCGCTGACCCAAGCGATGCGTTTGTGTCCAACCACTATCAAGGCGTCGACGAACTGCCCGAAGGCGCCAAAGTCGGAACGGCAAGCCTGCGTCGCGGTCTGCAGCTGCGCGAAGCGCGCCCCGATCTTGAGATCCTCAACCTGCGCGGCAACGTGCAGACGCGCCTGGGCAAGCTCGACGACGGCGAATTTGACGCCATCATTTTAGCCTCCTCGGGCCTCCAGCGGCTGGGCCTTGAAGCGCGCATCGCCCAGGCGTTACCGCCCGAGATCTGCCTGCCCGCCTGCGGCCAGGGGGCACTGGGTATCGAGTGCCGCCTGCACGACCCCGAAATGATCGGCCTGCTGGCGCCGCTCGACGATGCCGATACGGCCACCCGCGTACGCGCCGAGCGCGCCATGAATACGCGCCTGGAAGGCGGCTGCCAGGTCCCCATCGGCGGCCACGCGATCCTCGACAAGGAAGGCGAAACGCTGTGGCTGCGCGGCCTGGTAGGTAACCCCGAGGGCACCGAGGTGCTGCGCGCCGAGGGCAAAGGCTCCATACACGAACCCGAAGCGCTGGGCATTCGCGTGGCCGAAGACCTGCTCGAGCAGGGCGCAGGCGATATCCTCGCCGACGTGTACGGGCGCCAGTAGTCGTGCAGACGGTACTCATCACCCGTCCCGGCGAGCGCGGCAACGCGCTTGCCGATGCGCTGCGCGAGCGCGGATACGCGGTGGAAATGCTGCCGATCATGCAGCTTGTCCCGCTCACCGAGACGCCCGCGCAGCGCAGCCTGTGGCTGGATATTGATGAGTACCAGAAAATTATCGTCGTCAGCCCGTTCGCGGCGCACTGCCTGAGCGATGCGCTGGAGCGCTACTGGCCGCAGCTGCCCGTGGGGATTGATTATTATAGCGTGGGCACCGCCACCGCCGAGGCGCTTCACCAGCGGCTCGGCGTGCGCGTACGCACCCCACCGGCGGACGCCGTCGAAGACACCAGCGAAGCGCTGCTGACGCTACCTTCGCTGCGCCAGCTAACCGAGCAAAAAATACTCCTGGTGGCCGGCGAAGGCGGGCGTTTGCTGATGACTCAAACGCTTAGCGAGCGCGGCGCCCGCGTCACCCGCAGCGAAATTTATCGCCGCGAGTACGTGGCGCTACCACCCGCCGCCGGGCAATTGCTGCACGGCGGCCGCTACCAAGCGTTGATCGTCACCAGCGGCGAACTGCTGCAACATCTGGCAACATGGTGCCATCCTGGTGGCTTGCACCAACCGCTAATCGTTTCCAGCCGGCGCTTGGCTACACTGGCTAATACCCTGGGCTTTACGACCACCACGGTGGCGTCGGGGGCAACACCGCCCGCATTAACCGCTGCGCTCGCGCGCGTTTGCTCTCCACCGGGCGCCGATGTCGATCAAGGACTTTAACAAAGGCTAGTGACACATGACTCAACACCCCACTGATCAGGACGACGCGCGCAAGGCAGACGCAGACGCCAAGCGCGATGATGTCACCCAGGACACCACGCCCGCCGGCCCGACGCCCGAGGCCGAGGCCAAGAGCAACGCCAATGGCGGCGCCAACCGCTCGCGCCGTCACGGCAAAGGCGGCAATAAAGCCAAGGGCAGCGCCCCGGCACAGGCCGCCCCCGTTGACTCGGCCAGCAGCGCAAAGCCCGCGGGCAAAAACGCAGGCGGCACTCCCCCCGATAGCGTTGGCAAACCGCCAAACAACGCCGGAAAATCGCCCAAAAACGCGGATAAATCCCCCCAGAATGGTGGAAAATCGCCCGTGGGCGGCGGTAAGCCAGAGGGCGGCGGCAAGCCACCAAAAAGCGGTGGCAAGGGTGGGATTATCGCCATCGTGCTGGTGCTGATCGTGGCTCTCGTGCTGGCGTTGCTCGCCTGGCAGGGCTGGCAGCGGTTGGAAAACCAGCAGCAGCGCCTGGATGCGCTGACCGAGCAGACCCGCGACAACGCCTCACAGCAGGCTGTCAGCCAGCTTGAGACACGCATGGAAAGCGGCGAGAAAGACCGCGACCAGGCGCTTGATGAGACCCTGGACTCGCTGCACAGCGAGTTTTCCGACTATCGCCAAAGCGTCGACAGCACGCTCGACAAGGTGCTCACCCAGCTCTCCCAGGAGCAGGACACCGACGAGCGCGACTGGCTCCACGCCGAGGCCGCCTACCTGCTGCGCCTGGCCAACCAGCGCCTACGGTTTGAAGGCGACGTCAAAGGCGCGGCGGCGCTGCTGCAGTCCGCCGATGATCGTCTGGCTGACGCCGACAACCCCGCGCTGACCCCGGTACGCCGCGCAATTGCCAGCGAGCTGGCCGCCCTCGACGCGGTACCCGAGGTTGACCGCACCGGGCTCTATCTGGCCTTCGATGCCCAGCAGGAGCGCATCCAGACCTTGCATCTGGATCAGGACGTTGAGGCAGAAGAAGTCGAGCCCGGCATGGACGAGGCGCCCAGCGGCACTTTCCAGCGCCAGCTGGCGCGCTTTGGCGACGAGCTCAAAGACCTGGTGGTGGTACGCAAGCACGACGAAGGGCTGGAAACGCTAGTCACCCCCGAGCAGGAGGCCTACCTGCGCCAGAGCCTGCGGCTGATTATCGAGCAGTCCCAGATTGCCCTGCTCAAGCAGGAGCAAGAGCTCTATGACGCCAGCATTGACGACGCGCTGGAGCTGCTCAATGGCTACTACGATACCGAGCGCACCGATACCCAAAGCGTCATCAGCCGTTTGAAAGAGCTCAAGGACACCCGGATCACCCCCGAGCTCCCCGATATCAGCGGCTCCCAGCAGGCGCTCGCCGAGTTCATCGACAAGCGTTTTGAAAAGCGCCGCGAAGGCGGAGGTGACGCATGAGAAAACTCATTTTGCTGATCGTCGCCGGGCTGGCCCTCGGCGCGCTGTTCGGGCATTTGATGATGTCGGTGCCCGGCTACTGGCTGATCCGCGTGGGTGATACCTCGGTACAAACATCGTTCTGGTTTGGCCTGGTGCTACTGCTGGCGGCATTTATTGTGCTGCATTTCGTGCTGCGCCTGCTCGCCGGCCTGCTGCGCCCGGTGGGGCGCTTTCGCCGCTGGAACGGCCGCGCGCGCAACCGCCGCGCCATGAAGCACACCGTGCGCGGGCTGGTAGCGCTAACCGAAGGGCGCTGGAAAAAAGCTGAAAAAACCCTCAGCCACGCCGCCGACGATTCCAGCACGCCGCTGGTTAACCACCTGTCCGCCGCGCTGGCGGCGCACTATCAGGGCCACTACGAGAAATCCCAGGAGCATTTGAATCAGGCGCAGCTCTCCACCGACGGCGCCGATGCCGCTATCGGGCTGATGCAGGCGCAGCTGATGATCGACCGCCAGCAGCCCGAAGAGGCGCTGGCGATCCTCAACCGGATGGATAAAAAGCTGGCCAACCATCCGCAGGTGCTCAAGCTGCTCAAGCAGGTCCACCTCAGCGTCAACGACTGGGACGGCCTGCGCCGGCTGATTCCACGGCTGGTCGCGCAAAAGCTGATTTCCCAAACCGAGCGCGAGCAGCTCGAGTTTCTCGCCTATCGCGAACTGATTATCTTCGAGGCCAAAAACCCCGGCGATATCGAGCGCGTGCGCAGCCTGTGGGCCGATATGCCCGACTACCTGCGCGCCAATACCGAGCTCATTGTGCTGTACACCGAAGCGCTGGTGCAGGCCGGCGAAGACACTATCGCCGAGCGCTTGCTCAGCCACTCGCTGGACTTCCACTGGGACGCGCGGCTGGTCAAGCGCTACGGGCTGTTGAACGTCGATGCTCGCCGCCAGCTGGCCAAGGCCGAAGGCTGGTTGAAAGAGCGCCCCAACGACCCCGAGCTGCTGCTCGCCTGCGGACGACTGTCGCTGCGCACCGGCGCCTGGGCCAAAGCGCAGGAATACTTTGAAGCCAGCCAGCGCCAGCGCCCCAACGGCGTGGTCTGCGCCGAGCTTGCGCGCCTGTACGCCAGCCTTGGCGAGCACAACAAGAGCCAGCTGTACTACCGCCACAGCGTAGAAATGCTGGCCAAGTCGCTGCCCTCGCTGCCCCAGCCAAGCGAAGGGCAAAGCGCCGACGGTATTTCCGATAAAGCCAAGGGCAAAGGCAAGAAAAGCGCCTGAGTCATCAGTACCGGTAAGCTATACTGACAAGGCACCTGCGGGTGCCTTTTTTATGCTGTTGCTGGCCACGATCTGATCATGTTTGCACCCTATCTCTCTCGCATCACCCACGCCCTGGGCCTGAGTCGCCAAAGCGCCGTATTTGGCGCCAGCACCGCCGCCATGGCGCTGACGTCATTTGCTATTGCCTCGCTGTTTCATCTGCCCAACGCTTTCTGGGCCCCCATGGCCGTGTGGATCGTGGCGCAGCCTTCGCGCGGGCTACTGCTGGAGCGTGGCGTCTATCGCCTGGTGGGCACACTTGCCGGCGCAGGAGTAGGCTTTGCACTGCTGGCCGCTCCTCTGCCGCTGATGGCGGTGCTCGTGCTGCTGGCCGTCTGGGCCGGTGGCTGTGCGGCGCTAACGCACCTGACCCGCGCTGCCTTCAGCTACGCGGCGTTAATGGCCGGACTCACCGCAAGCGTCGTGCTGCTGCCAAGCCTGGGCGCCATCGGCGGCAGCGCAGCCATTGCCATGGCGCGAGTCATTTGCACGCTGATCGGCGTTGTCTGCGTTATCGCCATGGGCATGGTATTGCTGCCGGCACCGCCCCGGCGCGAACTGCTTGATCGCGTCCGCGGTCTGGGCGGTCATGCGCTCAGGCAGCTGGCTCAGAGCACAGCACCGCCGGCCAACGATGAACCGCTACTCTCGCTGACAAGACTTGAGCAGCAGCTGGCTCCCAGCCACGCCGGTCCGCTGCGGCCATCTTCCGGCGCCCGGGTCAGCGGCGCCTTTGTCGCCGCCACGCTCAGCCTGCTGGCCATGGCTCGGGTCACCGGTCGACGCCCGCTTCCAACCGAGCTCAAAGAAGCGTTAGGCAACGCCGCCGAGGCCCTCGATCAGCCCGCACGGCAGACCAGTGCAGCCGCAGCGCTCAAGCATGCTGCCGACCGGGCTCAAGCGTATTCACCGCGGCTGGCGCGCCTGCTCGACCAGCTGAGCGATACCGAGGCCGCCGGCACCGCTTGGCTTAAGCAGCAGCGCTCGCTGCGCCCGTTACCGTCGCGCATGACCTTGCCTACGCGTCGCGATACGCCGTCGGCGCTGATTGCCGGCACGGCCGGCGGCGTAGTCACGCTGCTGGCCGGGCTGCTGGTGGCCTATTCAGGATGGGATAACGCCTGGCTGCCGGCCATGGGGCTCTGCACCTTCACCATGGTGCTATCGAGCATGGACATGCCTCAGGCGCTCGCGCCGCGCATGCTGCAAGGGATTATCGTCGGCGTCGGCTTGGCAGCGGCGTTCCGGCTGTGGCTGATGCCCCACGCCGCGGGGCTTGGGGATATCCTGCTGATGCTAGCGCCGTTTATGCTGTTCGGCGGGCTGGCCCGAGCCAGCAGTAAAACAAAGGTTCCCGCGTTAGACGGCAATATGTGCTTTATGCTCGCCAGCCAGCCATTTCTGCAGGCGCCAACCGATCCCGGCAGCGTGCTGCTGGATGCCGGCTCGCTCATCGCCAGTATCGCTCTGGTGGCGCTGGCCTACCGGCTACTGCCGCGCCGCCCGGCACGCCGGGCCGGCTATCTAGCACGGCTTATGCTGCGCGATATCGAACGCCTGTGCGGCCACCACGACAGCCCAGCACCCGATGACGCCTGGTACGGACGCATGTACCGCCGGCTGCTGCGGCTGATGCTGCATATTGGTCAGGCACAGCAAAGCGGTAGCGTTCAGCACGCCACCACTCTCGGTGTGCTGAACCTTGCCGACGGCGTCATTCAGCTGCGTACGCTTCTCCAGAAGACCCACCTTGCCCCGGCTGACCGCGAGGCTGCGGTGGCGCTGTTGGCTGCGTTACGCAGGCTGAGTACCGCGCCCGACGATGCACAACAATTACTTGGCACGCCGCCGTTTGCCCTCGGCCGCGGGGCTCTTGGCGACGCTGCCGCTCAGCTGCGTCATGCGCTGGCCGATACCGCCGAGTTACGGCGAACATCGGCCCCGAAGAAAGCTCGCTAAGCGGCGTCGCGCGCGGCCACTACGGCGTCCAGCGCGGCGTGGTAGCCCTGGGTGCCGAGCCCGGCGATTACGCCGTCGGCGCGCATTGACACGTAGGAGTGATGGCGAAACGCCTCGCGCTGGTGCACGTTGGAGATGTGCACCTCGATCACGGTGCCGTCAAAGGCGTTGAGCGCATCCAGAATCGCCACCGAGGTATGGGTATAGGCGGCGGGGTTGATGATGATGGCCGTGGTGGCGTCATTGCGCGCCGCCTGGATGGCGTCGATCAGCTCGCCTTCGTGGTTGCTTTGCCGGTGGGCAAGCGTCACGCCCGCCGCTTCGGCCCGGCGCTCAAGCGCATGATTCACATCGACCAGGGTTTCGCCGCCGTAGATTTCCGGCTGCCGGGTGCCCAGCAGGTTGAGGTTGGGACCGTGCAGCACCAGCACTTTTAGTGCCTCAGCACGCGTATCGGACATGACTGTTCTCCCTGATCGGTATGGATAAGCCCGCCGAGCATAACCCTCGCATCAGTCCCCGGCCAGCCGCTGGCCCAGCCGCGCGGCCGCCATCCAGCCGATAACGCTTGCCGCTACATAGCCCAGCGCCACGGCGGGCTGGCCGTGCTGCCAAAGTATAACGGCCTCAACGCTGAACAGGGAAAAGGTGGTAAAGCCGCCGCATACGCCGACCGTCCAAAAGCCGTGCCAGCGGGCGAGCGTGCCGTGGGGGGAGCGCGCTGCCCGGGTCGAGTACCAGGCGATCAGCCCCGACCCCAGCAGGTTGACGGTAAGCGTCCCCGCCCAGAACGCCGGCCCCATCAGCGCGACGGCCGCCAGCGCGACCAGATAGCGCAGCCCCGCCCCCAGCGCGCTGCCCGACGCCACGGCGGCATAAAAGGGTAAAGCGGTCATCAGCTAGCCCCTCCCGCCAGCGCATAGCCCGCGGCGGCAAGCGCAATGCCGCCGGCCACGCTCAGCGCCAGATAAACGACGGCAGCGCCCCGGCGTGGCTGCTGCCACAGCCCCAGGCTTTGCTGGGCAAGCGATGACACCGTTGATAGCCCGCCCAGCGCGCCGGTGGCGGCAAACGCCCAGAAAAAGCCGGCCGTTTCACTCTGCGCCATCCCTCCGGCAAGCGCACCCAGCGCCAGCGCCGCGGCGTAGTTCACGCCCAGCGTTCCCCAGGGCAGTTTTTCGCCCAGGTGGCGGGCGCCAAACCGACTCGACCAGGCGCGCAGTACGCCGCCCAGTGCACCGCCGGCCATCACGCCGATAAGCGTCGTTATCGTTAGCATGCGCTCTCCTGTTATCCACCGCGGTGAGGCCGCCCAAAGCGCCATCAAAGCGGGGCTAAAACCTGGCAACCCGAACTCTTATCCACAGCTTATAAACGCGCTTTTATTTTGTTGATAACATCATGAACAGGTGCGCCTTGGCGTTGCTGAGGCGTCTTGTCGCGGATTCTCGCGCTGCACGCCCGATCACCGCTAACTCAGCGGTGAAACGGCTGAAATGCCTGTTACACGGGCTTTCCACGCAGGTGCCGGTAAACGAAAGCCCGCGACGATGTATTGACAAAGCCCGTTTCAACGTTTATTTAGGCGCACGCCAAGCGTGGGCTGCCTGTGGATAGTTCAGTGGAAAACCTATTCGCCGTTTGTGCATAGCTGTAAAAACGGCGTTTCAACGCGCGTTTTGTCGCGCCTTGCTGGCACACGCCGCACCGATCGGATAAATTGCACAGACTTTCGGAACAACGCTGGCTTAGCGGCGACGCCAAATGCCCAGCGCCTTTGGCGTCGCCGGCATTCCGAAACGATGCGCCTTTAGCGCATCCAATAACTTACTATAACGCACTTTAATAGCAGGTGATGTATGGCAAAACTCGCTCATGCACAGTGGTCATCGCGCATGGCCTTTGTGCTGGCGGCCGCGGGATCGGCCGTAGGCCTGGGGAACATTTGGCGCTTCTCCTACATGGTCGGAGAAAACGGCGGCGCGGCCTTCGTGCTGGTTTACCTGGCCTGCGTGGCGCTGGTGGGTCTGCCGATACTCGTCGCCGAGTGGATGATCGGCCGCCGAGGGCAGAAAAACCCCATCGACACCATGGCCGACCAGGCACGCCAGAACGGCAAGCCCGCCGCTTGGATGGGCATCGGCATCACCGGCGTACTGGCGGCCTTTTTGATTCTGTCGTTTTACAGCGTCATCGGCGGCTGGTCGCTTAACTATACGTTGGGCTCGGTGATCGGAACCTTTAGCGGCGGTAGCTCCGAGAGCATCGGCGAACAGTTCAACGGCATGCTGGCAAGCCCGATCACGCTTTTGGGCTGGCACACCGCCTTTATGGCGCTGGTGGTGGCTATCGTCGCCCGCGGCGTTACCAAGGGGCTGGAAAGTGCGGCGCGCGCGATGATGCCGGCGCTGGTGATTCTGATGCTGATTCTGGTCGGCTACGGCATCACCACCGGGCATTTCGGCGAGGCCGTTGACTTCATGTTCAGCCCCGACTGGAGCGCCGTCAGCGGCGGCGTGGTGCTTTCCGCCATGGGGCAGGCATTTTTCACCCTGTCGCTGGGCATGGGCATCATGGTGGCCTACGGCTCCTACCTCGGCGAAGAGATCAATCTCATCAGCACTGCACGCACGGTGATTATCCTCGATACCGTGATTGCGCTGCTGGCGGGACTGGCTATCTTCCCCATCGTATTTAGCAACGGGCTCAGCCCGGATGCCGGGCCGGGGCTGATCTTTGTCACCCTGCCGTTGGCGTTTGGCAACATGGCCGGCGGTACGGTGCTGGGGCTGATGTTCTTCTTGCTGCTGACGTTTGCCGCGCTCACCTCGGCCATTTCGCTTTTGGAGCCGACCGTCGCACTGCTCGAAGAGCGTCTGTCTCTACCGCGGCTCACGGCCACGCTGATCGGCGGCATCGCCGTATGGCTGTTGGGCGTGGCGGCGCTTTTGTCGTTCAACGTCTGGGCGGACTTCAGCCTGTTCGGGCTCAACATTTTCGACTTCCTCGATACGCTGACGGCGAAGTTCCTGCTGCCGTTGACCGGTCTGGGCTCGATTGTGTTTGCCGCCTGGTGCCTGGACAAAGAGTCCGTGCGCCAGGAGCTTGGCTTTGATGTCTACGATTTCAGCGCGTGGAACATCCTGGTCAAATACATCGCTCCCCTGGGCGTTATTACGGTATTTGTCACCGAGCTAATGTAGGCCATTAGGCAAATCGCCGTGTGACACCACGGCACGCAAAAGCCCCGATCAGCGAACGCTGGCCGGGGCTTTTTTTATGCGGCGCGTATACCACCAGACAGCATTACCGCATCAGGACGTCTTGCGCGGCTTGTGGGCGATATCCCACTCGCGGCCGGTGAGCATCTGCTTCCAGTAAAAAGCCGGCAGAAAGTGCTTTTTGACCCACCAGTAAAAGCGCGTTTCCTTGAACGGATCGAGCGGCAGCGTCGGCGTGACCACGCCGTCGTAGATAAACTCGGCGATCATCACCCGGCCATAGTCAGTCACCAGCGGGCAGGAAGTATAGCCGTCGTACTGTGCGGTCAGCGCTTTACCGTCGATGTTGGCGAGCAGGTTTTTTACCGTCACCGGCGCCTGCTTGCGTACCGCGGCGAGGGTTTTCGACGTAGGCAAGGAACTGGCATCCCCCAGCGAAAACACGTTGGGGTAGCGCACATGCTGGGTCGTCGCTTTGTCGACCTCGACCCAGCCACCGGCACCGGCCAGCGGGCTTTGGGCGATAAAGTCCGGCGCGCACTGGTGCGGCGTGACGTGAAGCAGATCAAAGTCCTGCTCCACGCGGGTCTTTTCCCCCTCGGCGTTTTGCATCTCGAAGGTGGCGACCTTGCGCTCGCCGTCTACCGCCACCAGATCGTGCGATAAAATCACCTCGACGCCGTGACGCCTGGCCACGCGCTCCAAGGGCGGCACAAACGCGGGCACGCTGAACAGCGCCCCGCCGCCGCTGTAGAACTTCAGCGTGCTTTTATCGCCAAGCCCCTTGCGTTTGACGTGATCGGCGGCCAGATAGGCGATTTTTTGCGGCGCGCCGGCGCATTTCAGCGGCGGCGGCTGGGTAAAGATAGCGTTGCCGCCGCTAAAGGCGTCCAGGCACTGCCAGGTATAGCGCACGGTCCCGGGGCTATAGTTGCTGCACACGCCGTTTTTGCCCAGCGTCGCCGCAAGGCCGTCAACGCGGCCCCAGTCGAGCTTGATACCCGGCACCATCACCAGCTGAGAATAGCCCAGCCGCTGGCCGTCATCCAGCTGCACGGCGTTGTCGTCGGGGGCAAGCGCAGTGACCGCCGCCTGGATCAGGGTGGCGCCTTTGGGCACCACGTCGCGGATGGCACGGCGGGTGTTATCCAGCGCGTAGGTCCCGCCGCCCACCAGCGTAAACGCCGGCTGATAATAATGCTGTGAGGACGGCTCGACAATGGCCACATCGAGCTCCGGCCGGCGGCGCAGCAGCGACGCGGCTACCGTGATGCCGGCCGAGCCGCCGCCGATAATAACCACCTGATGGCAGCGGTCTGCGGATTCCGTTTGCATGCCTTTCTCCTTGGTTTGAGCGCAGATAAACGATAAAGCAATAACATAAATACTATTAATAACTATTAAGCATAACTTTAAATATCAATTACATAGGGAGTCAACCAGATTTCACCTATTTCCCAAAATATCTTAACCGATTGTTTAACAACGGTATTTTTTGATAATAAAGCGTGAAAGCCCAGCTTATAACAATATCATATATAAAACTGGTAGTTTAATATCGCAAAACAATATCAATGTTTTTACAAACCCTCCTCGCTCCGATGGTAGGTTACATAAAAATAGTAACCATGCTGACCGTGCCCTATGATAATTGATCCTAGTAATTCCCCGCTGTCGACCGAACAGGCCAGCGGGTTAAATCGCCTGATTGACACCCTGGCGCCCCACCAGTTTGACTGGCTGGCGGGCTTTATTGCCGGCCATCAGGCGGCCAAAGCCGGCGCCCCCGGCAGCGCCGCTGCCGCACAAAGCGCCGGCGATGCCGGCCAAGAGCGCCCGTCTCTGACCGTGCTTTACGGCTCCCAGACCGGCAACTGCGAAGGCCTGGCCGAAACTCTCGGCGAGCAGGCCAATGCCCTGGGCATCGACGCCCGGGTGCTGGACATGGCCGACTTCAAGCCGCGCCAGCTGAAAAGCGAGACGTTCGTTGCCGTCATTACCTCGACCCACGGCGAGGGCGAGCCGCCGGACAACGCCATCGACCTGCACGAGTTCATCCACGGCCGCAAGGCGCCGTCGCTCAAGCACCTCAAGTACGCCGTGCTGTCGCTGGGTGACACCAGCTACGAGTACTTCTGCCAGACCGGCAAGGACTTCGACGAAGCCTTTGCCAAGCTCGGCGGTACCGCACTGGTAGAGCGCGCCGACTGCGACGTGGACTACGACGACCAGGCCGACGCCTGGTTCAAGGCGCTGCTGGAAGAGCTGCAAAACGAAGCCGGCGCGTCGGGCATGCCCACCGCGACCAGCGTTAGCCCCGCCCCCACGACCGAGGCGTATACCCGCCGCTACCCGTTCATGGCCGAGGTGCTCGACAACCAGTGGCTCAACGGCCGCGGATCGAGCAAGGAAACCCGCCACATCGAGCTGTCGCTCGACGGCTCCGGCCTGAGCTACCAGCCGGGCGACTCGCTGGGGCTTTACCCGCAGAACGACCCGGCGCTGGTGGCCGCCATCATCGAGGCGCTGGGGCTTGATCCCGACACCCCGGTGACCGCCGGCGACATCGATACCACGCTTGCCGGCGCGCTCAAGCACCACCGCGAAATTACCCTGCTGACCCGCCCGGTGGTCGAAAAGTGGGCCGCGCTTAGCGGCAGCGTCGAGCTCACCGAGCTGACCACCGACAATGCCAAGCTCGCCGAGTGGCTTTACGGCCGCGACCTGCTTGACCTGGCCGAAGACGCGCCGATTGAAGGCCTTGACGCCCAGACACTGGTCGAGGCGCTGCGCAAGCTGCCGCCGCGGCTTTACTCCATCGCCTCAAGCCAGGCCGCGGTAGACGACGAAGTCCACCTGACCGTCGCCGCGGTACGCTACGAAACCGAAGGCCGCCGGCGCGAAGGCGTGGCCTCGTCCTGGCTTGCCGACCGCCTCGCCGACGACACCGCCGTGCCGGCGTACATTGAGGCTAACAAGCACTTCCGCCTGCCCGAAGACGACGCCGCGCCGGTGATCATGATCGGGCCGGGCACCGGCATCGCCCCGTTCCGCGCCTTCATGCAGGAGCGCGAAGAGCGCGAGGCCGAAGGCAACAACTGGCTGCTGTTCGGCGACCGTAACTTCCACTCGGACTTCCTCTACCAGAGCGAGTGGCTGGCCTGGCGGCGTCAGGGAGTCGTCGACCGCATCGACGTGGCCTTCTCCCGCGATCAGGGGGAAAAAGTCTACGTCCAGCAGCGCCTGCGCGAGAACGCCGAAGAAGTCTGGCGCTGGCTCGAGCGCGGCGCTTACCTTTACGTGTGCGGCGATGCCGACCGCATGGCGCCCGACGTTCACCGCGCGCTGCTCGACGTGATCATCGACGCCGGCGGTAAAAACGAAGAAGACGCCACCGACTACCTGCGGGAGTTGTCCCGCCAGAAACGCTACCAGCGGGATATCTACTAATGAGCACCAAGTTTCCTGAAGCCGAGATTATCAAGCGCGAAAGCAACTACCTGCGCGGCACCATCGCCGAGGGGCTCGACGACGCGGCCACCGGCGCGATCTCGGACGACGACAACAAGCTGACCAAGTTCCACGGCACCTACCTCCAGGACGACCGCGACCTGCGCGACGAGCGTCGCCGCCAGCGCCTGGAGCCGCTGCACATGTTCATGGTGCGCCTGCGCCTGCCCGGCGGCGTGCTCAACCCCGCCCAGTGGCTGGGGCTCGACGACATCGCCGGCGACTGCGCCAACCACACGCTCAAGCTGACCACGCGCCAGACGTTCCAGTTTCACGGCGTGTTCAAGCACAAGATGCGCCCGCTGATGCGTGCCATCGACGCGCTGGGGCTGGACACACGCGGCGCCTGCGGCGACGTTAACCGCAACGTCATCGCCAACGTCAACCCGTACCAGTCCCAGGTGCACGCTGACATCCACCGCTACTCCATCGACATCAGCGAGCGGCTCAAATGGCGCTCCAAAGCCTACGCCGAGATCTGGCTGGGCGAAGAGCGCGTGGAAGCGCGGGGCGAGGACGACGCGGCAAAAGAGGAAGAGCCGTTCTATAGCTACTACTACCTGCCGCGCAAGTTCAAAATCGCGCTGGCGATACCGCCGGAAAACGACGCCGACGTGCTGTCCAACGACATCGCGCTGATTGCGATTGTCGAAGATGGCGAGCTCAAGGGCTTCAACGTCGGCGTAGGCGGCGGCATGGGCATGACCTACGGCAACGAGGCCACCCACCCGCGCCTTGCCGACGTCGCCGGCTACGTGCCCGTCGACCAGGTGGTCGACGCCTGCGAAGCCATCGCCGCCATCCAGCGCGATCACGGATGCCGCACCGAGCGTACCCACGCGCGCTTCAAGTACACCATGGCCGACCACGGCGTGGAGTGGTTCCTCGAGCGCTTCGCCGAGTATCACGGCACGCCCATGGAGCCGGTGCGCGACTACGTTTTCACCCATAACGGCGACCGCTTCGGCTGGGTCGAGGGCGAAAACGGCAACCAGCACCTGACGCTGTCGATTCGCAGCGGCCGGGTACTCGACACCGACGAGCTCAAGCTGCGCACCGCCCTGCGCGAAATCGCCCACGTACACACCGGCGACTTCCGCATTACCTGTAACCAGAACCTGATCATCGCCAACGTCACGCCGGAGAAAAAGGCCGAAATTCAGACGCTGGTCGACCACTACGGGCTGGAAGACGGCAGCGGTATCTCGCCGCTTGCGCGCAACTCCATGTCGTGCGTGGCCTTCCCCACCTGCGCGCTGGCCATGGCCGAGTCCGAGCGCTACCTGCCGTCGCTGACCGACAGCCTCGACGCGCTGATGGACAAGCACGGGCTCTCCGACACGCCGATCAACGTGCGCGTCACCGGCTGCCCCAACGGCTGTGCACGTCCCTACCTGGCCGAGATCGGCCTGACCGGCAAGGCGCTGGGCAAATATAACCTCTTTCTCGGCGGCGACGAGCGCGGCGAACGCATGAACCGCCTCTACCGCGAGAACATCGACGAGGCCACCATCCTCGGGCTGATCGACCCGATGCTCGAACGCTTTGCCGCCGAGCGCAACGACGGCGAAGGCTTTGGCGACTGGCTGGTACGCTCGGGCACGGTAGACGCCGAACGCGGCCCCGAGGTGTTTCACAAGGCCTACGCCGTATAGCGCAGCGCTGACGGCTAGCTAACGCGCAGACAAAAATGCCCCGCCGGTCAATCATAGCCGGCGGGGCGTTTTTGTTAGGGGGTTATGCCCGGCGTCTAGGGCTCAGCGTTGGTGCCAGCGTCAGTAAACTCAGGCAGCCTGTCCTTCTTGTCCTTCCTGCGGATAAGCCATGACGTCGCCGCTGACCGCTATGCTGACAGGGTCGCCGGGGGAAAACGTCGGCGCGCCCATCACGCGGACGCGTATTTCAGCGGCGCCGAACTGCGCATCGGTCTTGAGATACATCAGCGCATCATGGCCGTAATAAACCGTCTTCAGCACTTTCCCGCTGACTTGCTGCCCATCCGGCTTGCCGACAATAAATTGTTCGGGCCGTACCATAATAGTGGCCAGACGGCAGTCCCTGGGGCAGCCTGATGCTACCTTGAGGCTGCCAAACAGCGTGTCAATACTGCCATTGGCCACCGGCGCCTTGAGGGTCGTGGCCTCACCGACAAAGTGCGCTACGCGAAGGTCGGCCGGGTACTTGTATAGCGATACGGGGTCTGCCACCTGCACGCAGTAGCCCTGGCGCATGACGGCGACCCGATCGGCCATCGATAGCGCTTCTTCCTGGTCGTGGGTCACCAAAATGGCAGTGGCACCTATCGCTTTCAGCGCCGCACGCACCTCCTCACGCAGCGCCGCGCGCAGCCCCGCGTCCAGAGCGCTAAACGGCTCGTCCAACAGCACCAGCGAAGGTTCCGGCGCCAGGGCGCGTGCCAGCGCAATGCGCTGCTGCTGACCGCCGGACAGCTCGTGCGGCATGCGCTCACCCAAGCCCTCCATGCCCACCAACGCGAGCATCTCACTGATGCGCCCCGACTTGCGCTGGCTGCCGGACAGGCCAAAGGCAATGTTTTTCGCCACTGTCAGATGGGGAAACAGCACGCCGCTCTGGGGTACATAGCCAATGCGGCGCTTCTCGGGCCTGACGTGGATCTTGCTATCGTTCAACACCTCACCGTCAACGCTGATGGAGCCCGCATCGGGAAATTCAAAACCAGCGATAGAGCGCAACAGCGTGGTCTTACCGCAACCCGACGGGCCGAGCACCGCCAGCATCTGCCCCGCCTCAAGCTCCAGGCTGATGTCTTGCAGCGCCTGCACTTGCTGAAACCTCTTGGATACGTTGCGCAACTGCAGCTTCGTCATCTTTTAGCCTCTTTTCTCTTAC